>JAEEMK010000053.1 GCA_016283175.1 Bacteroidales bacterium
GAACCCGACCAGCAGCACGACGACCATCGCCCTGAGCGGTGTCAACGGCACTGTGTCGGTAAGCATCGTTGATATGAACGGCCGCGTCGTTATGAGCGACTCGATGAGTTGCGAAGGCGACTGCGTGAAGACGATGGAGGTCTCCGGCCTTGCCCAGGGTGCCTACTTCGTCCGCATCAGCGGTGAAAATGTGAATATGGTGAAGAAACTTGTTGTGAAATAAGTTTCAACTTGGCATTTAAAAAAAAGAACGCCCTAAATGGGGCGTTCTTTTTTTTATTATATTGTTGGTGATTAGTTGGCCATTGTGGCTTCGATTTCAGCAACAGTCTTTGGTATCGGTTTGCCGAGGACGCGGCAACCTGTCTCAGTTACTAGGACATCGTCTTCGATTCGAATGCCACCAAAGTCTTTCCATTTCTCAAGCTCGTCGAAGTTTATGTAGTCCTTGTTGGTGCCTTCTGCGTGCCATTTGTCGATGAGGGCAGGGATGAAGTAACATCCTGGCTCGTCGGTGATGACAAAGCCTGGCTGCAGGCGACGTCCGCAACGGAGGCTGCCAAGACCGAACTGGTCGCTAGGACGCGTCTCGTCGTCATAGCCTACGTTGATTTGGCCGTAGTTTTCCATATCGTGTACGTCGAGTCCCATCATATGTCCCAAACCGTGGGGCATCAGCAGGCTGTGTGCGCCGTTGGCGACGATGTCGTCGATGTTGCCTTTCAGTATGCCGAGATCCTTGTAACCCTGTGCCAAAATGCGGCTTGCTGCGGTGTGAACCTCTTGATAGGTGATGCCGGGACGGGTGACTCGGATGGCTTCAAGGTTGGCGTTGAGGACAATCTCATAAATAGCTTTTTGGCGTTCGTTGAAGTGTCCTCCTACCGGCACCGAGCGTGTGATGTCGCTGCAATAGTTCATCGCCGTTTCGCAGCCGGCATCCATCACCAGCATACGTCCTTCGACCAGTTTGTTGTTGTGGCCGTGATTGTGCAGCGTCTCACCGTGGATGGTCATAATGACTGGGAAACTGACAGGGCCGTTGCCTTTCCAAGCCTCGCCCTGCATAAAGCCGGCGAGTTCATACTCATAGCGGCCAGGCATTGCCATCTTCATAGCTCCAACGTGCATATTGTAGGCCGTGGCGATAGCCTTCTCAATTTCCTCGATTTCTTCGTTACTCTTGATGCTGCGCTGCTTTACACAGGCTTTGATAAGGTCCATAGAGGCATAGCGAGTCACTGCGTTGTAATTGATGCCAAGCAGTTCGCTGATTTGGTGTGTGTTGTCCGCACGATAGGGGGGGAGGTAGTGAATTTTGCGAGCCTCGCCCACAGTCTTGGTGCAAAGTGTTTGCAGGGCCTTGAGGTCGCCGCTGTTTGCGACGCCCACGCTGGCGGCCAGCTCCTTGACACTGGGCAGTGGACCTGTCCAGATTATGTCGTCGATGTCGTAGTCGTTGGCGAAAACATAATCCTTGCCGTTGTCGCAGTCGAGCACGCCAACAAGGTCTTCGCGCTGAAGTCCAAAGAAATAGAGGAATGTGCTGTCCTGGCGGAACCAGTAAGTGTTGTCAGGATAGTTGCAGGAAGCCTCGTGGTTGCCCTGAATGATGATAATGCCGTGTCCTACGTCCTTGCGCAGTTGTTCGCGGCGAGCAATATAGGTCTCTTTTTTGAACATAATGTATAGATGTTTTTTGTTTGTTTTTTGATATTTTTAACGAATGTAGCGCTGTTTTATTGCCCGCCTGTTAATGAAAAAAAGAATTCCTCTGATGCAACAATGTTAGTTGTTGATGTCGAGCAAGTAATACAGACAGGATAGCTTGAATGGAGACTTTTTTCTTGAACTGAAAGGTGGGAGAAAAGACTGTGTATGGGAGAGAGGAAAAAACAGGGTTTAAAAATGCTAAAAAAATATTTTTCAGCGTTTTTGCCTCTATTTGTCTTTTTGTTCGTATCTTTGCAACCCCAAAAAAATCAAAACAGAATTAAAAATGAGTACAAATAGCTATAAACTAAACCCTAACAGACTTGTGGCGTTTCTGCAGAAACCCGCAAGCGAGTTCACCCGCGACGACATTATGCGTGTCATCGAAGAGATGGGAATCGAGATGGTCAACTTCCGCTATATGGCCAACGACGGTCGTTTGAAGACGCTCAATTTCGTCATCAACAGTTATGACCATATCCGCGAAGTACTTGCATCCGGCGAGCGTGTCGACGGTTCGAGCCTGTTTCCATTTCTCGAGGCTGGCAGCTCGGATCTTTACGTCATTCCGCGTTTCCGCACGGCGTTCATTAATCCCTTTGCCGAGATTCCGACATTAGACATACTGTGTAACTTCTACACTAAGGACGGCGAGCCTTTCGAAATGGCTCCTGAGTATACGCTGCACAAGGCTGGCGAAGCTTTCCGCAAGGCCACGGACGGTATGGAATTCGAGGTTATGGGCGAGCTTGAATACTACGTCGTTGCTCCTAAGGAAGAGGACTATCTGCCTGCCGATCAGCGAGGATACCACGCATCGCGCCCCTTCTGCAAGTTCGAGGACTTCCGTACAGAGGCAATGAAGCTCATCGCTGAATGCGGCGGCCTTATCAAATACGGCCACAGCGAAGTTGGCAACTTCACTGTAGGCGATACAATGTACGAACAGAATGAGATAGAGTTCCTGCCAACAACTCTTGAAGATGCCGCTGACCAGCTGGTAATTGCCAAATGGATTATGCGCTCACTTGGCTATCGCTATGGCATCACCGTTACCTTTGCCCCGAAAATCACTGTCGGTAAGGCCGGCAGCGGTATGCACATCCACACCCGTGTCAGCAAGAATGGCAAGAATATGTACGTGGGCGAGAATGGCCTTAGCGAGGTGGCCCACAAGACCATCGCTGGCATCTTGAGCCTGGCCGGTTCGTTGACCGCTTTCGGCGACACCAACCCCACCAGCTACTTCCGCCTGGTGCCTCATCAGGAGGCTCCGACCAACATCTGCTGGGGCGATCGCAACCGCAGTGCTATGGTCCGCGTACCGCTTGGTTGGACCAAAGGTAGCGGCAATATGATGGCTCATTGCAACCCGTTGGAATCCAAGGAAGATGTGGATTTCAGTCACAAACAGACCATTGAGCTGCGCACTCCTGACGGCAGCGCCAACGTATATCTGCTGCTGGCCGGTATGACTGTTGCTGCTCGCCACGGCTTCGAGATGGAGAATGCTGTCCAGTATGCCAAGGACCGCTACGTCAGTGTGAACATTTTTGAACACGAGGATGTGCTGAAACGCCTCGACGTGCTGCCCGATAGCTGTGCCGCCAGCGCCGACATCCTTGAGCGTGACCGTGCCGTATATGAGGCACAAGGTGTCTTTGCTCCGCAGCTTATTGATGGAATAATCAAGGATTTGCGCTCATATAACGACCGCAACCTGCGTGCCGAGATAGGCAACGACCCCGAGAAGACTCTCGAACTGGTGAAGCGTTTTATGCACTGCGGATAAAAATGTTATATGTCTGCACAATATTTTTTTGCGGACGTAGTTATTAAAAGCGAATTATAGTATAACCAATTTAAAACAATTAAATTTATGAAGAAATTATTTTATGTTGCCATTATGACTTTTGTTATGATTGGCTTCAGCTCCTGCTCAAAGGACAAACTCGAAGGTACCACTTGGAAGGCCTCTTTCTCGGAAACAGTCGAAGGTATGCCTTTTTCTATTGACTTTACTCTTGCTTTCACCACTGACAAGGAGGGTACACTGTCTGTTTCAGGTATGGGATTCACAGAATCCGAGAAGTTTACCTACACTTTCGACGGTGAAAATGGTACTTTGACAGGTGTCACCCCCGACGAAGACACCGGCGAGTTGATGACCGTTCCGTTCTCTGTTGACGGCGACGAGTTGACCATAAAAGATTTTGATGAAGAATTTGGTACCCTTGTTTTCAAGAAACAGAAGTAAGAAGTAGCTTCATTCACAAAAAAAGCCTTGACATTTGTCAAGGCTTTTTTTTGTTTTTGTTGTTTCATTTGTGGCTGGACTTTAGACTACTTTGGGCTACGTGAATTGTGGTTTTGGCTGCGCGGCGCGACACACCCCGGCCTTCGTCTTTGTTCTCCGCTTCGCTATCGGGACGGCCACCGGCAGTCTCTTCACATCTCCGAGAAGGGATAGACTACCGCATTACGTTGACAATCAATATTGCATTGGCAAATAAGTATTAAGTTGACATTTAATAGTGGCTAAAGTGTATCGCCCCGCGCCATCCCCTCTCGGAGAGGGGTACGCGAAGCGGGGGGTGTGTCGCACTGGCAAGGCAACTTTTTGGGGCTTTGGGCTAAAAACCAACACGTTGCGGATATTGGTGTTTCACAGTGTCATATAAGGTACAAAAAAGGTGCACAGCATATACCATCAAAGGCATTTGTACAGTACTTGTACAGTATATGTACAGTATATGTACGCTTCTAAAGCGTACATATACTGTACAAGTACTGTACATATACTGTACATATGACAGGGAATGTGTATTGGAAACAACGTTTTTGTGCCTTGATGAAACTTATGAATAAATGTGGAATATAAATCGTTGCAAAGGATTTGTTTTCAGTCTGTTCTGGCGAGGGTTCGATTTTGGGAGATATGTCTCCGAAAAACAACTTTCGGGCATTGTGACGATGGACAGAGGCTCTTGGGGCGATGTGTTCCCTGAATCCTGTTTGGTGTTGTGCTTGTAACTGGACTTTGGAACTTTTTTTTGTCTTGAGTGCAATAATACATTCTTGAAAACGTTATTCGGGAAAATCAAATAATTAAACAATTAAACAATTCTACTATGAAGAAATTTTTTTATGTTGCCTTGATGGCTTTTGTGATGATTGGTTTCAGCTCCTGCTCGAAAGACAAGGATCTTTCAGGAACTACCTGGGAAGGCCGCCTTTCGTACAGTACTACGATGTCGATGTATGGAGAAACAATAGTATATGCTGTAAATGCCGACGCTACTCTTACATTTACAACCGAGGAGGCTGGAACAATAAAGACTGTCGGTACGGTATCGATGGACGATATGACTCTTCCTCTGAACCAGACAAGTGGCTTCACCTACACTTATGACGGTAAGGGCGAAGGAACCATTACCACTAAGGACCAGAATAATGGAACAGAAGTGACCTCCCGATTCACCATTGACGGTGACATACTTACTATGTATGAAGGCGACCAAGAGTTGAAATTCAACAAAAAGTGATGCAACGGCATTTTTGACATAAGAATAGCCTCGACATACTGCCGAGGCTTCTTTTTGTTTTGCAGTATTGCTGTCTATGCACTGGCAGTCAAAAAAATATAGTTATGTCGTATGGCGTATCTGCTTGATGATGAACAAGTCGGTTTTCCTGACCCAAGGCTTTCGGAGAAAGATGGTTTCCTTGCCGTTGGAGGTTCGCTGGAGCCATTGTGGCTGCTGAATGCCTATTATATGGGCATTTTCCCTTGGTATGACGACGAGGATGGTGACCCGTACTGGTATTCGCTGGATCCTCGTATGGTGCTTGTGCCGAAAGATTTCAATCTTTCGAAGAGCCTCGAGCGTACAATCCGGTCGGGTCGTTTCGAGGTGCGTGTCGACACCTGTTTCCGCGAAGTTGTGGAGCAGTGCGCTTCGGTGCCGCGTCCGGGTCAGAAAGGTGACTCGTGGATAAGCCGAAACTTTGTGGATTCCTATTGCAGACTCCACGAAGAGGGTTTTGCACATTCGTTTGAGACGTTCCAGGATGGTCGCCTTGTTGGTGGGCTTTACGGCGTCAGCCTGTGCGACTGGTTCAGCGGCGAGTCGATGTTCCATACGGTGCGTGATGCTTCAAAGGTGGCCTTTGCTCGTATGGTTGACTTTGCTGCTACACACGGTTTCCGTTTCATCGATGCACAGCAACCCACCAATCACCTCGGTACGCTTGGTGCCAAACCGATACCGCGTGAGGATTTCCTTGCTTTGCTGGAACATAACGACATCACGAAAAGCTACAGGGGACGGTGGCACAACAACACTGTGACGCTGCTTATCGGCGGCAACCAGGGCGACAGGGTGAGCCTGCTGATGCAAGCCATCATAGAGATTGCCAACCGCATTGGAACTGTATCGGCGGCTTCGTCGCTTTACGAAACCGAGCCGTGGGGGTTTGAGGCAGAACAAAACTTTATAAACCAAGCTGTTGTTGTCGATACCGATTTGCCGGCAGTGGAGGTTTTGAAAAGAGCACTTGCCATAGAAAAAGACCTGGGCCGCGTTCGTCCTGACAGCGATCAAACCAAACTCTCCGCAAAAAAATACTCCTCACGTCCTATAGACATAGACTTGATATTCTACAACGATGAGACTATCGACCTGCCTGAACTGCAGTTGCCTCATCCCCGGATGCAGCAGCGTCGTTTTGTGCTTGAGCCGCTGGTGCAGATAATGCCTGAAAAAAAGCATCCGAAAAACGGAAAAACAATACGTCAACTACTTGATGAATGCACCGACAATGGTGTGGTAAAGGAATATTTTTAACGATGTAATCTTTTGAAATACAGCGTTTGATAAGAAATATTTAAAAAATATTTTTGTCATATCAAAAAAATGTAGTACTTTTGCACTCCATTTTGTGGAAAAATAATAAACAATAAATAATTAAAAATGTACGCAATAGTTGAAATCGCAGGAAAGCAATTCAAGGTAGCCCAAGATCAGAAGATCTTCGTCAACCGCCTTCAGAATGAAGAGGGTAGCGAGATTTCTTTTGACACCGTGATGCTCAAAGACAATGATGGTAACATTACCGTTGGCCAGCCCTACATCAGTGGCGCCAGCGTAAAAGCCACCGTGGTGAAACATTTGAAGGGTAAGAAAGTTCTCGTCTTCAAGAAAATCCGTCGCAAAGGATATCAGAAGATGAACGGTCATCGTGACTATCTGACCCAGATTCAAATCAACAGCATTAATTAATTTTCGTAACTAACCTTTTAAAACGTATATATTATGGCTCACAAAAAAGGTGTCGGTAGTTCCAGCAACGGTCGTGAATCCGAAAGCAAACGTTTAGGTGTCAAGATTTTTGGCGGTCAGTCCTGCATTGCTGGCAACATTATTGTTCGTCAGCGTGGTACCGTCCACAACCCTGGTCGCAATGTCGGAATGGGTAAGGACCACACTCTGTTCGCTCTTTGCGACGGCGTTGTGAAGTTTCACAAGGGCCGCGAGGACCGTTCGTTTGTTTCTGTTGTTCCGAACGCAGAATAAACTATTAGTTAAAACAAATAATTAGGCGACCAATCAGGTCGCCTTTTTTTTATTTCTTTTGTAGACGCAGGCTTTCGCCGTGGATTTTCTCGGTAAGCTCGCGCACAAACTCTTCGTCCAGCCCTAATTCACGCGCCGCCTGCATTTGTTGCTCAAGGACTTGCTTCCACCTATGGGGCTGGAATATCGGCATATTGTGGGCGTGTTTTATGGTGCCTATGTCGCGCGAAATCTTCATTCGCTGGGCTAAAAGTCGCAGCATCTCGGCATCGATGACATCAAGTTGCTCGCGCATACGCTGCAGGTCGCTTGGGCCTGTCTCGTTGAGGCTGCGAAGTTTTAGGCTGTCAAGTATTGTGGCGAGTTCGGCAGGCGTTATCTGCTGCTGGCTGTCGGTCAGGGCATTGTCGGGGTCGGGATGGCATTCTATCATAAGTCCATCGTAGTGTAGATCGAGAGCCATCTGCGAGAGTGACGCCACCAGCTCGCGACGGCCTCCGATATGACTTGGGTCGCAGAGTATGGGCAATTCGGGCATTCGCCGTTTTAATTCGATAGGGATCTCCCAAAGCGGATTGTTACGGTAGCCAAAGTTGTTGTAGGTCGAAAAACCACGATGTATTGCTGCTATATCTTGGATGCCGGCTTGTTGGATGCGTTCTATGGCACCTAGCCAAAGGGCTATGTCGGGTGTTATTGGGTTTTTGACCATCACGGCAATGCCACTGCCGCGCAGGGCTTCGGCCAGTTCGCCGACAAGGAATGGATTGACGCTGGTGCGGGCTCCAATCCACACGGCGTCGATTCTGTACTGTTGGCATAGTTCAATGTGTTCGGGACGGGCAACCTCGCAGCAGAGTCGTAGTGTGGGATGAATGCGATGTATATCGTCGGCCCACTGCAAGGCTGGCTCGCCGAGACCTTCGAATCCACCGGGACGGGTGCGCGGTTTCCATACGCCGAAACGCATCATTGTCACACGGGAATCGCGTGTAATGCTTTCAGCCACAGACAGCAGCTGTTGGGGGCTTTCGGCACTGCAGGGACCTGCAATTATTGTTGGTTTGTCGCTGATTGCAAACAGTTTAGGCATTGTTGTGCTTTTGTATTTTGACAGCAAAAATACGACTTTTTCCGGAAATGCCTGTTCGAAGGTAAAAAGAATGCTGTTTTTACAATAAAGAACATTTTTTGACGTTAATTGTTGTTGAAAAAAATCCGGTTGGTGTGACAATTTGTCCCCGCGTTCGTTATATAAACAGAGGATCTCTAAAAATGAAGAACAATGAAAGTGAAATTTTTAAGAATGAGTAATCTGTTGCTAGTTGGCGTTATGACGTTGTTGGGACTCTCGGCGTGCAAGAAGGAACCATCAGGTCCAGACACAGTACAAATAACGCCTTGCTATGGAGTTATTCCTACTGAGTATTGCGAAATGACAGGCAATGAAGACGAGGCAATGACTGCACCGGCGGAAGTACAAACGGTTTTGAATAATGAAGATTAAGTATCTAAAACTGAAAAATTGGCTGCTTGTAAGTGTGATGAGCCTGTTCGGCCTTTCGGCCTGTCACTGCAATAAGCAGGTTTCGACCTCTGACGATGGCAACAAGCATATGGAAGGAAGAGACTCTCGTGAAAACCTTGTAAAGCCGATGTATGGTGTGCCGACTACCGACTATCGCCTGCAGAACGGACAGCCTTTTGAACCCAAAGTCGTTGAACAGGAACCTCCTCGCGAACCGCAGGTGACTGTATATGGTGTTCCGACGGTTGATTTTGCCGTCAAAGGACGTGTTGTAGATGATAAAGGTAAACCAGTTAAGGGTCTGCAGGTAATGCTGGTAAACAGTGAGATAGATACTGATAACCTGCCCGATTCACCTTATTGGAAAGAACAGTTGAAGCGCATTTCGGACACTACTGATGCCGAAGGTGCTTTTGCTGTGCGTACCACCGACCGCCCTTGGGAGAAGGTTCGCGTGATGGTTAGCGACATCGATGGCGACGAGAACGGAAACATTGATAAAAAGATTGTCGACGTCGATTTCGGCGAACCCGAGCCGACGGGCGGTCCTGTTTCGTCGTGGAAACTGGGCGAGAAGAAGGCTGAGGTGACCGTCAGGGTTGAACGTAAAAAGTAGGTGGGAACAATGTCTGGACATCGCTCGTTGACCCGCCGCCAGCGCTTGGCACTGACTCTGCATCGCGGTATACGCCACAATAAAGCAGAAATGCACGAGCTGCGCAACCTTTTTTGGGAGTGCACGTTGCGGTGCAATATGAACTGCCGTCACTGTGGCAGCGATTGCAAACAGGCTCCGGCAGTAGAGGATATGCCAGCTGCAGATTTCCTGAAAGCCATTGATGATATCACGCCTTATGTGGATCCTCACAAGATGTTCATTACATTTACCGGCGGCGAGGCCTTGGTGCGCAACGACATAGAGGAAGTGGGTCTGGAACTTTATCGTCGAGGATTCCCGTGGGGAATGGTGACCAATGGCTTGTTGCTCGACGAGCGGCGCCTTGACAGCTTGTTGCGCGCCGGAATGCATTCTATCACAATCTCTTTCGACGGTTTTGAGGAGGATCACAATTGGATACGTCGCAACGAGCGCAGCTTCGAGCGTGCCGACCACGCCATCAAGATGCTTGTGCGGACGCCCGACATCGTGTGGGACATCGTCACCTGCGTCAATCCGCGCAACTACAGCCGTTTGGAAGAGTTTAAGGAGTACCTTGTATCAATAGGTGTCCGCAACTGGCGCCTCTTTTCCATCTTCCCGATGGGTCGCGCCGCCGACAACCCCGAACTGCAGCTCAGCGACGAGCAGTTCCGCGGTTTGTTTGATTTCATCAAGCGTACTCGTGCCGAGGGTCGCATCCACGCCAGTTACGGCTGCGAGGGCTTTCTGGGTCCCTACGAGGGCGAGGTGCGCGACTACTATTTCCATTGCCGTGCCGGCGTCGAGGTGGCCTCGGTGCTGTGCGACGGCTCCATATCTGGATGTACTTCAATCCGTTCCAACTTCCATCAGGGCAATATCTACAAGGACAACCTTTGGGACGTGTGGCAGAACCGCTTCCAGAAGTACCGAGATCATAGTTGGATGAAGAAGGGGCAATGCTCGGACTGCGACCTGTGGAAATACTGCGAGGGCAGCGGAATGCACCTATACGACGACAACGAGGAACTGCTTTTCTGCCACTATCACAGACTGATGGGGTCCAAAGAATAGTGAATAGTGACACGTATACGCTCGTTTCATAATTCACAATTCACTATTCACTACTTTATGACGATTTCGTCGATGAAGAGGTAGCTGGGTTGGCCGGCCGACATATGCCAAGAGGGTAGGGGGCCGGGGTTCTTGGCGACGATGCGGAGGTAGCGTGTTTTCAATCCGGGCGTTGGAATGGCGTCGGTGCGGACGATGTTGCCGCTTTCGCGGAAATCGGGGTTGGATTCGAAAATGAACATCAGTTGCCACGTTTTGCCGTCTTTCGACGAATAAACTTCTATGCGCTGTGGCGCCAGAATCCAGTCTGTGCTGTTTTGTAGGAACCGCATCGAGATGCGCTCGACGGGCTGTTTCTTGCCGAAATCGTATTCGACGTCAATGTCCTGCCCCCAGTATCCCTGCCAGTGGCCATCCTTGTAGTTGAGGTCGTCGGCAAGTGTGGCGTCGGCCAGAGCCTGATCGCCGCCACCGCTGTAGGCTGCGTTATAGTCGCTGTAGTGGCTGTTGAGCTTCTTGAGGTTTCCCACACCTTTGTGCATCGTTACGTAGCGCTGGCTCTCGATGCGGTCGCCCCAGCGGTTGAAGGTCAAAGCTCGCACCAGCCCCGACTGTCCTATGTTGATGGGCTCCTTATAGACAGGCGAGCCTTCGTTGGGTTTCTCGCCGTCGAGGGTGTAGTGAATCTCGTTGTCGGGGTTTATCTTGCTGAGCATCAGTTTTAGCGAGCCGTCGTTGAATTTGCGGACATCGATTACGATATGGTCGAAGGCCTCCATCGCTTCGCGCCCAAGGTGGTCGTAGCGGTCGCAAACCACATCGCGGCAGTAGGAGCCGGCCTCGCGGTCCCAAAGGCGCAGGTATTCGCGTTTCAGGTTGTGCAGGTCGCGGAAGTACTGGTCGGCTAGTTGCCGAGCTACGGGAATGACACTGACGTCTGATTCTTGCAGAATGCGGTAGAGCAGTACGCGGAGTCGGCTCTTTTCGCTGACGGTCAGTATGCGGTGGCAGGCGTAGGCAAAATGGGGCAAAGCGCTGCTGTCGATGGTGGCGAGGACGCGCCGCACCTTGTCGTCAACGCGGTTGCAACGCCCGAGGGTGGCGCTGTCGACGTATGTGGGATAGAAGTCGAAAATCGACAGCATCAGTGCAGAGGTGTTGAACCAGTCGCCTACGTCGGCATCGTGGTTCAGGTCGCCGACGGCATAAATCATATCAGTGTAACGCTTTGGGTTGCGGTCGGGGAATGCCCGCTCGGTGCCGCATTCCCAGCCATAGATGAAGTTGTCGACAAACTGCTCGTTGTAAATCTCGTTGAATATCCGTTCGCGCTCTGCCAGTTCGGCTTCCGCCTTCTTTGGGTCGGTTTCGGTGAGAGGATGCCAGGCCATCTCGGCGGCCCAGAACATAGCGTGCCAGCTGTCGCCGAAGAGGCTCTCGCCACTGTCGTCCCAGGCGGTGTTCATCAGGCCGCGTGCCCCGGCACGATGGCCGTCGCGTGCCAGATGGGCGATGTTGCGTATGTAGTTGTGCACCTGTGGTGTGCTGCTCCAATGGCTCACGCCCGGCGCGACCCAGAAGGGCGACCCCTGCTCCTCGTAGAGTTTGCGGAATGGCGCTATCATATTGTCGTAGCTCTCCTGCGCGGTGTAGGCCCAGACGATATAGTTCATCTCGCGGGGCAGCCTCTTGAGCATCACTGGATTTTTGGCCACTATGTCGCCCCACATCAGCACTTCGAGTCCATCGCCGTGGGGATACTGCTTGCGGTATTCATCCTGAACAATGTCGTATACGCGGTTGATATGCTGGCAGTAGACTTGGTCGGCGCCGCGCTGCTCGACATAATCCTTGGCGTGGCCGCTGCCGAGGCTTTCGGTTTCGTCGCAGTTGATGTTGAAGAAAAGCGCATTATGATACACTCTCAATGTGTTGGCTATCTGGCTGCGCAGGAAGTCGTAGCTCTTTTCTTTCGATGGGTCGACGTTGAAGGGGCTATCTTTGATGTCGTCGTAGAAAGGTATTTTCAGCGTTTCCTCAAAATGGCCAAAGCATTGGAGATTGGCCATCAGGCTACGATTGGCAGCGAACCGCGGAAAGTCGGGCGGCACCAGGTCGGGGTATTCGCTATTGTAGAGCGTATGTTCGGTGTAGTAGGTGTAGTAGTTCATCTTGACGCGCGAAAGAAGTGATTTTTGTTCACCCGCAAAATAGGAATTAGTGATAGGCCCGCGGCTGATGTCGTCCATCCATCCGCGCCACTGGTAGGCTGGCCAGTCGGTCACGGTCATACAGGGTATGCTGTCGCGGTAGTGGCCGCGCATCTGGAAGAGGGTCTGGTTTGCCCAGCGGCGTCCTTCGTCGGTGGTCGACGTGATGATAATCCGGTCGGGAAGGACTTCAATCCGGTAGGCTTCGCGCTGGTTTTCCGCGCCTTCGATTTTATCGACAGTGCGATAATATTTTATAACATCGCTTATTCCGCCGTTGGCAACAGATTGTATATGCGCTTTCGGATTTTGGGCAACATAGGCCGAATCATAGATTTCGTAATAGTACTGCTTGCTGCCAATGGCGCATACGCCGTTGTGCATTTCTACCCGCTGCGGTGTGGGTATCACGCCGATGTTGACGGCTTTCTGTGCCATTGCCGACCCGCACATAGCCAGCAGCATAACCAATAGTATTCGCTTCATATTCTTAGAACTTGATTCGTGAAACAAACTGCAAAAGTACGATTTTTTTTTCATCTGGCGGAATGTTTTTGCGATATGATACAATTTGTGGCGGATGTTGTCGTTAAAAACAAGTTATGGAAAGAAACCAGAAAATAATCAGAGTCAGCATCGTTGGTATTGCTGCCAACGTGCTTTTGGCGGCTTTTAAGGCTGCAGTCGGCTTGGTGGCAGGCTCCATTGCCATTGTGATGGATGCCGTCAACAACCTGAGCGACGCGCTGTCATCGGTAATCACCATTGTAGGCACAAGACTTTCGGCACGTTTGGCCGACCGTGAGCACCCGTTCGGATACGGGCGTGTGGAATACCTGACGGCCATAGTTATAGCCCTTATCGTCTCGGCGGCAGGCGTTACCTCGCTGGTGGAGTCGGTGCAGAAACTGTTCAATCCTGGTGTGCCGTTTTATTCGACAGTTACGCTTGTTGTCATCATTGTGGCCATAGCAGTAAAACTCGTTTTGGGACGCTATGTGAAAAGTCAGGGCGAGAAGCTTAAAAGTGATGCCCTGATTGCCAGCGGCGCCGACGCGCTGTTCGATGCCATCGTGACGCTGTCCACTCTCGTTTCGGCCGGCATTATGCTGCTGTGGGGTGTGAACCTCGATGGCATCATCGGAACAATAATATCGCTGGTCATTATCAAAGCAGGCTTGGAAATGCTGGCTTCGCCGATAGGGGAGCTGCTGGGTCGTCGCATATCGCCCGAATTTGTCAGTGCATTGAAAGAGAAGGCTATGTCGTTCGAAGAAGTAAACGGTGTTTACGATATCATTGTCAACAACTACGGTCCCAACGTGCTTATCGGCTCGATGCACGTCAGCGTGCCGGAAACGATGACGGCGCGACAGATCCATCTGCTTTCGAGGACGATGGCTGCCGAACTGTACAAGGAATTCGGTGTCATTATGACCATCGGCATCTATGCCCTATATACAGGCGACACGCCTATGGCGCATCTGCAGAACGATGTGATACGCACGGCCAACAGCCAAAAGGGCGTTCTGCAAACCCACGCCTTTTACTACTACGCGGACCGCAATCTCGTCACAATCGATGTGGTGCCCGACGACAGCGTTAAGGACGAAAAGGCTTTTGAGCAGAGCATCAGCGACTTGCTGGCACGCAGTTTCCCTGACTACAATTTCAGCATCGTCCTCGACCACAACTATAGTTGAACCGACTTTATTTCAGACAGTTCAGGTACTGATGGATGGTCTCTTCGATGCCTAAGTACAATGCGTCGCTGATGAGGGCGTGACCTATCGAGACTTCGTCGCACCAGGGTATCTGCTGACGGAAATATGCCAGGTTCTGCAGCGACAGGTCGTGGCCGGCGTTCAGGCCCAGTCCGCATTCGCGGGCTACGCGTGCAGCTTCGACAAACGGCTTTATGGCCTCTTCGCGGCCGGTGGCATAGCGGCTGGCATAGCTCTCGGTGTAGAGTTCCACGCGGTCGGTGCCGGTCTTGGCGGCCATCTCTATCATCCGCGGGTTGGCGTCGATAAAGATGCTCACTCTGATGCCGCAGGCCTTGAATTCCTTGACGACATCGCAGAGATACTCTTGGTTCTTCACGGTGTCCCATCCGGCGTTGCTGGTCAGCACGCCTTCGGCGTCGGGCACCAGTGTCACCTGTGTGGGGCGTATTTCCTTGACAAGGTCGATGAAACCATCCGGACAGTTGTCCGCTTTCGGCTTGCCGTTTTCCGTTTTCCGCACTCCCTTGGGATTGCCCTCGATATTGAACTCCGTGGTCACGATGGGCTTGATGTCGTACACGTCGGCGTAGCGGATATGCCGCTCGTCGGGACGCGGATGGACCGTGATGCCTTGTGCACCGAAGCGCTCGCAATCTATTGCAAATTGTTTGACATTAGGGGTGTTGCCGCCGCGCGCGTTGCGGATGGTAGCCACCTTGTTGATATTCACGCTGAGTTTTGTCATAAGTGTTTATATTGTTTTTTATTATTTGTCTTTATAGTATCCCGCCCAACCGCTGTTGTTGGGATTGCCTTTTTCGTACACAATGTCGATTGGGGCGTGTGGTTGCAACTGGTCCCACACTGAATCTGGGGGCGACTTGTAGCCATAGTAGAGCGAGTCGCCGACATAGAAGTAGTATTTGACCATTTTGAGATTGTATCTCAGCCCACCTTTATATTTACGTTCCACTCGCGCTGTTGTCTCAACATAGTTATGTTTCAAGCGGTAGTCGTCAACAATGTCTGGAATTAAGAAACACAGCCCAATCGCCATAGGTATCCATAAGGGAGTCCACCTCAGAATACCTTTGCCGATTTTCTTGAAATCGACTCGAGGCTTTCTCTTCGACTGCTTGCTCCGGTCTGGATATACGGGCTTTCGGTTGACGTTGTGTGGCATAGGGCAACGGTTAGGTTTTATTGATGTTTTTGGCGCTTGGGGTTGGCGGGGAACCAGCCTTTCTCCACGCGCTTCTCTTGCTTGAACAGCTCAAGTATTGACCAAAGGCTCGAGAATGCCACCACGCCCAGCAGGGTAGAGGCTATGGCATCGGCAACCGCAAGCGAACCCGCGATGCAGATCAGCCCCAGCAGCAGGAAAGCCCACCAGCACCCTGTGCCGAAGTGGTACTCGGCTTTGATGACTAACGGATGAAAGACGCCGATACACAAGAATGTAGCGGCGCCTATTA
>JAEEMK010000054.1 GCA_016283175.1 Bacteroidales bacterium
GGAAGTCCTCAGCGGTCTTCTTCATCTTCTGAAGCACGATGGCGCTGATTTCCTGCGGAGTGTAGAGACGTCCGTTGATGTCGACACGCGGCGTGTTGTTGTCGCCCTTCACCACCTTGTAAGGCACTGCAGCTATCTCTTTCTGCACGCGGTCATAACTCTCGCCCATAAAACGTTTAATGGAATAAACGGTGTTGTGGGGGTTGGTGATGGCCTGACGCTTGGCGGGGTCGCCCACCTTGCGGTCGCCGTTCTCGAGGAAACCCACCACCGAAGGGGTGGTACGGTTGCCTTCGCTGTTCATAATGACCACAGGTTCATTGCCTTCCATAACAGAGACACAGCTGTTGGTCGTTCCTAAGTCTATACCTATGATTTTTCCCATAATTTATTGTTTTTTAATTTTTTTCGTGAATTAATTTTGTTTTTCGTACACCTCGGCTTCCAAATGCCTGGATGCACTCCCTACATCCATCAAGAACAATGCCAAAAAACAGCGCCACAGAAATTCTGCCATTTTGTCAGTCTCATACAGAAAAACTGCCATCGCAGCAGCACTTGCCACAAAACGAAACAGGAAAAACACCGCAAAAATAGCCTTTGCAAACCATTGATTCTTAGAGTTAAGACTATCATATGTACAGTACTTGTACAGTATATGTACAGTATATGTACGCTTCAGAAGCGTACAAATACTGTACATATACTGTACAAGTACTGTACATATGACTATGCTGGTGCAGGGTAAAACGGGGTCTGACAGACGACTGACACGAGGACTGACACGGGAAGTGCTGTCACGTCCAGAAATGTTATTTTTTGGCTTTCGCGCACGCAAAAAATAAAAATTTGTTATATTTGCACTTGTCTAACACATTTCTCAAACGAAATGTGTGCCGACGCACATCTTTATGGTTCAACGTTTTGCAGTAAAACGCACCTTGATTTGAGAAACACATATCCATTTGTTTTTGCCGTCACCACGGCTCAAAACGCAATGATGGCAGGACAATGGGCAACAACAACTAAACGACCTATGAAAACCAACTCCATCCTTATCACAGTTCTGGCAGCAATACTGTTCACCTCGTGCGTGGTCTACCATCCGCACAATACCGATATTCCGTTGCTTCGCGAGCAAGGCGACCTGCACGTCGACGGTTCCGTCTCGATGTCGGCACCTCTGATGGCAGCGCCTGCCATCAACGCCAACGTTGCCTATGCGCCGCTGAATATGCTTGGCGTTCAAGCCTCGGCCAGTTTCACAGACCCGGGCATATACCATCTTCAAGCCGCTGCAGGCACCTACTTCCCCTTCGGAATGAGCGTACTGGAGTGCTATGTCGGCTACGGCTACGGGAAAACGCAACAAGATACCGTGAGCAACCTGCTCCACAAGGTCTACCGCACCGAAGGCCACTACAACCTCGTCTTCAGCCAAATAAACTTTGGTTGGACAGGTCTTGACGACGACTGCATAGACCTTGGTTTCGGCATCAAGTGCGGTCTGATGACACCACAGTTCGATAAGTACGAAGTGGCTTCCGACGGGACGGAGACACTTGTGGTCCGCCACGACGCGCCCACTTTCGTTTTCCAGCCACAGATGGTGTTCCGTTTTGGATGGCCTAAGTTCAAGTTCTGCTTCAACTTCGCCTATGCCGCCCTTAGCGGATGGCCTACCGACGACAATTACTTCAACTATGATCGTTTCAGTGCCGGATTTGGTATACACTATAAGTTTTAGGGTTTAAAAGTTTCAAGGATTAACTGACCATAATTATGAAGCGACTTTTCCTGTTGATAATGCTGTCTGCTGGCTTTCTGTCAAATGCAGCAAAACGCGACACCATAGTGCCGCAGACCTATGAGTTTGTAAAACGCGGCGACCATACGCTGCTGATGGATGTATACACCCCAACGACTGCGCGGCCCGACTCGGCCTGCGTCGTATTCCTTTTTGGCGGCGGCTTTGTCACAGGTTCACGTACCGACGCCTTTGTGCGTAAATATTGCCAGCGCTTGGCCTCCGACGGCTTTACAGCTATTGCCATAGACTACCGTCTGCATCTGCGTGAAGTCAACTTCGACACCATCACACTGTTGAAGACACAGAAGGTATTCCGCGACGCAATCAATATTGCCGCAGCAGATTGCGCTGCAGCCATAGCCTACATATGCGACAACGCCGCAAAATGGCGTATAGCAACCCAGCACATCGTGTTATGCGGCAGCAGTGCCGGTGCCATTGGTTCACTGCAGCTCGACTACTGCCGCGCCAACTCGTTGCCACCGGCAGCCGAGCTGCCCAAAGACTGGAAGCCCGCCGCCGTGGTTGCCTTCTCGGGTGCCATATATGCAGATGGAGGCAAGCCGAAGTACAATACAGCGCCAGCGCCAACCTTCTTTCTGCACGGCGATGCAGACCGCATAGTCAACTACAAGAAGTTCCCGCCGGTACTGCGTTCAGGCTTGTATGGGCCAAAGAAACTGCATAAATCGTTCGAGAAGAACCATTATCCACACTGGTATTTTATTTTTGAAGGCATCGGACACGAGGTGGCGTCGCTATTCCTGATGATGAACGACGAAGTCGAGACATTTGTCGACAAAACAATTAAGGGCAGAGAAATGTTTTATGATGCCAACATCCGCGACAGTAAAGTAATTCCTACCAAGTGGTCAAAGATGGGCGTGTTCGATTTGTACAAAAGAAAATAATTTTTGTTTGGCAACAATAATAATTTGGTTTTCACGTTATACCATCGTTAATCAACATCTTAACAATCCATTAAAACCCCTAAAATTATGAAAAAATCAATCAATTTGATCCTTTGCTTCATAGCAATGGCAACGCTTTGCGCAGCAGGCTGCGAAAAAGACAATGAAGGCGACAACAACGGCAATAACGGCAACAATGGCAACAGCTACAGTGCCGAGATGTTTGTCGGAACCTGGCGAGTGGACAATATGACCGTAGACGGCCGGGATATGACACCGCAGAATATGCTCTTCATTATGGATGCCGACGGCACTGGCTTGGCCAATGACAATGGCGTGACCGAAAACAACGAATTTACCTGGAGCATCAGCGGCGACCAGCTGACCATCACGCCACGCAGCGGAACCCACTATGTCTATACCGTTAACGACCTGTCCGCTACCGAATGCACCTTCAGCGGCACCAATGTGCCAATGGCCGACATTCCCGGCAATGTGGTTGTACACCTGGTAAGAGCGAGTTAAACTGGAAATTACCTATAAAAAAAGCCTCGGAAACGAGGCTTTTTTTTATTCCTGATGTTCTTGGTTGACAATCACCTTTGTATTACCTTCCACCTCACCTTGGTTGCCACCGCCGTAGACACTGCCAAACACTTTTGTTTTGCCATAAACTCTCAACTCCACATCGCCTATAACTTTGCCAAGACCGTCGAGATCTACAGTGGTATATAATATGTGGTTGGTATTGTCAATGCCGAAAGACTCAGCGTGCTCCCATCTGTAAGTTGTCGTCGGGCCTTTAACACCTGTACGATAAGTACCAAGACTTTCATAATAGTATGGCTCTGTTTGGAAACCTATTTGATCCACTTCTACTGTAGGCAACGAAGCTGAATAGCCGGCACCGAAAACACTTCCGTGCACAATGCAGCTGTCGAGCGTGGATGTCACAGGCCCTTCAACCTTGCCAAGGCTGCCACCGCCATAGAAATCATTTAAAATGGTGCAACCTTTCAGCACCGATGTAACATTGTGTGTCGTGGCCAGCGAGAAACCGACAAATTCAACCCATAGACGGGCCACATTTTCGACATTGCTTGACATCGGAATAAACTGGTAATCAATCTGTGTTGAGACACCGCCGTATGTACTGTTATAAGATTGCGTATACTCCTCATGCACCCATTCGTTCCAGGAATTAAAATATAGCACTTCACTATTATTTCCAGGAAGCTTACCATTACCTGGCAAATTAATTATATTGTTTCTATTAGCCGGAGCATAACGGCTGTATGAGTTGCCGCCATAGCCAGCACCAAAATAGGTGCCGAAAACACAGTTGGTTGCGGTTGTGGTGACAGTACGTCCGCTTTTCATATCACCGAATTTTGGACCACCGCAGTACTGTCGCACGAAGCTGTTTGAGATGGTTGTATTTATATTGCCAAAAACAGGCTTGTCAAAGTTGATGCCACCTCCATAGAACTCATCAATATCAGCATTGTCGATAATCCAAGTGATATTACCCTTGCCGGCAGTGGTTCCGATGCCTTCCATTCCAGCACCAGCCATCTCACCAAACCGTCCGCCATTGATATAGCATTCGGCGTTGTCATCGTATATTTTAGCCTGCGACTGATAGAATCCGGTGAGGTAGAATTTGTCGTAGTCTCCTCCTGTGACTGATATCGGCGGATGTGGAGTGATCTTGTTTGTATGGTCTTGGTGGCTACCGCGATGGAACTCCTTAAACCACACATTACCTCCCACGTGAAAATACGATACTTTGTCTCCTGCGTCCTGCTGCTGTGTAACCCATTGCTCAATGACGCCTCCTTGGAGGATAATAGGTTTCTTTTCCCTGTTCGAGGGACTATACTCAAACTGTGTGACGCGGAAAAGGGCGGTGTTGGTCACCTCGAACCAATATTTTGGCTGCATAATACCCAGATTGTATGAACCTGTGCCACCTGTCGTCTTCTGTGCCATTCCAAGGCCTATCAGGTTCAAAAAATCGTATCTTACCGGATGGAAGCCTACACGACTGTTAAAACGAAGCATTAAAGAATAGTCCGGTTCATTGTCGCCATCCAAGTCAACAGAGGTAACCGTATAGGGCTTTCCGTCACTTGCTTCCGGGGTGGATGTATGGTGATAATTGCCCACAAGCACCACGGCATAATCATAAACAGTATGACTGGCACTACCTGTGACGTCCTTAAAAAGTCCATTATCTTTAGAACTTGAGATAGCGTCGCCAATGGAGGTGAAAACAAGTTGGCTGTTAAAAGTAGAAACGCCATTCGTATACCGTTGACCACCACCAACGGTAGTGACATTGGCGGCAGTAGCCATTGCATCAGTATTACTATTCTTATAGGTCACATCCCAATAGGCGTCGGACAGATAAACAGCCTTGCCCCAATAAGGCTGGATAGTGATGGCCGTCACCCCTTCGGGCACATCCCAGTAGGCGCCCTGATTGAAGACACGGCCACTGATGCTGTAGAGGTCTTTGTTGGTACATTTACGGCCGGCAAAATTATAGGCTGGAGCATCGTCGCCTGTGGTGAAACTGCCAGCTGTGCCACCAGTGATACTGGTAATCTTCCAACCGGTGACCACACGGTTTCCCGTATAGTTGCCGTCGCAGTAGTCATTATAGTATGGCAGCTGCACCTTGCCGTAGTTAAAGTTGAAGTGCTCAAAGTCCTTGTCGGTGATAATAAGATCAAGCACACCTGATTCGCCAGGCTTTAGGCCGGCACCTGTCGGAGCAGTGAATTGTGCGCCCCCCGTTCCCATTTGTATGGTGACGTGCAACACACCATTGTCGCCTTCGCCGGTCAGTTTACGCCCCTGACAGCGGTGCGCCACATCGTAGGCAGTCGAATTAGGAGTGTAGTTGACCACCGAAGCATATCTGCCAGGAGTTTTAAGGGCAGGATATGGTGTGGTGGTTCCTATCTGGCTGGGTTCCATCACCCATTTCATCATCTCGTCCTTGTTTGCAGCATCACCCGTGACCCACCAGGCAGCAAGCTCGCGGTTGCTGTTGAGCAAGTGACGGTAAAACTCAAAGCGCTGCAGGAAGCGTGTCTCGGCACCAAGTGCACAGTTATAGACTTTTGCAATGTTGTTATCCTGAATATATGACGCTTCGATGCGGAAGTAGTTGAAGTTGTTGACGCCGTTGGCATCGCCGTCGTTGGTTATAATCTCACCGTTGTAGATGGGAGCAATCGATGTACCACTCACTTCACCATAGAACATACAGTTCATCACCATCGTTTTAAGATTGCTCGCTGTGGTTGCCACATTGTTGTAGCCCACTATGCCACCCACATAGTTGCCTCCAGCGACATTGGCATAGCTGAAACAGTTGATGACGCGCGAAGTGCCGTCCAGAAGGCCCACGATGCCACCTACATATCCGCTGCCGCTGATGGTGCTGCTGCACGAAGTAATGACGTCATACCCGTCAGCATCTTTTGCCACCGTGCTATTGCTGGCCAGCACGCCGCAATTGTATATACGGGTGGAACCCGTTGCCTCATTGCAGATGGCACCTGCATTGGTGCCGCCACTGATATTCACGTTGTCAACTACTACATTCTTAATCGTCGCCCCGTCAGCATAAGCCACGAGCGGATGGTCGAGACCGCTAACTGTATTCAGCTGGCCATCGATTGTCCCGCGAAAAGGAGCCATAGCTGTACCGATGGCATCAATTGAGGAGAAATCGTCAGCAAGGAGATATACCCCGTTCATATATGTCATTTCGCTTGACGAATGAACGATGGAGTAGATACCCATATCCGATATGCGATAGCCTAATCTAACTGCTACAGCCCTTATTGTCGTAGTGCTGCCCAGGCTGAATGTGCCGCCATAGGGCGTTGACGACGAGGTCGCAGGACTGCCGTCGACAGTGTAGTATATCGATGCTCCCGGCGTTGCACAGGTGATGGTGACGTTGTCGCCGACAACAACGATTTCAGGTTGCGAACACAAGGGAATAAGGCATTCAGAAACATCCGAAATATAATTGTCACTGCCAATTGTTCTGACTGCTATCGCTTTGATTACCTCGACGTCATCCGCCAAAGAAATGTTGCCCGGAGGGGTCAACGATGAAGGCGACGATGTGGTAGGCGTAGTACCGTCGGTGGTGTAATAGACTGTTGTTCCCGCGGCAGCAGTAATCGTGACAGTACCGTCGAAGTTGTTTGTGATAACGGGTGTCGGCGCCATTTTTTCGAGATAAAACATCGCATTGGCCTCGTGTTCGTATAGACCGATGATACCTCCTGTACCTCTACCGTATGTACCATTGGGGCCGTCAGTTTTGGAATTTTGGGCTTTAAGCGTGTCATAATTGCCATTGTTGACAACCAGGTATATATTTTTGTTTCCGTTTCTTCCAGCGGTAGAATGTGGTTTAATGTCCAAATGCTCTTCGTGGGGTGTGATTTCAAACAAGGCCAAGTCGCCAAGGGCTGCAAGGGCAGCGGCGTCGACCACCGATTCAAGGTGAACGCGCATACGGTTGGCATTGGTTGAGCCACTGATTTGGCCGTTGGATACGATGTATTTGCCAGTTCCCTTCTGTTTAATGTAGTAGCAATTGTCTTCCGTTGGATGCTTCTCCAAAACCCATACAGCCTTGCTGATATCATATCCTGAGTGGTTATTGATTTTATAGGTTGTAAGAAACGGCATTCCGTTGTCGGTCACAGTAAAGTTATTTGTGGCTTGGTAGAAATACCATTCTTCCGTCGGGCATAGATAGAAATTATTGTTCGGTGTGGCGGAATTGTAACCAGTGCTTGCAATAAAATATATTCCCGAGTAGTTCGTCTGGGCTTTGATGGCTCCGCAGCACAACAAAAAGACCAGCAGGAACAAGTATGAAACAAGATGTTTTTTTATATGTATATTGCTTTTTTTCATTATATACGACAAACTCAACTTGCCAACAAACTATCTAAATAATAGCACGTTCGCAAGAAATCAAGACAGCTTTCGCATACTTTTTTTCAAATGCAAATATACACTTTTTTTTTTACAGACATTTTTTACCCTATGCAAACGCCAAGGTACGCATAGCTTAATCTTGGTTCACAATCACTTTTGTGTTGCCATCCACCTCACCCTGGTTGCCACCACCATATACACTGCCCCACACTCTGGTCAAGCCATAAATCCTGACTTCGACATTACCCTTGACCTTGCCCAGGTCTTTGAGGTTCTCTGTGGTGTAAAGAATATGGTTGGTCTCGTCAATACCCGTACCTATATTTTCTTTTTGCTCCCACTTATAAGTTGTTGTTGGGCCTTTAACACCGGTGCGGTAGGTGCCGAGGGCGGTATAGTAGTATGGCTCCACACTAAAGCCTATATCATCCACCTCCACAGTGGGTAGCGAAGCTGAAAAGCCAGCGCCGAACACATTGCCGTAGACAGTACAACTGTCGAGCGTGGACGTCACATTGCCTGTAACCTTTCCAAGACTGCCGCCACCATAGAAATCGTTCAAGATGGTGCATTCTGTCAATGTTGATGTTACGCTGTGTGTGGTTGCCAGCGAGAATTTTACATAGTCAATAAAAATACGGGCCACGTTTTGGGTGTTGTTCGACAAAGGCAGGAACTGGTAGTTGAACCGAGTGGAGACGCCGCCGTAGTCGCCGTTATAGGACTGAGTATAGAATCGACCAAGCCAAGCGTTCCAAGAAGCGTCGTTGCCAGCACTTGGATTACCGGTATCATTATGGGGGAAGTTTACTATATTGTTATGGTTCCTTGGTGCCTGACGGCTGTAGGAGTTGCCACCATAGCCGGCACCAAAGAAGGTACCGAAGGTGCATCCGTTGGCAGTGGTGGTTACAGTCTTGCCCGTGCTCATATCACCGAACTTGGGGCCGCCGCAAAATAGTTCGATATAGCCGCCAGTAATTGTGGTACTAAGATTACCCGTCACCGGTTTGGCAGCATTGATACCACCGGCGTAGAACTCGCGGATGTCGGCATTCTGCACCTGCCAAGTGATATCGCCATTTATACCCTCCATAGCGGCGCCTGCCACGGTGCCAAAGCGACCACCGTTGATGTAGCACTCAGCATTGTCTCCATAACTGGTGACATTGGCAGTATATAGGCCAGTAAGGTAGAATTCGTCGTAGTCGCCGCCAGTGACCGATACTGGTGGATGTTTGGACTGCAAGGTCTTGTCTTGATGGGTGCCGCGATGGAACTCCTTGAACCATACATTGCCCCCAACAAGGAAATAAGTCGTTTTATTAGCCGCGCCACCAGTTTGCCCACTCACCCACTGTTCCATAACGCCGCCTTGTACAATATAGGGCGCAGCTATTCTGTCTTTGTTGTCGTATTCAAACTGGGTGACGCGGAAGAGCGAGGTGTTTGTGCTCTCAAACCACCATTTGGGCTGCATGATACCAAAGTTGTACGAACCCGTGCCACCGGTGGACTTCTGTGCCATACCGAGACCGGGGATATTGATAAAGTCGACCCTTACGGGGTGGACAGCTTTACGACTATCGAAGCGCAGCATATAGGAGTAGTCGGGTTCGTTGTCGCCATCAAGGTCGATAGAGGTAACCGTATAGGGTTTGCTGTTGGTTGCATCTAAGTCGCCATAGTGATGATAATTGCCCACAAGCACCACGGCGTAGTCATAAACGGAATGTCCACTCGTATTCACACCCTGAAAAAGCGCATTGCCCGTATTCTGACTTGCGATAGCGTTGCCCATAGTGGTGTAAACCACTTGGTTTTCTCCGGCAATGGAATAACTGTTGCCGTTGGTGTATATCTGTCCGCCACCAACGTTGGATACATTGTATCCAGTCGTCATATCCGTATTGTACACTTTGTCGGCGTTGGGGTCGGCCAGATAGACGCATTTGGCCCAGTAAGGCTCGATAGTGATGGCTGTCACCCCTTCTGGCACATCCCAGTAGGCACCTTGGTTGAAGATGCGTCCGCTGACGGAGTAGAGGTCCTTGTTGGTGCAGTTGCGGTCGGCGAAGTTAAAACTCGGTGCATCAGCAGTGCTGGTGCTGAAGGTACCAGGCGTACCACCTGTGATGCTGACAATCTTCCAACCCGTCACCACGCGGTTGCCGTTGTAATTCTTGGTACCCACATCATTGTAGTAAGGCAACTGCACCTTGTAGTAGTTAAAGTTGAAATGAGCAGTGTCCTTGTCTGTGATGTTGAGAGTGAGCTGGGAGGTGGTAATTGCAGCTCCCGAAGGTCTCTGGTATACTGCGCCATCGCCCATCTGAATATTCACCGTCAGCTCTCCCAGCTTGCCGCCTTGGTTGCGCGGTTTGCCAGTGACGGCATTCTCGGCGTCGATGTTCACCACCGAAGGGTACTTGCCCTGCTGCATCAACACCGGATAGGGATGGTCGGTGCCGAGACTGTCGGGCAGCAGCACCCATTTCAGCATATCACTGCCGCTGTAGGTGCCTGTGGCCCACCAGCCTGCCAGCTTGCGCTGGCCGTTGAGGAGGTGACGGTAAAACTCGAAACGCTTCAGAAAACGATCCTCGGCACCAAGGGCACAGTTGTAGGCAACCCCCGTTGGTTGAACATACGGAGCCTCGAGGCGAAAATAGTTGAAGTTGCTCACGCCTTTGTTGTCTTTGTTAACGATATTTGTGCCATTGTAGATGGGAGATATGCTGTCACCGCCCGTGATATCGCCATAGTACATACAGCCGAAGACCATTGTCTTTAGATTGTCGGTTTTTGTGTATACTTTGTTGTAGCCTACAATACCACCAACAAGGGTGCCGCCGGTGATATTGGCGTAGGAGTAGCAGTTGACCACACGGGCCGTGCCATCGAGGTAGCCCACCAATCCGCCGGTGTAGCCAGTGCCTTCCACCGAACCACCAAGGACGCCCACATTGTAGATGCGTGCCGCAACGTTGGCGGTGCAGGCTATGGCTCCTACTTGGCCGCTCTGACTGATGCTGACGTTTTCAACCACCAGATTCTTCACCGTGCCGGTGAGGGTGGTAAAAAGAGGTGCTGTGAGGTTCTTGATGCGGTATGGCATCTTTGTCACAGGGTCGATGTTGGCCTCGAGGGTGCCGCTGAAGCTGGCGATGCTCGTTGTGAAGCCGCTGGCATCAATATCCTGCGTGATGACATAATGACCGGCTGCATCTGTGATGTCGCCAAGCGAAGTGATATTACTGGATTGCGCCTGCAGCAGCGAAGGCTGCAAAAATAAACTGAACAGAAACGAAAAAAAACAAAATTTATATATGTCTTTCATTTTAGCACGAGGAACCACATCCTCAACAATTAGTTGTATTTTAGCTGTTTATTTAGCTTTTTTTTCGTGATATCAACGGAAAAAAGACTTGCAAAAATACATTTTTTCAAAAAAAAAACGTCCGTATTTTTTAATTATAATCTAAAAAAATGTTAAGACGCTACTAACATTTGGAATTATAGAGTTTTACAAATTCACAACAATAAAAACCTATGGTCTAATAACTTGAGATTGCAAAAACGACATAGAAAACCAACCAACAGCTAAATAGTTTTCAAAATTTAAGAGTTTATAAGTTTTATTTACAACAATTTAGATGCGTAGCGATCGGAGGCATCCACACGCAAGGACACCATTGGGGTGCGCGGTGCAGTATGTCGCCAAGAGTAGAAAACAGGGCTTCCGCCCGACAAAAACACTTTCAACCGCCCGAACACCAATATTCTATTGATAACTAAGCAACTATACACGTTACCATTTCTCGATGTTTCATTTGTTTCATTTGTATGTATGAACATTGCTTTCAGTATACATTCCCTGGCATATGTACAGTATATGTACAGTATTTGTACAGTATATGTACGCTTCAGAAGCGTACATATACTGTACATATACTGTACATATACTGTACATATGCCTATGCTGGTGTATGAAATGCATCATTATGGCACCCTTTTGGAACAATATGAAACACCGACAGCCGCAACAATCAAAAAGTCCCAAAGATGCCTTTCCGACACGACACAACCTGCCGGGTTGTTTTACCAGTGCGACAAGTTGTCCTGCCGGTGCGACACACCCCCCGCTTCGCGTACCCCTCTCCGAGAGGGGATGGCGCAGTGCGATACACTTTATCTTCTATTCGTTGTCATTTATTAATTGCTATTGTCAAGGCGATGCGGCAGCCCATCCCCTCTCGGAGAGGGGTGGCCGAAGGCCGGGGTGTGTCGCACTGCGTAGCCCCAAGTGCCGTGAGCTGTGTCGCACTGCGTAGCCACAAAGTGTTGGTGTGTCGCACTTGTAACTTGAAATCAAGGTCGCAAAAGATTTGCCTCTGCAAATAATAAATCGCCTCTCCGAACGTTAGAACAATTATGACAAACAAGATTGAGATTATGGCACCCGTGGGCTCGTACGAGAGCCTGACAGCGGCAATACAAGCTGGTGCCGACGCCGTCTATTTCGGCATCGGCAACCTCAATATGCGGTCGCGCTCGGCGGCCAACTTCACGCTCGACGACCTGGAGAGAATATGCTCCATAGCCCACAGCGCAGGCGTAAGAACCTACCTGACGGTCAACACGATAATCTACAACAACGAAATCGACGAGATGCGCAGCTTGGTCGATGCCGCCAAACGTTGCGGTGTCAGCGCCATCATAGCCAGCGACCTTGCCGTGATAACCTACGCCAACAGCATAGGTGTAGAAGTGCACATATCGACCCAGTGCAACATCAGCAATACCGAGGCGGTGCGTTTCTTTTCACGGTTTGCCGACGTGATGGTCACGGCACGCGAGCTGCCGCTGCGCCAAGTGGCCGAAATAACGCAATTCATCCGCGACAACGATATACGGGGCCCGAAAGGCGAGTTGGTGCAGATCGAAGTGTTCGCACACGGCGCACTGTGTATGTCGGTGAGCGGCAAGTGCTATCTGTCGCTCGACAACTACAACTACAGCGCCAACCGCGGCGCCTGCCTGCAGCTGTGCCGCCGCGAATACCTGGTCAAAGACCTCGAAAGCGACACCGAACTGGTTGTCGACAACAAATATATTATGTCGCCCAAAGACCTGTGCACCATCGACTTTCTCGACAAAGTGGTGAAAGCAGGGGTTCGGGTGCTGAAAATAGAGGGCCGCGGGCGCAGTGCCGACTACGTCAAAACGGTGACAGAATGCTACAAAGAGGCCGTAGTCGCCATCAACGAAGGAACATACACCCCCGAACGTATTGCCGATTGGAAACGCCGGCTGGCAACGGTGTTCAACCGCGGATTCTGGGACGGCTACTATATGGGCCGCAAGATGGGCGAATGGAGCGAGCGCTATGGAAGCCAGGCCACCGAAAACAAAGTCTATCTGGGTCTGATTAAGAACTATTTCAACCGTATCGGCGTCGCCGAAGCGCAGATGCAGACAGCCGAAACGCTGCATCCCGGCGACGAGGTGATGGTTATAGGCGAAACAACCGGCGTCTACCGCGCCACGCTCAACGAACTGCGACTGGAGCGCGACCCCGTGCCAGAAGTGAAGCAGGGCGACCGATTCAGTTTTGCCACCACTGCCCAGCTGCATAGAGGCGACAAACTGTACCGCATCGACAAAACCCTCGACGAATTTTGAGACTAAGCCCAAAAAACACTCTTCAATTTTGATTATTTCCATCCCTTGAATTCCATTTTTGTCTTATTCAAGCAGATACAAGAAATAAAAAAATCCAACACATATATTATTCACAAACAACGCTTTACTATCAATCTTCTACAAGAGACAAAAAAAATATTTTGTACATTTAGGAAAATGTAGTACTTTTGCACCCGCTTTCGAGAGGAAGATTGCCCAGGTGGTGGAATTGGTAGACACGCTACTTTGAGGGGGTAGTGCCGATTCAGGCGTGCAAGTTCAAGTCTTGTCCTGGGCACCAAAAAGGGAAAGAGCTGACGACAATCAGAAAGCATCCCACAATCAGATTCCAAGAGCAAGGAATCCTACCAGCCCGGGTGGCGGAATTGGTAGACGCGCACGTTTCAGGTGCGTGTTCCGAAAGGAGTGCAGGTTCAAGTCCTGTTCCGGGCACAAAAAGAGCAAATCAGACGATTTGTTCTTTTTTTTATTCCAGTCCCCAGATGTGCCAAGATTTCTGGGCTTGGAGGCGCAGCATTGCAAGGCCGTCGGTGACGGTAGCACCGTGCTCGGCAGCTTCGGCAAGGAAGCGGGTTGGCGACGGATTATATACAAGGTCGTAGCATAGATGGCGAGGGCCGAGTAACTCGCATCGAGTCCAAGGCGTGGCAGAGCAGCCGGGGAAAATACCCACAGGTGTGGCATTGACAATAACTGTGCGGTCAGCCGCGCAAAGGTATGCCGTTTCGTAGTCAATCTGCAAAGCACTGTGCGGATTACGGCTCACAAAAAGATAGTCGATGCCAAGACTTTTAAGGGCATAGGCCACTGCCCGCGCTGCACCGCCGGTACCAAGGACCAAGGCCTTTCGGTGCCAGGGTTGCAACAATAGCCGCAGCGTTTCTGCAAAGGCAGGCGCATCGGTGTTGTGACCGGTAAGCAGCATAGCATCACCGTTGCGCTTTACGCTGACGGTATTGACGGCACCGATACTGTGCGCGGTGTCGTCAAGGTCGTCAAGGTAAGGCAGTATGTCAACTTTGTAAGGAATGGTTACGTTGAAGCCTTCCAGCTTGTGGTGCATCACCGCGGAATGAATCTCGTCAATGCCTTCAAGCTCTATGAGGCTGTAAAGCAGTCCTGCGCCGTCAAAGCGATCGTTGAAAAGGCTTTGCGAGAAAGAGTGCGACAGCTGGCGTCCTATCAATCCAAAGTGCCTCATTCGTCGCCTTGGATTACGTCTTCCTCGTCAACATCCCAATCGCCAGGATCGTCGTCGCCTTCAGCATTTCCACCCATACGGAGCAGGAAGTTAGGCACTTCGGTGCGGCTGGGCGAAATGCGATAGCGGTAGTCACCTTGGTCGCTCTTGCCGCTGACGTGTCGTTTGTCGGCAGGCAGTGCCTTGATCATATCGACCCATTCACCCACAGAACTCTGGATGAGCATCTGCTGGCTGTTGAACTCGTAGTTGAAATAGTACCAATGATCGGAGGCCACCTGGATGTAGAGCACAAGGTGTATGCCGTTGCCTTTGCGATGCAGCTGGGCCTTGACACGCGTGGATAGATGCAACTGCTTCTTACCCACCATAGCCAGCGATGCAACACCGTCGTAACGGTAGCCCAACGCAGGGTCGTAGGTCCACTCGATGCCTTCGATGAGAAGCGTGTTTTCAAACTCCTTGGGCATTTTGTCGTAGAAGCCCGTGCTGACATAATTGGCGTAGGCATCGGCACCAGCCTCGGCACCCATATAGTACATCATTGCACGGCGAGTGGGTTCACTGGCGGGTTGCGACGGCGACAGACGCAAGTCGTCGGCAATGGTCTGTGCCATAGCGCCAAGCACCTTGTCGTCAATCGGGAACGAAAAGCCCAGAATGCTGCTGATTTCAATTTCGCCATCCTTGCTGCCGCCAAGGGTAGTTATGCCATAGGAGAAAAGGCTGACAAAGTTCTGCTTGACATTGAAGTTTACAGGACCTTCTCCCTTCATCTCGCAAGTTTGTGTATTGAGAGTAAGATAGCGGTCGACAACATTGTCGGGATTCTGTATCTTCTCGGCCGAGGCAATCATATATTCTTTGGTGTCATTGTTGTATGTAACGTAGCCATAGGCACCCATCAACTCGTTGTCGGCGGCACGTTCAGCAGTGAGGAAAGCCGGATATGGCATCAGGTCGGTCTTGTTGAAGAGTATCGATGCCGTGATGCGGTTGCCCTTCCAGTCGGTAGGAATTTCGGGTACGGCGACAAGAATCTGCCTGGGGTCAAGATAACTGGAATATGCCAGCAGACCCAACTGCGCAGAGGTGCTGCATTTATGCAGCAGTCGCACACCGCCGTCGAAATAGTAGAACTCCTTGTCGGCTTCGACACGCACATTGCCGGCGAAACCAAAGGCGCTGTTGAGAGTGAAGTTGGCGCTGTCGGGAACGAAACCGTTGCCGACAGTTACACCGCGGCTGTCGGGAGCTATGCTGGAAAGATAGATTTTCTGTTTCTTGTTGTCAACGTCGACATAGTCGATATAGCCTTTGCCACTGTACTTCTTGGCACCTTCAAGCAAGACATCGGCATCATAGACAAGATGGTATTTGTTTTCCCTGCTGGCCAGAATCTGAGAATGCTTCATCAGGTCAATGGCACCGCCTTGACGTATGTGCAGCGTGTCTCCGCCCGGAGCGATGACAGCATCGGCGCTGTTGACCGTGAAGACCTGGCGGCAGGTGAGCTGTCCGGCATTATACAAATAGGTGGAACGCACAGCGTGGAAATTTAGACTGTCCTTTGCAGCTTCGGTCGACACAAAGAACGCTCCTGGCTGTTCGGCGTGGCGGAAACGTTCACGAAGCGTCAGACCTTCAAGACCCTGGCTGCTCTCGCTCTTGCTGTTAATAAGGTCGAGTTCCTTCTTGTCCATTTCCCACGAGAACTTGTCGACATAAGCGGCATACTGCAAAAGGGGCAGCTGCGTACGACCCAGGTCAGCATTGGCCACGAAGTCGGCGCGACGCTTGGTGAAGTCAGTGTGTGACTTCATATCGGTGGCATAGAAGGCTATGTTGTTGTACACTTCCGACCGCAACGTGAATGCTGTCACGTTGCTGTACATATCCTTGGGCTGCAAAGCAAAGCGATGCGATTCGAGCGTGCCTTCCTTTATAGTCACCGCTCCCGATGCGTATGCGCCCTCGGGTTTCAACACAGCGTGGCCAGCAAGATAGGCATCGTTGTGGTACATCTTAAGCTGTGGCCCGTTGAGAAGCTGCGACACGCGCATCGAGTCGGCATACGGATACCAGCGCTGCATAGCACGGTTGACGCGAATGTCGGGGAACACCCCCTGCTCCTTGACATAGAAAGTATCGCTGACAGCCACCATCGAGTCGGGCATAAAATAGATGGTCTTTGACTGAAGTACAGAAGTCAGATAGTCAACCTGGCCCTGAGCGCGGAAGCCTCGATAGCTGAGGTCGATCTTGTTGGTGAAGTGACCTTTGCCACCATAGGCATCATATCCGCCGCGAGGTGTCTTGCGGACGAAACCCAGCGAATAGTCAGGCTGCACCTTAAGGGGCTCAACGATATCGGGGAAGATGCCTGCCGATGTCAGCACACCATTGAAACTGAGACTGTCGGTAACGAAGTTGACCATATTCTTTACCACAAAGGGATGGATAGTATAATAGAAACGGTCACGCACATAGGCACCGTTGTGGATGTCTTTGCGGTCGTAGTAGACATAGCTGTCTTTCAAACTGGTGAATATAGGATACTGCTCCGTGACCTTCTTCAGGCCGCTGTGGTTGTCGCTCTGGTCTATCTGCAGGTGTCCCACCAGGTTGTGCAGCGGCGTGTACACTATATGTTCTTCCTGCGGATTGTTGAATTGCGTGACGTAGAAAATCATCGAGTCGACCTGCGGCAAGTCGAGTTTGAATTCGTCATAGAGGAATGTTGCATTGGTTGCATAGAATATGAAGCGGCCGGCATTGATGCGGCCGTTGAAATTGATGTCACGGTTCTTATTGACCACCAGCTCGCCCTGGTTGGGATAGATAACCACCTGCTGGCTGTCGCTAAGTACGAACTTCTCGACACCGTGAACATTCAACGCATTGCTCGACAAGTCCAGCTCGGCATTGTTGTTCTTGGCCGACGATTCAAGTATAAGAGCATCGTAGTCATAATCCTTGCTCTTGGCGCTGGCTTTGGCATAGTCCACCAGTTTGTCGTTGACATACACTTTACCCTGCGCCTCATTGTATGACACCAGACCCGACTTGGCGAGCGTGTGAATCATTGACTTGGCCTGCATAATGTCCATTTTTATGGCCTGCGCAAACTCGTCCATATAAAAGTCATAAGTCATATCGCGCATCTGCATATAACGATACACACGCAGCACAGGGTTGATCTGGTCGATGCCCTGTATCTCACGGAACTTGCGTTCTGAATAGTAGCTGTTCGATTCAAAGGTCGAGTAGCTCTGGTCGCCCGATGCACCAAGCATCGAAAAATCAAGCTTGTCGGCATCCATTTTCCAAACTATCGACTCGCAGTACATATCAAGGTTATGGTATGAATTGGAATATGGACTGTAGTAGTTGCGGCGCGAGTCGTTGACAAGGCTCACCTGCTTCTCCGAGGCTATGTAGCGCACAGTGATGCCGTTGTTGCAGATCGAGTCTCCATCGATATAAATCTTCACTGCGGCATTTTCCGAAACAACACGGCTGGCGGTAATGGTGAACTTGACCGAATTGACAGTTATGAAGGGGCTTCCGTGACGGTGGAAAATAAGTGTTGCAGGGTTCTTGGTGTCGCTGGTGATGAACTTCGAACCGTTCATCATAAAACTGCCGCTATAGTCAACCCCAGGCAGGATATCCTTCATTCTGAAGTCTTTCTGATACGAGCGGAACTTGGGGAACGAATACTTTTCAGGTTCCAGTTTGGCGCTGAGGGCCTCCTCCACCTTGCCATAGATGGGCTTGCTGAAATAGTTGGTGTTGGTGAACAGCACTGAATCGGCAGTGAATTTGGGAAACTTGGCGACAGCCTCATAGCGGTTCAGGTTGGCCCAGCACACCGTCGTCGAAATGCCGGTGCGGTCCCAGTTCAAACGGCCTCCCTCGCCTACCCACTTGTTGTCGAGGTAGTGATAAACGCCTTTAGTGCCATATATGGTGCCGTTGTCTTTGTCCGAACTGTAGTAGAGTTCCATCGGCTTGTCGACAACAATCTTGATGTCACCATTCTCAAAAACAATACGATAGTCCGTACCTGCCTGCATCTGCCACGTGCAGGAACGCGAGGCATAGAGCGTCCTCGAGGTGACAAGACCGTCGGTGAACTCAATGAAATCGGTAAAATCCTTGATTTTCTTATTGCGCGACTGCAGGAACTCGATACCGGCAAGCCATTGGTCGAAGTTGGAGGCACTGCTCGACGTGGTCATAGCGTTGAACACCTTGATAAAATTGAACACATCGGGATGCTGGCGCACTTTGAGTTTCAAAACCGTGTTGCAGATGGCCGTCACACGACCCTGTGTGGAACCGTCGAGTGCTCCGTAGCGCACACCGAAGTCACGCATCAGGTTTGCCACCTCGGCCTTTTTGTCCTTGTCGCTGGTAGCCTGGTCCAGATACTCCTGCATCTCGGCCGTCAGATTGGCCTGCGTAAACTGGGTTATACGTGCTTTCTGCGCCATCGAAGCCTGTGTGGCGCAAACCATCAGAAGCAATACAATCAAATGTTTGAGTCTCATAAACAACACAAATATGCTTTATTTATACTTATTTCAAAATCACCCTTAATAACGCCATATTTGCAAAAAAAGTATGAATCCGTTTTTTTTAGTATTTTTGCATTCGCAAACAAGAAGCGAACATTATGCAGCTATTCTTTTCAGAAGACATAGAATCAGACATTTGCACCCTCAACGAAGAAGAATCGCGCCACTGCGTCAAAGTGCTGCGAATGACCGCCGGCGACGAACTATACATCACCGACGGCCGCGGCACACTGTGCCGATGCAGCATCGTCGATGCCAATCCGCGCGGCTGCACGGTGGCTGTCGTCGAACGCACCGACGGCTACGGACGCAGACCCTTCAGGCTGCACATAGCCGTGGCCCCGACCAAAAACACGGCCAGGATGGAATGGTTTGTCGAAAAAGCCGTGGAAATGGGGGTCGACGAGATTACGCCCATCGTTTGCGACCACTCCGAACGCTGCATATTGAAACAGGAACGTATGGACAAAATTGTGGTCAGTGCCGTCAAACAGTCGCTCAAAGCCTACCGACCAGTGATGAATCCGCCCACACCGTTCAAGGAACTGGTGGCACAGCCTTTCGACGGCCAGAAATTCATAGCCTACTGCGACGGCGAACACCGCACACCTTTGCGCGAAGCCTACAAGGCACCGTCAAACGCACTGATACTCATAGGCCCCGAAGGCGACTTCAGCCCTGCCGAGGTGGAGCAGGCTCTGGCCGCAGGCTTCACACCCGTCACCCTTGGCGAATGCCGCCTGCGCACCGAGACAGCGGCACTGGCGGCAACAGCTTTTTTCAATCTTTCAAACTGAAAAACAATGAGAAAAATCACACTCATAATCCTGCTTTTTTCTTTTTTCAATTGCCAGTTTACAGCTGCACAGACGCGTACGCAGATAGCCCTGCTGAAATACGGCGGCGGTGGCGACTGGTATGCCAACCCGACGTCGCTCACGAACCTCATAGCCTTCTGCAACGCAGACGCCTCAATGAACCTCGAACCTCAGTACGCCACCGTCGATGTCGGCAGCAGCGAGATATTCAACTATCCATTCCTTCACATCACCGGCCACGGCAACGTGGTGTTTTCGGCGCAAGAGGCGCAAAACCTGCGCAACTACCTGATTGGCGGCGGATTCCTGCACATCGACGACAACTACGGCCTGCGCGAATTCATCGTGCCGCAGATGAAGAAAGTCTTCCCCGAACTGGATTTTGTCGAACTGCCCTTCAGCCATCCCATCTACCACCAAAAATATGACTTCCCCAACGGCCTGCCGAAAATACACGAGCACGACAACAAGCCACCCAAAGGCTACGGCCTCATATGGGAAGGACGTCTGGTGTGCTTCTTCACCTGGGAGTGCGACCTCGGCGACGGCTGGGAGGACCAGGATGTCCACAACGACAGCCAGGAAACGCGTCTTAAAGCCTTGAAGATGGGCGAAAACATTGTGCGCTACGCCTTCACCTACTGAAAAACATTTTCCTCACGACACAAGCAAGTGACCGTCCGGCATAGCCGACAGAACGGCCCTTGCCGCCTGATTGCACGTCAACACAATAGCAATCAGTCGAGTAGCACTACCTTCTTTTCACGATATTTCAAAAGTTTCCTGTTGCTGCAACAACGTTATTTTCGATATACATTCCTCGGCATATGTACAGTATTTGTACAGTATATGTACAGTATTTGTACGCTTCAGAAGCGTACAAATACTGTACATATACTGTACAAATACTGTACATATGCCATAGAAAAACCGGAGAAAACACAGTTTCGACAGAGCGACCTCACACAGGGTCACACCACAGAACAAAGAAAGGGAAAAGGCGGAAAATGTTTTTTTATACAAGAAATGATTTTTTATATGGAAATTAAAAAGATTTCGTATCTTTGTATTTTCACTGTGCAAATATAAAACATACATAAGATAATGGAAGACAACAGATTGTTTAGCGAATTCCCGCCCGTTTCGACCGAAAAATGGGAAGAAGTCATCAACAAGGACCTCAAAGGTGCCGACTATGAGAAAAAATTGGTCTGGAAAACCATCGAAGGTTTCAAGGTGAAGCCCTACTACAGAGCCGAAGACCTGGAACATATTGAATATCTGAATTCAAACCCCAACCAATTCCCCTTCACTCGTGGCAAACACAGCGACAACAACGTCTGGGACATCCGTCAGGACATCACCGAAAAGGATCCCGTCAAGGCCAACGCCTACGCCCTCGACGCTGTAAAACGCGGTGCCACAGCCATCGGATTCTGCGCCAAGGCCATTGAGACCGAAGAGCAGATGGCCGCCCTGCTGAAAGACATCTACCTGACCGCTGTGACCATCCACTTCAACTGCTCGAAGGATTTCCGCAAAACCCTCGAACTGTTTGTCGCCGTGGCCCAAAAGAACGGCTTCGACACCAAGGAGATTCGCGGCTCGGTCAACTACGACATATTTAAATATGCCCTCAAGCACGGCGCTTTCCGCCTTGGCGAGGACGGCGACTACGACTACGCTGCAGGCCTGATAGCCTATGCAAAGGAGAACCTGCCAAAGTTCCGCGTGCTTACAGTCAACGGCGCACTGCTGAACAATGCCGGCTCGAACATTGTGCAGGAACTCGGTTTCAGCCTCGCCGCTGCCAACGAGCTGCTTGCCAAGCTGACCGACAAGGGATGCGACGCCGCCACCGTCGCCAAGAACGTTGTTTTCAACTTCGCCATCGGCGGCAACTACTTTATGGAGATTGCCAAAATCCGCGCCGCCCGTATGCTTTGGAGCAAAATCGTCGAGCAGTACAAGCCGTCGTGCGACTGCGCCCTCAAGGCCTACATCAACTCGACCTCGTCGACCTGGAACAAGTCCATCTTCGACCCCTATGTCAATATGCTGCGCACCACCACCGAAACTATGAGCGCTGCCATTGCAGGTGCCGACTCAATATCGACAGTTCCTTTCGATGTCGCTTTCAAGCAGGCCGACGACTTCAGCTACCGCATTGCCCGCAACCAACAGCTGTTGCTGAAAGAGGAGTCATATCTGGACAAGATTGTCGACCCCGCCGCCGGCAGCTACTACATTGAAAACCTTACCGACTCCATAGCCCAGTACTCGTGGCAGAACTTCCTGGCCGTCGAGGAGAAAGGCGGATATGCCAACGCTTTGCGCGAGGGCTTTGTGCAGGACGAGATAGCCAAGACCGCTCAGCAGCGCGATATGGACATCGCCACCCGCAAGACCACCATCCTCGGCACCAACCAGTATCCCAACCTGACCGAGACGATGAACGCCAAAATAGAGAAGACGGAATGCTGCTGCTGCCATTGCGAGAAAGGCAACGATGTGAAAACCCTCGAACCTTATCGCGGCGCCGAGGCCTTCGAACAGCTGCGCCTCGCCACCGAGCAGTCGGGCAAACGCCCCAAAGTGTTCCTGCTGACCTACGGCAACCTGGCTATGCGCCGCGCCCGTTCGGGTTTCGCCACCAACTTCTTCGGTGTGGCAGGATACGAGATTGTCGACAACAACGGCTTCGCCACCGCTGAGGAAGGCGTCAAGGCTGCCCTCGAGCAGAAAGCCGACATCGTGGTGCTCTGCTCGTCGGACGACGAATACGCCGAGATCACCGAGACGGCCTGCAACCTGCTGAAAGGCAAGGTCAAATCCATTGTCCTCGCTGGCTTCCCGAAGGAAATGGTTGAGACCTACAAAGGCTACGGCATCAACGAGTTTATCCACGTCAAGACCAACGTTCTGGAGTCGCTCACCAGCTTCCAGAAGTTGTTCGGAATACTCTGACATATCTCATCAACGATGAGAGTCGGAATGTAAGCCAAAGCGTTCCGACTCTCATTTTTTTAATTGCACCGCACAACCGACAATGACATTCCGCTACCCGCTGATAGACCGCTACATTCTGGGCAAATACATCAAGACGTTTCTGCTCTGGCTGGTGCTTATTATCGTCATTGTCATCACTTTCGATGTGTCGGAAAAGCTCGACGATTTCCTCAAGAACCAAGCTCCCGTCAGCGAAATCATATTCCAATACTACCTCAATTTCATCCCCAACTTCTTCAACCTGTACGGACCTCTGTTCATTTTCATTTCGACACTGTATTTCACGTCGAAAATGGCAGGCAACACCGAAATAATAGCCATATTGGGCAGCGGCATAAGCTATCGGCGTATGCTGAGGCCTTATCTGCACGGCGCACTGCTGCTGGCACTGGGCATCCTGGTCATAGGCAACTTTATCATACCGCTGAGCAATATACAGCTTACAAAGTTCGAGGACAAATACATACACACTCACCACAGAAGCTACTACAGCGACATCCACTTCCAAACGGCTCGCGGTGTGCAGGTGACTGCCTACAGCTATGACGTGAAAGAACACAGCGCCCTCTTCTTCCAGCAAGACAAATATGGAAATGACGGGCTGCTGCGCGACCGCATAACTGCCAACAAAATCATTTACGACACCACCGACGGCACCTGGACAGCGCAAGGCTTGACACACCGCACCATAGACGGCGACAAAGAGACGATGAAAAGCTCGCCAAAGGCGAAACTGAAATTGAAACTTACACCCGCCGACTTCAACCAGGCCTCGAAAGAAATCAGCACAATGAACAGCATCGAGCTATACCACCACATAGAACACGAAACGATGCGCGGTTCTGGAGCAGTGACCGCCGCCAAGTTGGATTTCTATCAAAGGCTTCTCAATCCGCTGGCATTCCTGGTTATGACCTTCATAGGCGTGGCCATCTCGTCGCGCAAGACACGCGGAGGCCTGGGGCTGCACCTGGCAATAGGCATCTCGCTGGCATTTGGGTTCATCGTTTTGATGCGTGTCTGCGCCGTTTTTGCCGAGAACGGCAATCTGCCGCCATTCCTGGCCGTATTACTGCCGCAGCTGATTTTTGGCATTGCAGCACTGTACCTCATCAAAAAAGCACCGAAATAAACGAAAACTATAACGAAAAACTACAACCCTTTAACCTTTAAACCTTCATACCTTTCAACATATCAACAAACATTATGACAATACAAGAAATAGAAGACCAAATCATCAACGAGTTCGCCAACTTTGACGAATGGCTCGACAAATACAGCTATCTAATTGAACTGGGCAAAGACTGCCCCGCCATAGACGAAAAGGACAAGACCGAAAGCAACCTCATCAAGGGCTGCCAAAGCCGCGTGTGGCTGAGCTGCGAACACCGCGACGGAGTGCTTTACTTTGCCGCTGACAGCGACGCTGTAATCACCAAAGGCATTATCACCTTGCTGATTCGCGTCTTCAACGGCAAGACACCCAAAGAAATACTTGATGCAGACTTGCATTTCATCGACGTCATAGGTCTGAAGGAGCACCTCTCTCCTACCCGCTCCAACGGTCTGGTGTCGATGATAAAACAGATGAAAGCCTATGCTCTGGCTTATTCTATGAAATAAATCAGAATTGCGGAATCACTATTCACAATCAAAATGACCCCCACAAAAGAAACCATAAAAGATGCAGTAATCAACTGCCTTAAAAACATCTACGACCCTGAAATCCCCGTAAACATATACGACTTGGGGCTGATTTACAACATAGACATCGACGATGAACTGAATGTAAAGGTGCTGATGACGATGACCGCACCCGACTGTCCCGAAGCAGAGTATATGTTCCGCGAGGTGAAGGATATGATATCCTATATTGAAGGAATCAAAAGCGTTGATGTAGAATTGACTTTCGATCCACCTTGGAGCTTCGACAATCTGAGCGACGCCACAAAAGCCGAACTGGGATTCCTATAACAATTTAAGGTACAGAGCGATGCGTCTGCGAAAGAAACAGAAAAAATTTATTGAAGCCGCTGCCCAACAGGGCGGCAGTAGTCTTGATTCTCTGTTTTGGCGACGTCTGCGCACCAACAAGATGGCTATGACCAGCTTGGTGACAATAGCTCTTTTTGCCATTGTTGCCATTCTGGGCTATCTCATCACTCCCGACCACACCCCTTACTGCAACCAGCAATATCTTGAACTGGCATCGATGAAACCATTCAGCAGCGCCACATTCTTGTATGTCGACAACGGCACTGGAGACGAACGATGCCGACCGTTTCGCACCCTCGCCAAAGGACGTCCGCTAGGTGCAGAAGCAATACCTATATACACTTTCAAAAATCTGGGCGACAGCATCATCGCAGAGTCCTTTACCGGTTCTGTGCCAAACGACGGCGAACAATTGACGTTTGCAGCAAACAAAGTCAAAGAGATACACCAGCGCACCTTTGTCCTCGGCACCGACACATACGGACGCGACATATTGAGTCAGGTGATGATAGGCAGCCGCGTCAGCCTGTCGGTAGGATTCATAGCTGTGGCAATAGCGCTGCTCATAGGTATCATACTTGGCTCGCTGGCAGCATACTACGGTGGCTGGGTCGACAACGTTATAATGTGGTTCATCAATGTCGTGTGGTCTATTCCAACCGTTTTGCTGGTCATAGCAATTACATTCGCCCTTGGCAAAGGCTTCTGGCAGGTGTTCATCGCCGTAGGCCTTACTATGTGGGTAGATGTAGCCCGCGTAGTGCGCGGCCAAGTGCTGTCGGTCAAGGAAAAAGAATATGTCGAGGCAGCACGTGCACTTGGCTATCGCACGCCACGCATCATTCTGCGCCACATACTTCCAAACATCACAGGTCCTGTCATCGTCATTACTGCATCCAACTTCGCAAGCGCAATTTTGCTCGAAGCAGGTCTCAGTTTCCTCGGAATAGGAGTCCAGCCGCCAATGCCGTCTTGGGGGTCGATGGTCAAAGAAAACTATGGCCAGATACTGCTCGACAGCGCATACCAAGCCTTCATTCCTGGCATAGCCATAATGATTATAGTACTGGCATTTATGCTATTAGGCAACGGTATACGCGACGCACTCGACATAAAAAACTAAATCAAGAATAATTATTGTTTACATTTTAAAAAGTAAAAAAAACTTAAAAAATACACCATATAAAAAAAAGTGTGTACTTTTGCATTGATTTTCCACAAAGGAAATCATATCTATTAAAACGGAAATTATTATTAACCAATTAAAAAACAATCAAGAAAATGAAAAATGTTTTTAAATTTTTGGGCATTGCTATCGTAGCTTGCTCGATGTTCGCTGCTTGCGGCAGCGATTGGACTGTCAAGGCAACCTCCAGCGATGAGGCTATGGGTACTGTTACCGGTGGCGGCGACTATGCTGACGGCACCGAGTGCACCCTTACTGCTACCCCCAACGCCGGTTACGTTTTCGTAAACTGGAGCGACGGCAGCACCGAGAACCCCTACACCTTCACCGTTACCAGCGACGTTAACATCGTTGCCAACTTCGCAGTTGCCACTGGTGCTACCGTTGGATTCAAAGCTCAGTCGTGGACTGCTGCCCAAACCAACGCTTACTATTTCCCGTCCTACACCGAGGCAGGTGTCCGTGCTATGTCGAAAGACGCCAGCACCTATCCCCTTGCAGACGCATTCTACGCTGTTAGTGCTACCGGCACCCTGACCGATGCTATCAATGAGACCAGCGGCGAATACGGTGATGTCATCGACTACATCGAATACTACGAGAGCAGCTATCTTAACGACGGCCAGAACACCTATGGTGACTGGTGGGCAAAGAGCGCCAACATCAACGTCAAGACCTTCGATGCTACCAGCCTCGATCTCTATTTCGAACTGACTTCGGTTATGTTCCACGCCTCTGACGCTCTTGACGCTGATGGCCACCTGTCTGGCATCGCCACCGCTCCCACTGCCAATATGAATATGATCAGCAACACCAAGATGACTGTTCAGAGCAAAGGCGACAAGAACGCCCCCGTCATCAACAAGCATTGGAGCAAATAAATCTATTCGAAAATGATATCAAAAGGCTCTTCCCCCGTGGAAGAGCCTTGCATTAATCAAAGTAAAAAAAATGAAAAAAAGCATTAAATTCTTAGCTTGCATTTTTGCTGTTTCCGCTCTTGCAATGGCTTGCAACAACGCTCCCGAGGAGACCACCGACACCACCGCCGAGGACACCATCGTCGTCGTCGACACCCCTGAAGTCATCGACACTCCCGTCGTCATCGACACCCCCGCCGTCGAGACTCCCGCCAAGGTCACCGCAACCTCGAAGAAAAACAACAAGCTCAACGCTACCGATCCTTCGAAGAAAGTTGGCAAGACCGGCAACACCGCCGACAAGAAATTCACCGTCAAAGAGGGCAACCCCAACGACAACACTATGACGGAGAAGAAACTTGACAACAACGATCAACCCGCTGTTGGCAAGAAACGTAAATTCTAATTGTAACATTCAATAAAAAAAGTCCGGACACTGGGTTCGGACTTTTTTTTACAACAGACACACCAATGTTTGCTATGACAAAACACAGCATCATACCACTAATGCTCCTGCTGGCATTCTCTACAACAGCGTGCGAAAGCCACGGCCAGAAGCTGCAGAAAAAAGACAAAAGGCAGATAGAGAAAGCAGCCTACGGCTACCTTGACGCCACAGGCAACTATCGCTTCAAAGACGCCTACAAATACGCCACAAAGGAAACCCGGGAAAGAACCCTGAAATTCATCGAGAAGAACATAATGACCAAGGCCGACACCGCATCGCTGATGCGCGAGACGCCTGCCGTGATAACCATCACCGGCATCACCCTCACCAGCGACACAACGGCATCGGTGATGTTCCACAAAAGCACACCCGTGTCGGAGCGCAACAACATCATCGAGCTGGTGAAACGAGACAAAGAATGGAAAGTCAATATGGTGCTCGACAACAACCAACCCGACGTGCTCAAGAAAGACAAGAACACCGTCATCGACACCAACAGCATACGCAACAAAGTTTTCGAAGTCAAAACCGGGGCACCGCCTCCGCCAAAGAAACGCCAATAACAGCGACACTTCAGCAATTCAAGCGAGGCGCCTGCATACCAAGCCCTGAAACGGTATGCAGGTGCCTCGTTCGTTACATAAAAATTACATTTTGATAAAAAAAGAAACATTATTACATATTATTACAAAATAAATACGTATCTTTGCATTTCCGATTGTGCGGCCGAATACCTGTCAATTTGGTAAAACACAATCGATTAACCTATGTTGAACCGGCCGGCAGGGGCCACAAAAACAAAAATAATCATCCTTATGGATTATAAAGATGTAAAACCGTTAGAGGATTTCGACTGGAATGCCATCGAAACCAAAGGCGACAAACAGCAAAAGGCCGAGAGCGATGCCCGCAACGAGGCCTATGAAAAAACCTTCAACCAGTTCACCGAACAGGAAGTTATCGAAGGCACAATCGTTTCCATCAACGACCGCGAGGCCGTCGTAAACATCGGATTCAAATCTGACGGTGTCATCCCGGCATCGGAGCTTCGCTACAACCCCGAGCTCAAAGCCGGCGACAAAATCGAGGTTTATGTTGAGAGCCAGGAAGATGCCAATGGCCAGCTTCTGCTCTCGCACAAGAAAGCCCGCATCCTCAAATCTTGGGAGCGCGTCAACGAAGCCTACGAAAACCAGGAAATCATCACCGGTTACGTCAAGAGCCGCACCAAAGGCGGTCTCATCGTCACCGTGTTCGACAACATCGAGGCCTTCCTGCCCGGTTCGCAGATCGACGTCAAGCCCATCCGCGACTACGATGTCTTTGTCGACAAGAATATGGAATTCAAGGTTGTCAAAATCAACCACGAATACAAGAACGTCGTCGTCAGCCACAAAGCCCTCATCGAGGACGAGATCGAAGCCCAGAAGGCCGAGATTATCAGCCACTTGGAGAAGGGCCAAGTGCTCGAAGGCGTTGTCAAGAACATCACCAGCTACGGTGTATTTATCGACCTTGGCGGCGTGGACGGCCTGATCCACATCACCGACCTCAGCTGGGGCCGCATCAGCCACCCCGAAGAGATCGTCCACCTCGACGAGAAGATCAACGTCGTTATCCTCGATTTCGACGAGGCAAAACGTCGTATCGCTCTGGGTCTCAAGCAGCTTACCCCCCACCCGTGGGATGCTCTCGACCCGAACCTGAAGGAAGGCGACCACGTCAAGGGTAAAGTCGTCGTCATCGCCGACTACGGCGCATTCGTCGAAATCGTTCCCGGCGTCGAAGGTCTCATCCACGTCAGCGAAATGAGCTGGAGCCAGCACCTGCGCAGCGCACAGGACTTTATGAAGGTAGGCGACGAAGTCGAAGCCGTCATTCTCACCCTCAACCGCGAGGAGCGCAAGATGAGCCTCGGCATCAAGCAGCTTATGCCCGACCCGTGGCTGGCCATCGCCGAGAAATATCC
>JAEEMK010000055.1 GCA_016283175.1 Bacteroidales bacterium
CAGACTAGAACACAGCATCGACACTATCTTTGACGACATCTACACCGATCGAGGACCCGGCATCCTGGCACAAGCCGTGCGCGACTACGACTGGCAAGGACGGCGCTACATTTCCACCTCGCCACTATTTGGCTGGGGCCACCCCGAGTGCACCACCTACGGCGACAGCCACTACTGGGGCGTATGGTGGGGTGAGGAACCCTTCGAGATGTACAAGGAAAAGACCGGCCGCTTTATGAGCGAATATGGCTTCCAGAGCTACCCTCTACTCTCAAGCATAATCCAGTTCACACCTGCCGAACAACTCAACATTGACTCCCCCACCCTGCGCAGCCACCAGAAACATCCGCGTGGACGCGAAATCATCGACAAGGCAATGCGACAGTACTATGGCTTCGACAGCAAGTGTCTTAATCTGAAAGACTACGCCTACATCAGCCAGCTGCTGCAGGCCTGGGGCACTGGATACGGCATCCTCTGCCACCTCTCCGACCCGCGCTGCGCCGGAACGCTTTATTGGCAATTAAATGACTGCTGGCCCGTAGCCAGCTGGTCGTCAATCGACTACTACGGCAACTGGAAGGCTCTGCACTACCGCGCGCAAGCCCTCTTTGCCGACACCGTCGACCTCGCGAAATGGCAACGTTACTACAGCGTCTATCCCAAAGACCGCACCTATAACAGATCGTCAAAGGCTGATTATCAATATAACACACAAATCAAGAACGGCAAACTGACCGTTAATTTCAAAGCCCTCATCGACCTCTATGATGTATACCTCGACACCGAGCCCCACATCAACGGCCACTTCACCAAGAACTTCGTCGACCTGAAAAAGAACGGGCAACTACACACCACATTCATCCCCGCCGACCCGAAAGCCGACATTTCGAACGTGAAAATAAGGGTTAAGACACTTAACGAAATCTATCGGCCCAACGGCAAATAAATAATTTTCTTGGTCTCGAAATAGGATTCTTCGAAGAATTCCGAAATATCAAACATACGCACTTTCTTGCGGAACGGCGCAATCTCCTCGGTAAGGTCGCCGCCCTTGAGGTAGATAATGCCGTTGCGGAGCTTATGATAGTGTATGTCAGACACTTTGCCGCGCACCCATCCTACAAACTGCGACAAATCAGTCACAGCCCTTGAAACAATAAAGTCGAAATCACGCTGCACATGCTCGGCACGGATTTGCTCGGCAGAGACGTTGGTCAGTTGCAGCGACTCGGCGACGCTCTTCACCACCTTGATTTTCTTGCCAATAGAATCTACGAGATAGAAATTGGTGTCAGGAAACATTATCGCCAACGGAATGCCCGGAAAACCGCCGCCCGTGCCCAAATCCATAATGTCGGCCATAGTCTTGAACTGTATCACCTTGGCCACCGCCAACGAATGCAGCACGTGGTGCTCCACGAAATTGTCCATATCCTTGCGCGATATGACGTTTATTTTCGAGTTCCAGTCGCCGTAAAGCTCAGGTAGCGCGGCGAACTGCTCCTTCTGGCGCTCGGTGAGCCTGGGAAAATATTTCAGTATTAAATCCATAACAATCAGCAGTTAAAATTCAAAACAACAACACCGTTTCAGATTGCAAAATTACGCCAAATAATTAAATAATCGCGCCTTATTGTCGAGAATAAGATTTCTTGACAGACATCTCACTGACACACAACATAATAAACCAAAAAACATCATAATAATCAAATCAAAAACAAAACTCCATAACAATCGAAAAAAACAGAAAAACAGCAACAATCTATGAATCAATACATTTCAATCAGCACACCTGTCTTTCCCATCGACCAACATAGTCATATGTACATATGACGGAGAATGTATACCGAAAGCAATGTTTTTAAGCATATTGCATCACTTCCAAACATTACGAAACGTCACCATCTGCAAGTTATTGATTATTAACAGAATCAAAATACGCAAAAAGGCAGACAAATGTAAGATGCAGAATTAAGGTTTTTGGGGATTGTCGTCCCACATATATAAAAAAGACGGAAGTACCTTTTGTGTGTACTCCCGTCTTGTCGGTTGTATAAACTGTTTTATTTGAAATACTCCACGCCGGACTCGAAGATTTGCTGGTCGTCGTTGCCGTAGATGTTGAGGGCGCTGCCTTTGCTGCGGCGCTCGCTGTGACCCATCTTGCCAAACACGCGACCGTCGGGACTGGTGATACCCTCGATGGCCATATAAGAGCCATTCATATTGTACTCCTCGTCCATCGTGGGGTTGCCATTGAGGTCGACATACTGCGTAGCCACCTGACCGTTTGCAAAAAGCCGGTCTATCCATTCTCGTGGAGCCACGAAGCGGCCCTCGCCGTGCGAGATGGGGATGACGTAGGAGGCACCCAGTTCTGCACGCTGCAGCCAGGGGCTGAGGTTGGAAGTGACGCGCGTGTAGGCCATCTTGCTCTGGTGACGTCCGATGGTGTTGAAGGTGAGCGTAGGAGCATCGGCTGCCTGCGAGCGAATTTCGCCGTAGGGGACAAGGCCCAGTTTCACCAATGCCTGGAAACCGTTGCAGATGCCGAGCATAAGACCGTCGCGCTTGTTGAGGAGCTCCATAACGGCATCGGCAATACGCTGGTTGCGGAATACGCTGGTTATGAACTTGGCGGAGCCTTCGGGTTCGTCGCCAGCGCTGAAGCCTCCAGGAATCATAATAATCTGGCTACGCTTGATGGCATCGACGTAAGCATCCACGCTTTCACGAATCTGCTGGCCGTTCTGGTTGCGGAAGACGATAATTTCGCTCTCGGCACCAGCACGGTTGAAAGCGCGGGCACTGTCATACTCGCAGTTGGTACCTGGGAAAGCGGGGATGAAAACGTGAGGCTTCGGAGAATGCGTCAACATATTAATGTGTGAATGCGTCAGAGGATTATCGGCTTTGTAGAGTTTACTATCCACTTTCTTATCACCTTTCTGATCCTCGTTGGAACGCGTCGGAAATACACCTTCGAGAGGTTTCTGCCAAGCAGCGAGAGCATCCTTGAGAGCAATCTTTACACCTTTACATTCAAAGACAGGCTCCGAAATGACATTGCCAATCTCTGTATAACGGAACGGCAGCTGGACAGAATGGTCAACCTCGAGGAGTATTGCGCCATAGTTCTTGCAAGTCAGTTCCTCGACGCTTACATCGTCATTGATATGTGCGCCACAGCCGTTGCCGAAAGCCATCTTGCTTACAGCCTCGATGATGCCACCGAATCCGATGGCATAAGCAGAGAACACTGGACCAAATGCTTCTTCGTTCTCTTTGTCCCTAAAAGCAATAGTGTCGTGGAGCAGGCGATACTGTTTCAATGCATCCTCATAGTCGGGCATTCCGTACTTGTCTTTCTTGATGTCGAGCAGCACCAGTTTTGAGCCCGGCATCTTGAACTCCGGTGTAAGAATATGGTAAAGATTCTCTGTTCCAACTGCAAAGCTGCAGAAGGTCGGAGGAACATCAATATTATTGAAGGTACCGCTCATAGAGTCTTTGCCACCGATGGCTGGCAGCTTGAGACCCATCTGGGCGTTATAGGCACCGAGGAGGGCGGCGAAAGGTTCACCCCAACGATATGGATCGTTGCCCAGTTTTTTGAAATACTCCTGGAAGGTAAGACGCACCTTGCTGACATCACCACCCGCGGCGGCAATCTTAGCCACACTGCTGACCACCGCATAGGCGGCACCGTGGAACGGACTCCAGCTTGTCTGGTAGGGGTCCATACCGTAAGACATAATTGTAACGGTGTCGCACTTTCCGTCAAGCAAAGGTATCTTTCCAACCATTGATTGTGTTGGTGTCAACTGATAGCGTCCACCAAAAGGCATAACAACGCTGCCCGCACCGATACTGCTGTCGAACATCTCAACAAGGCCTTTCTGCGAACAGACATTAAGGTCGGAAAGGGTATTAAGCCAGAGTTCTTCAATATTAGCATTAAAGGGCTCTGCTGTTTTAACAGACTCTTCAGGCATACTTACGCTGACCGTGGTTTCCTGGTGTGCGCCGTTGGTATCAATGAAGCGACGGCTGAGGTTTACGATTTCTTTTCCACGCCAGCTGATGACCATACGAGGCTCTTTGGTGACTGTGGCCACAACAGTAGCTTCGAGATTCTCTTCGTCGGCATATTTCAGCATTTGTTCGACATCCTTGGGGTCGACAACAACAGCCATACGCTCCTGGCTCTCGCTAATGGCCAATTCTGTGCCGTCGAGGCCGGCGTATTTCTTTGGTACACAGTCGAGGTTAATCTGAAGACCATCGGCTAATTCGCCAATAGCAACACTCACACCGCCAGCACCAAAATCATTACATTTCTTAATGAGCGACGATACCTCCTCACGGCGGAAAAGGCGCTGGATTTTGCGTTCGGTGGGGGCGTTGCCCTTCTGCACCTCGGCCCCACAGGTGGTGAGGCTCTTGGAAGTATGGCTCTTTGAGGCACCAGTTGCACCTCCGATACCATCACGGCCAGTACGGCCGCCAAGCAGGATGATGACATCTCCTGGATCGGAAGTGAGTCGCTTGACAGCACGACGCGGAGCGGCGGCTATAACAGCGCCTATTTCCATACGTTTGGCCACATAGTTGGGATGATAAATCTCGTTCACCAAGCCGGTGGCAAGACCAATCTGATTTCCGTATGACGAATAGCCGTGGGCTGCAGTGGTTACAATTTTGCGCTGCGGCAACTTGCCTGGCAGGGTCTCGTTGAGAGGCTTGGTTGGGTCGGCGGCACCGGTTACGCGCATTGCCTGATAGACGTAGGTACGTCCCGAAAGCGGGTCGCGGATGCAGCCTCCCAGACAGGTAGCGGCACCACCAAAGGGTTCAATCTCGGTCGGGTGATTGTGAGTCTCGTTCTTGAAGTTGATGAGCCATTCCTCTTCTACGCCATCAATAACAACAGGTACGACAATAGAGCAGGCGTTGATTTCATCACTAGGTTCCTGATCGGCCAAAAGCCCCATCTTCTTGATACGTTTGGCGGCAAGAGTTCCGATGTCCATCAGACAAACATACTTATCGTTGCGACCGACATATTGTTCCTTATGGTCAGCCAGATACTGCTTGAAAGCGCCTTCGATGAGCGGGCGGTAGAAGCCGTCGTCGAACTTGACATCTTTAAGTTCAGTGGCAAAAGTTGTGTGACGGCAATGGTCGCTCCAATAGGTGTCGAGCACACGTATTTCAGTCATAGTCGGGTCGCGACGCTCCTCGTCTTGGAAATAACGCTGAATATGTTTGAAATCAGCAAAGGTCATTGCAAGGCCAAGGCTGTCATACAGATTATGCAGTTCCTTTTCCGCCATATCCTTAAAACCGTCGAAAACAATCACATCAGCCGGTTCTTCAAAATAATCTGCAAGCGTGGATGGCTTCACCTCATCGGTGAGGCGGCTATCGACGGGATTGATGCAATGCTTTTGTATTTCGGCTTTTTGTGCATCCGTCAATTTACCACTAATCACGTACGTTGTAGCAGACTTGATGATTGGCTGTTCACTATCGTTGAGCAAACAGCAGCATTGTACGGCGCTGTCGGCGCGCTGGTCGAACTGACCCGGCAGGTACTCAACTGAGAAGCAGAAATCTTCCGTGTTGTGAGGAAACTGCTCTTCGTAGACATCATCGACAGGAGGTTCAGAAAAGACGGTGACAAGCGCCTTGCGATAGGTCTCGTCAGTGAGATTCTCGATGTCGTAGCGAATCAGCACCCGCACATTATCGGCATTGATATTAAGATAGTTGAGCATTTCGCTCTTGAGCTCGGAAGCCTTGATGGCAAAAGCTGGCTTTTTTTCTACGTAAATTCGTCTTACGGTATTCATATTGTGGATTTTTTTCAATTCGTTTGAGTATATGTACTTTTCAACAAACATATGTTCCACCCCTTCTCATTGCGGGGAGCAACATCGGTATAGAAATCAAGAATGCAACGCATATCGGCTTCGAAATCGCCAGACGGCTCAATCAAAGGGCCGACTCCCATATGGCGCGTCTTATAATTGATATAGGTCAATGCAATAGGCACTTCGGCCTGCGTAGCTATCTCATAGAAGCCCCTTTTGAAGCGCTTGACGCACTTGCGGGTACCTTCAGGTGTTATAATGAAAGAAATATCATCATACTTATTCAACGCTGCGACAGCGTTGCCAACCATATTGTTGTTGCGATTACCACGGTCGATTGGCATTGCTCCACTCCAATACAGGAAATGGCGCAATGGGAAAACAAAGAATTCCTTTTTTATAAAAAATCTGCCGTTAAGCCCCATACGCCATACACAGGCGGCACCGAGCAAGAAGTCATAGATGCTCGTATGCGGAGCCTCGATAAGGACGCAATGATGCAGACGCTTCAAGTCATCGGCCGGTGGCAGGTCAAACTTCCATCCAAACAATTCAACTATGGCAATCCATATCTTTTTCATCTTCCTCCATTCATTTGTTTGCGAAGTTGTTCGGCAGCTTTCTTGTCACCGTTTTTTTCAAGACCGTTGGCATAGGCTGAATAGAAGCCATACACAGCAGCATTCTGGTCGCTGCCCTGCGACATACGCAGCTGGACATAAAGATTCAACGCTTCCTGGTCCATAAGGCCACGGTCGAGCATAGCGTTAAGTTCATTCAAAGCACCGTTGACATTACCTTGCCGGGCATAGAGTTGAGCCGTAACTGTAAATGGGAACGCGCTCTGGGCATCCAACTTCAATTTGTCGAGCAACGTAGCAGCTTCTTGCTGCCTGCCGCTGTTCAAATAAGCATACACCAAAATTTGGCTTGCCTGGAGATTGTTATGATCAATGGCCAGCATACGGTTGCAATATGCCACCGCGCTGTCAATTTCACCACGCTGAAGGCTGATGTTTGCAAGGTTGCTAAGTGCCGTTTCGTTATAAGCGTTAACTTTCAACGCATTAGAAAAAAGCACAACCGCACTGTCTACGTTTCCGGATTTGAGCATCTGCATCGCATACAGGTCATCTTTTGTCTGACGTTTCAGGACGACGGCGATTGGTTTTCCGTCAACATCAATGGTGTGGACACAGTCTTTTGGCGGGAAAAATTCACTTAACAGATAATCACCAGAAATGCCCGTGATGGGGAAAACAGCATAGTCCCAGTCGTACTCATAACGCTGTCCCCAACGGACGAAACGGGTAGCAAAACGAGCAGTATCATTTCGCAGGAAATAGGATGTTGACTCAATATGCCACGAACCCACAAGCGTCTTTTCGCCATCTGGTTTTGACTCGGCATTGTCAATAACCCATTCAGTAGCTTCACGCATCGAATGATAGTAGTAATCAAGTTCATAGTGACCAAAGGCGTTCTTGACGCCGCCACCCAGTTCGTTGAAATATACATACTCGTATGGATGGTTGCGAACAGTATGGATTGCCGGCGGAACCAGCAGCAGAAGCGGCACCAACGAAACAACAGTTTCAACAATGCGTTTGCCGCTCTTCCTTCCACACCACGCAACAAAAGCATCGAAACCCAATCCTGCGGCAACAACCATAGGAGCATATGTAAATAACGAATGGCGCCAACCACCGTAAACATTGGCATTGGTAATGACAATCCAGAAAACAGGGAAAAGGAAGCAGAAATAAATCATTATGCTTTCTATGCGGTGCTCTTTTTTAAAGGCTCCGAAGAAAGGATATATCAGCCATCCAATAATCACTGCCAATGGAATAGTCAGAACCATAAACTTAAGAGTATAGTACCACGGCAAGGTACTCGACATCACCATCGTACCTTCGAAAAGCTGACGCAACTGCACGTCAAACTGCGACATCAACTTGAAGCTCTCAATACTGTTGTGCACAGGATCCTGCATTGCATAAGGCCACAAAATAAGACCGGAAAAAAATCCTGCCAGACACACCGCAACAGCAGCGACAATAGCCTTGCCAACGGTGGCCCCGCCCACATAGCGGCCATAACGAATCAGCCACAGCAGGCCCCACATTCCCATATAGCCGACGACAATGAGTGCACCAATACGGTTGCTCACACCCAAAGCCAACGACAAAGCAAGCATAAACAGTGTCAACGGGTTGAACTTGGGCGTGTTCTTAAGCATCATAACAACCACAAACAGCGCCACTATCATCACCGTCCACACCACACCAGCCGTCTTGAACAGCAGCGGCGACGAAATGACAATAAGGAATAATGACAGATTGCGTGTTGCCTTGTCCGAGAAAGCCTGCTGGGGAAAAGTCACTTTGGCCGTTGCCTTCTTGCCCTTGGCTGCAGCCTCTTTAACAATCTGCGGCGCAATTTGGCGGAAAAACATCATAATATAGTAGATGCTCATAACCACGCCGGCAGCCATAGGTATATCTTTCGGATTGTTGAATGAATGGCCCAGCAATCGCGGAGAGAAAAACAGCAGCAGCATAGCAAACACTCCGGCCCGCCAGCCACCCATACGGTATGCTATCAGACCGCCGAACAGCAAAATGAGCCATCCCATCAGCGAATTGCAGATGTGACGCGTGCGTGCTATGTCATCAATGCCAAAAGTCTGGTTTATCCACTCCGTAACGACATCGAACGAGCAGCCATAGTATTTCAAGTTCCAGTTCTGATCCTTGCCGTTCAGGTTCACCACATCCATCAAGCAGGTAGTATCCTGTCCGTCAGTATGATAATAATCCATCACAAACCGGCCTTGAGGTATCTGGAATTTGTCTTCATCGCCGCTGTTGCCAGCGTCTAGACTCATCAGGGGCATTGCTATCAGCAGCACTGCCGCAAGTCCGATAAAAAGCCAGAACCAAACGTTATTGTTGTTCTCTGAAAATAGCTTTTTCATACTTAATTCTTGTTTTTGTATCTTTTTCTAATCTTCATCAGCTCCAGCGGTGCCTTGAAGAAATCGCGGCTCTTCAGTTGCGACCCATCGACATCCTCCCACTGGAACAGCGGATATTCATAAATCTTCTGTATGGCCTGTTCCACACCATATCGCTGCTTGTATCGAGCCAGCAGTTCCACGTCGAACAGCCACCTTGTGATGAACTGTTCTTGGAAAATGGCCTCCACCACTTCCCTTCTGAACAGTTTGGAGCCGCACTGTGTGTCATATACCGGAAGCTTAAGCATCATCGATGCCACGGTAGCGAAGCAGCGCCCCAGATAGTGGCGCATAGTTTTGCGTCTCACCTTGGCTCCCAAACGCATCAGCCGTAGTCCCATAACAGCGTCATAGCCCTTGTCGGCCCACTTCACCATAGGTTCTATTTCAGTCAACGGAGTGGCAAGATCGGCATCCCAGAAGGCTATATAGTCAGGCTTGAACTGCTCGGCGGCATAGAGCATTCCCTTCCTTACGGCCTCGGCCTTGCCACCATTGGGCTGTATGTCGAACATCAGCAGCCGCTCGTGCTTTGCTGTAAGCTCCTGCAGCACCTCCAGCGTATTGTCCCTGCTGCCGTCGTTGGCAAACAGAAACGCCACGTCGTCGTTCTGCTCCACATAGTGCAGAAAGTCATCCTGCCGCAGACGCTTCGACTCATTGTAACAAGGGACTACAACAATGGTTTTCATCGAATACTGATTATAGGTTGAATCTTTTCTTGTAAGCCTTCATAGTGTTCTGCAAAAGCGACACAATGGTGAGGGGACCCACGCCGCCTGGCACAGGCGTCACCCAGCTGCACTTGGCATCGACCTCGCTGTGCTTCACGTCACCGATGATGCGATAGCCACTCTTCTTGGTATCGTCCGGAATACGATGAATGCCCACGTCGACCAGGACAGCGCCGTCCTTCACCATATCGGCAGTGACAAACTCGGGCTTGCCGATGGCTACGACCAATATGTCAGCCTGGCGCGTCAACTCAGGCAAGTTCTTGGTGCGGCTGTGGCACAGCGTGACGGTACAGTTTGCACCCTTCTTGTTGCGCGACAGCAGGTTGGCGACAGGAGTGCCGACAATATTGCTGCGGCCCAGAACCACACAGTGCTTGCCTTCGGTTTCGATGTTGTAGTGCTCCAATATCGAGCATACACCCATCGGCGTGGCAGGCAGGAAAGCGTCCTCGCCAAGCACCATACGGCCGATGTTGATGGGCGTGAAGCCGTCCACATCCTTGTCGGGCGAGATGGCGTTGATAACCTTCTGCTCATCAATCTGCTTGGGCAGTGGCAACTGGACGATGAAGCCGTCAATGTCGTCGTCGTTGTTGAGAAACTCGATGGCCTTCAACAACTCCTCTTCCGAAGTGTTGGCCGAATAGCGATATACCGACGAGGTGTATCCCACCTCGTGCGACGATTTCTCCTTGTTGGCAACGTATGTCTGACTGGCACCGTCGTCACCCACAAGAATGGCTGCCAAATGGGGCGGGCGCAGACCTTTGGCGGTAAAAGCGCGAACCTCGTTGGCTATTTGATCTTTGATTGCTAATGAAGTCTGTTTTCCATCAAGTAATTGGAACATATTTGTTTAAGGTTTAAAGGTTTAATTGTTGAAAGGTTTAATTGTTGAAAGGTTTAGTTGTTTAATTGTTGAGATGTTTCTATCTGCAAACACTATCTGCGTCTGCGAGGCATCGGTATCTTGCCTCCCTTTGTCGACACAGCTTTCATCATCTTGCGAGTATCTTCAAACTGCTTCACCAGACGGTTCACCTCTTGAATGGTGCGGCCGCTGCCGGCAGCGATGCGCTGCTTGCGGCTGCCGTTCAAGCAGCTCGGATTGCGACGTTCATAAGGTGTCATCGACCCGATGATCGATTCAATAGGCACAAAGGCATCGTCGCCGATCTCCACATCCTTGGTCAGCTTGCTCATTCCGGGAATCATACCTATAAGGTCTTTCATATTGCCCATCTTCTTGATCTGGGCAATCTGCGAGAGGAAGTCGTCATAGTTGTATTCGTTGTGGACCAAGCGTTTCTGTATCTTGCGGGCCTCTTCCTCGTCATACTGTTCCTGTGCTCGTTCGACCAGCGAAACCACATCGCCCATACCCAGAATACGGTTGGCCATACGGTCGGGATGGAACACATCGAGAGCATCCATCTTCTCGCCGATACCGACGAACTTGATAGGCTTCTGCACCGAGTAGCGGATGGTCAAAGCAGCACCACCGCGTGTGTCGCCGTCCAGCTTGGTAAGAACTACACCGTCATAATCAATCCTTTCGTTGAAAGCTTTGGCAGTGTTGACGGCATCCTGACCAGTCATCGAGTCGACGACAAATAGGGTTTCCTGCGGCTGCAGCGACTCTTTAAGACGTGCAATCTCGTCCATCATCTGCTCGTCGACAGCCAAACGGCCGGCGGTATCGACGATGACTACCTGCACACCTTTCATTCGGGCATCTTGCAAGGCATCCTTTGCAATCTTCACAGGGTCGTTGACACCAACCTGCGCAAAGACAGGCACACCGACTTGCTCACCAAGCACCTGCAACTGGTTGATAGCGGCAGGACGGTAAACGTCTCCAGCAACCATCATCACATTGCGACCCTTCTTATTTTTCAGATAGTAAGCCAGTTTGGCGCTGAAAGTCGTCTTACCCGAGCCTTGAAGACCGGCAATGAGGATGACGGCAGGATTGCCTTTGATGTTTATGTCAACAGCTGCGCCGCCCATCAGTTTGGACAATTCTTCGTGAACAATCTTCACCATCAACTGCCCTGGCTCGATCGACTGTATAACATTGCGGCCCAGGGCTTCCTGCTTCACACGGTCGGTAAACTCCTTGGCTATGGGATAGCTCACGTCGGCATCCAACAGCGCCTTGCGAACCTCCTTGACAGTCTCCGCAACATTAATGTCGGTTATCGACCCTTTGCCACGCAGAGTGTGCAACGCTTTTTCAATCTTACTGCTTAAATTTTCGAACATATCTTATTATAAATTTTTATTTTCTTTAAAATGCACCATCCAAGCCACTGGCGAAGAAACGCACAACGCACTTCGACAGCACTGGATTACAACCGCTTACAACAGCAAAAACAGCATAAAACAGAGCACTGCGCAATGTTGTAAACGACTGCAAAGATAAGAAAAAAAAGCCAAATTTGAGTTTTTTTTTCACACAAGTGAAACTTTTTTTTGTTTTTGTCGTTATTGAAAACAATAAAGAAAAGAAAAAAAGTAATTTGACCATATATGAGACAGTTAAAAATTACCCATTCCATCACTAACCGAGACATCAAATCGCTCGACAAATACCTTCAGGACATTTGCAGCGAGGAGTTGTTGACCCCTGAAGAGGAAGTCCAGCTGGCACAGCGCATCAAAGCCGGCGACCAAGCCGCCCTTGACCGCCTCACCAAAGCCAACCTGCGCTTCGTGGTCTCTGTCGCCAAGCAGTACCAGAACCAGGGTCTCAGCCTGCCCGACCTCATCAACGAAGGCAACGTAGGACTCATCAAAGCCGCCAAGCGATTCGACGAAACACGCGGTTTCAAATTCATCTCCTATGCAGTGTGGTGGATTCGTCAGTCGATACTCCAGGCCATTGCCGAGAACTCGCGCATCGTGCGACTGCCCTCCAACCAGCTCGGAGCACTCAACAAACTAAAAAAAGAAATATCCAAACTCGAACAAAAACTCGAACGTCCGCCATCGGAAGAGGAACTGGCCGAGCTGCTTGACATACCGGAAGACAAAATCAAGAACATACTCAACATCTCGGGACGCCACATCTCGATCGACGCACCCCTCGTTGCCGACGAGGATGTCAACTTTGTCGACGTGCTTCCCAACGAGGACACCCCTGCCACCGACGACGCCCTGATGCAGGAATCTCTGTCGCTCGAAATAGAACGCGCTCTCTCCACCCTCACCGAAGTCGAACGCGACGTGATACGAATGTATTTCGGCATCGGAATACCTCACGCACTGAGCCTCGACGAGATAGCAATGAAATTCGGTCTTACACGCGAACGCGTCCGCCAAATCAAGGAAAAAGGACTCAAACGACTGAAATCAAGCTCAAAGAGCAAACACCTCATCGCCTACCTCTAATCCACAGACGAATACGATACACGAACAAGGCCGCCCCGTGGGCGGCCTTGTTTTTTTGTCCGAAACAACGGAATAGCAACACCTGAAAACACAGCCGCAAACACTCCGCTAACAGCGACAGAAAACGAAATAAAAGACGAATACCAAACGACCCCAATGGTTTTATTTTTGTTAAAATTGTACTGAAAAAACAAGCACAAAATTAACATTTGCTAATCGTCTGATTATTAGAAACGTTACAAAAGCGCAAGTACTCATCTATGGGTTAAATACCTATAAAACAGTTACTAAATACTTATCAAAGTTCACAAAAAGCGTACATATGTAGAATTTGGTAAGAACTTGGTAAGAATATGGTAAAAAGATGATACTTGGAAAACAGAGGGTTAGGAGTAGGCGTTTAGGGGGTATTTGGAGGCGATTTTGGGGCAAAATGGTGCAAAAACAGATTTGAAATGTTAAAATTTAACATTTCAAAATGATCGTTGGTGTTGTTTTTATCCTAAAACGGTCACCGGGATTTATATCTTTTTTTCCCCGAAAGGGGTAGCTCAAAGAAAGCCGGCCATTTCAACGGCTGGTTGTAGTAAAGGAACGTATAATCAGAGCGTGTCGTTAGGTACGCGACAGGAACGGTGTTGCATACCTGACGGATGCATAAACGATGCAGGGCTATGTATACCTGCCGATGGATTAACTGGCTACCAGCATTATGTCTTTGTGGGGCAGATCTGGTCGGTGGACGTAAAAAACACAATTCCGTTATCCTAACGACCAATTTGGGGTTAACAAAAAAGACTGACATTTTGTCAGTCCTTTCAAAATAAAACAATTATTCTTTATACTCCTAAAAATCAAATCAAGTCAAAGAAAACATCTTTTTACCATCAAAGAAAAACCGTCTTAAAGGTCGGCGTCGGCATCGGTCTCAGGCACAATGTTGCTCCAATCCAAATGGATTGGATAGACATTCTCCTTGACGATAGTGCCCGGATAGCGATCCTTGATGCGCTGCATAAAGACATAGGCGTCGAGCTTGCTGGTGAAATCGCCCACCTTGATGCGGAAATTGGGTTCTGTGAAGACTATATACACCTCAACTTCAGGATATTCCTCTTTAAACTTTCGTTTCAGTTCAAAAGCCTGGTCGCGTGAATTGGCACCCGACAGGGCTGCAATCTGCACACGGTAGCCCGGCACAGTGCGCATACGTTCATTGAACTCTATATGCTTCTTTACCAGTTCACTGACCTGCACATCGCCGGTTATCTCCACCTTACCCTTTCGAGTTTGGGCAGACACAGCGCCGGCCATCAGCAGCGCGGCCATAATCAACACGATATTTTTTACTTTCATTGCCTGTCTTGCTATCGCGACTGCGACCCTATCTGCTCGGGACGAATGGAGAGGATGGGGTGCTTGGAGAGGTGCAACATCTGCTGGGCGTAGTTGCCTATAAGCCAGCTTGTAAGAGCCTTCTCCTGTTCAGTCATAATCACTATAAGGTCGGCGTTGATACTGTCGGCATACTCGAGCGTGGTGACGGTGAGATTCTTTTTGGCATCGACGTACTTGGTGACGTGCTTCACTTCGTATTTGTCAAGGTATTTCTCCACCTGCTCGACATAGCCGTCGACAAGCATCTTGATGTCTTTCGAATCGGAAGTGTATAGTCCCAGCAGATGAATGGTCGAACCGAAAGTTTTTGCCATACGTGCGGCAAAAGGCACCTTCTGGCGCGTCTCGGTGGTACTGTCCAGCGGGACCACTATGTTTTCCAGTTCTTTCCGGAAGTTGAAATCTTCCCGCACCGAGAGGACCGGCACCGACGAATCGGCAATGGTGCGATAGGTGTTCTTGCCAATCCAGTTGGTCTCAAATCCCGACATACCGTGAGTGCCGACAACCACCATCAAAGCCTCGTCTTCTTCGGCCTGGGCGGCGAGCTGTTCCGACACTTTGCCTTCACGGATGACATATTCAAGTTTTATGCCTTTAAGCAGATGTGCCACACCGGCATTACGACGTTCTATCTCCTCGCGAATGGGAGCCTCGTCTTCGTCGGCCTTTTTTACATACACAAGACGTATGTCCGACTGCCATTTATTGGCAATATCGATGGTCAAATCCACGGCGTTGGCGGAGCCCGTAGAAAAGTCAAATCCAACAATAATATTGTTCATAGTTCGCAAAAATTTTGGTTTCTTTTCGGGTACAAAGTTACTAACTTTTTTCAAACTGGCAAAAAAAAGTTGAAAAACAGCATTTGAAACAGCCGCAAAAACGGCCAAAACAGCATATCGGACAAATTGCCAACAGCAAGATATAACCAACAGATTCCACTAGAAATCAAAGCAATATAACCTTTATGTTAATAATTGTAAAAAAAAATTGTCATAATTCCCAAAAAAAATCGTAAATTTGCAATTTAATAAAATAGAACATTACCATAAAAACTAAATAACAGCAATTATGACAGAAATCTGGTCTGCAGTATTAGTCCTAAGCATTACTGGTGCCATCTTCGCAATGGTACTTTACTTTGTGGCACAGAAATTTAAGGTTGTTGAAGACCCTCTGATTGACGAGGTTGCCGAAGTCCTTCCCGGCGCCAACTGCGGCGGTTGCGGCAAGGCTGGCTGCCGTGCTATGGCCGAGGCTTTTGTGAAGCAAGGCAATATGGAAGGTCTAAGCTGTCCGGCCGGCGGTGCCGAGGTGGCCAAGAAGGTCGCCGCACTGCTGGGCTGCACCCCCGAGGAGAAAGAGCCCCAGGTGGCCGTGGTGCGCTGCAACGGCAGTTGTGCCAACGCCACTGCCAAGACCCACTACGACGGTCTGCAGGACTGCGCCTTTGCCAACAGTCTCTACACCGGCGAAAGCGGATGTGCTTTCGGATGTCTGGGACTTGGCAACTGCTCGCGTGCTTGCCAGTTCGACGCTCTCTCTATCGACCCTGAAACCGGCCTGCCGGTAGTCAACGAAGACAAATGTGTGGCCTGCGGAGCCTGTGTGAAGGCCTGCCCGCGCGGCATTATCGAGCTACGCAACAAGGGTATGAAAAACCGCCGTGTTTTTGTTGCCTGCCGCAACAAGGAAAAAGGCGCCGACGCCCGCAAATCCTGCTCGGCAGCCTGCATAGGCTGCGGAAAATGCGCCAAGACCTGCCCCTTCGGTGCCATCACCGTAGAGAACAATTTGGCATACATCGACTTCAATGTCTGCAAGCTCTGCCGCAAGTGCGTGGCCGAATGCCCCACGGGTGCAATCCACGCAGTCAATTTCCCGCCGAAGGTGGAACGTCCTGCCGCTCCGGCAGCACCGGCAGCAGAAGCTTCACAGCCTGCTACAGCAGAAGCCACAACCAATAACACAACTCAAGCTTAAACCGACACGTATGAAGACATTCGCTATGGGTGGTGTCCACCCCGAAGAGAACAAAATATCCACCTCCGCCGCCATCGAGGAATTCCCCCTGCCAAAAACAGCGGTGATACTGATGAACCAACATCTCGGCGCCCCTGCCACACCTTGTGTAGCTAAAGGCGACACCGTGAAAGTGGGACAGCTGATAGGCAAAGCCGAGGCTTTTATGTGCGCCAACGTACATTCGCCCTTCAGCGGCACCGTGGCCAAGATAGACATCTGCAAAGATGCTTTCGGTCTGGCAAAACCGGCAATATATATCAATGTTGAAGGCGACGAATGGGAAGAAAGCATCGACCGTACTCCCGACATCAAGCGCGAATGCAGCCTTGAGCCGAAAGAGATAGTCGACAAACTGAAAGCAATGGGTGTTGTCGGCCTTGGCGGCGCAACATTCCCGACCCATATCAAATATTCCATTGCCCCGGATAAAAAGGCTGAATATCTGATCATCAACGCAGTGGAATGCGAGCCATACCTAACCAGCGACCACCGCGTTATGATGGAACACGCCGAAGAGATATGCATAGGCGTCAGCATACTTCGCAAAGCTTTGGGCGTTCCCAATGCCTATATCGGCATAGAGAACAACAAGCCCGAGCCTATAGCTGTAATGAAAGCTATGGCTGCCAAGTTTGAAGGCATAATAGTGGAGCCCTTGAAGGTTAAATACCCACAGGGTGCTGAAAAGCAACTCATCAACGCCATCACCGGCCGTCGCGTCCCGTCAGGCAAACTGCCAATCGATGTTGGCTGCGTGGTGAGCAATGTTGGCACGGCTTATGCTGTTTATGAGGCAATCCAAAAGAACAAACCTCTTGTCGAAAACATCCTTACCGTCACGGGCAAAAAGCTTGAAAAACAGCACAACTATCACGTCCGCTTCGGCACTACCTACAACGATATCATTGCCCACGCTATGGGTACCCTGCCCGAAACAACGGGCAAGGTCATCAGCGGCGGCCCTATGATGGGCAAGGCTGTCAGCAACCTCGACGGTCCCACCACGAAAGGTGCCTCGAGCGTGCTGGTCATTGACGAGAGCGAGGCCAAGAGAGCCGAAGAGAGCAACTGCATACGCTGCGGCAAATGTATGAATGCCTGCCCGATGGGTCTGGAACCATATCTGTTCTCGGCACTGGTCAAGAACCGTCGCATCGAGGAAGCTGGCCAGCACAACATACTGGACTGCATCGAGTGTGGATGCTGCTTCTTCTCCTGCCCTGCCAACAAACCGCTGCTTGACGAGATACGTCTCGGCAAGAACCTGTACCGCGGCATCCTGATGGCCAAAAAGAAATAACCTTATTAAGCAACTTATTATTTTTAGAATACAATAATATTATAATATGAAACTGCTAAACGTATCCGGTTCGCCCCACGTCCACAGCGATGAATCCACCAAGAAAATTATGTGGCGTGTCAACCTGGCTTTGGTGCCAACACTGATTGTCGCCATTGCATTTTTCGGACTCAACGCGCTGCTCATCAGCCTTATTTCCGTAGCCAGCTGCGTACTCTTTCAGTGGCTTATCGAGAAATTCCTTCTCAAGACCCCCAGCACCATTGGCGACGGCTCGGCAGTCGTCACCGGCCTTCTGCTGGCATTCAACGTGCCGGCCACACGCGAGATGATCCTTTTGGTAATCATCGCCGCCCTCGTGGCAATAGGCATCGGCAAGATGAGTTTTGGCGGTCTTGGCAAGAACCCGTTCAACCCTGCTCTTGTGGGACGTGTGTTTATGCTTATCTCCTTCCCCGTACAGATGACAACCTGGCCTAAACCCGGCGACAATCTGTTCTCGATGGTCAGCGTACCCACCACCGATGCCACCACTGGTGCAACCCCGCTGGGACTCATCAAAGAGAACGGTGTTCAGGCTGCAGGTCAGGTCTGGGACTACTTTATCGGTAACATAGGCGGCTCGCTTGGCGAGGTGTCGGCACTGGCCATCCTTATAGGTGCCATCTACCTGCTTTGCCGTCGAATCATCAGCTGGCATATTCCCGTATCATTCATCGGCACAGCTTTCCTATTCAGCGGAATACTGTGGCTCTGCGACAAGACGGCTTTTGTTGATCCTGTCACCACAATCCTAACCGGCGGCATTATGCTGGGTGCCTGCTTTATGGCAACCGATATGGTTACGTCGCCAATGACGAAAGCAGGACAGTTGGTATTCGGCTTTGGATGCGGTTTTCTGACCATCATCATCCGAAACTGGGGCAACTATCCCGAAGGCGTCAGCTTCGCTATACTGCTGATGAACTCCGTGACTCCGCTGCTTAACCGCTGGTTCAAACCCAAACGGTTCGCCAACTAAACTAAAAACGTACTAAACGTATCAACACAAAAACGTATAACGTATCAACATATCAACAATTATGGCAAAGAAAGCAGAATCAACATTGAAGAATATGTTACTTTCGCTGACACTGATAGCGCTGGTGGCAAGCCTTGCCCTTGCACTGGTCAACAATGTCACGAAAGGCCCTATTGAAAAAGTCAATCAAGAAAAGATAGCCAACGCTGTGGCCAAAGTGCTTCCGGCTTATAAAGAATATACCATTGACACTGTGACCGTTCAGACCCCCAAGGGCGACGCACAGCTGGTGCGCTACACCGCTGTCAATGAGGCTGGTGAGATGGTAGGCAAAGCCATCGAGTCGTTCGACGACAACGGTTTTGGAGGACGTCTATCAGCAATGGTAGGCTTTGACGCAGAAGGCAACATCAGCGGATATGAAATCCTTGCCTCTGCCGAAACTCCGGGTCTTGGTGCAAAGGCCGACAAATGGTTTCAGAAGGAAGGTAAAGGCAACGTTATCGGTATGAACCCCGAAGGCAACAACATCACTGTCAAGAAGGATGGTGGCGATGTGGATGCCATCACGGGCTCAACCATCACATCGCGCGCCTTCTGCCGCTTGGTTGCAACAGCATACAACGCATTCAACAATGAGAAAGGAGAAGAACAATGAAAGCTAAAGATATAATCAAAAACGGACTTATCAAGGAAAACCCGACGTGGGTCCTTGTACTCGGTATGTGCCCCACCCTAGCCACAACAACGTCGGCAATCAACGGTCTCTGTATGGGTCTTGCCACAACTTTCGTGCTAATGATGTCCAACATCGTAATATCGTTGCTCAAGAGCGTGGTGCCTGACAAAGTTCGTATACCCTGCTTCATCGTGGTCATAGCCACATTCGTAACAATTGTCCAAATGGTTATGCAGGGATTTATACCCGACTTGTATGCATCACTGGGTCTTTTCATTCCCTTAATTGTTGTCAATTGCATTGTACTGGGACGTGCCGAAGCTTTTGCCTCCAAGAATAACGTATGGCATTCGTTCCTCGACGGTGTCTTTATGGGACTTGGCTTCACCTGGGCACTCACCCTTCTCGGCATTGTACGCGAAGCACTCGGAGCAGGCAGCTTCTTCGGTGTCAACTTTATTGGCGGTGCTGACGGTATGCTCCTCTTTATCCTTGCCCCTGGCGGTTTCATCTGCCTCGGTTTGCTTATGGCTCTTATCAATCACATTCGTAGTAAATCAAGAAGTTAAGATTTATTTAACATTTTTTATGAATCCTTTCCAAACTTTTTGACATCTTCGATGCACTATATAGGCAGAAAAAAAACACCAAAATTATGAAAAGATACATTTTATTTTTAGGTTTTCTGATGGCATCAATGTTGGGCTTGGCACAGAACAACACCACAGTTGTTCTGGATCAGACAACTAGTGGAAATACCTTTTCAATGGTAACAACCAACGAAAGCTATTTTCTCAATATCATTAGTCAAAACGACACAAATAACAAATATCTGGATGGTCCTTATAACTATTGGATTGTCATTGATTCCGGCAACTGTCCTCCACCCAATGGAATGAGTTTTTACTTTAATTCGTTCGACATTGTCCCTGGAGACACGTTGTTCATACACGACGGACCGTCTATCAATTCACCAATTCTTGTTGCCTGCAACAACACACTGAATCCACAAATTCAGACAACAATTTTCCCGTCACCGGCTAACATTAGCGGTAAATTAACACTCCGATTCAAAACAAACGGAGACGGTGTTTCAGGTTCGGGCTTTTCAATTTCGGTGAATTGCCGTGACAAGTGCGAAACCATCATTCCTGTCATCGATTCATTCTTTTACAAGACAAAGAATGGTGCAATTGTTGACACCGGTTATACACGTCCATTTACTCAGATTGACACAAACTGGAATGCCGACTCATCATCCTTCACTTTGGATACCGAGTATTTTACCGGTGTACATCTCTGTTTGGGCGAAGGTGTCATCTTCAACGGTCACGGTCAATACACAAACTATTACGGCTATGGTCCGTCGGACATTTCCTCGATGTTCGAATGGCAGTTCGGTAACGGCGACGACTCTTCAGGCATCAACCTTACACACGTTCCCGCCAGATACCGCGACCTTGACTGCTATGATGTCACACTACGTGTAACAGACATCAAAGGTTGCAAATCAACTGTAATGGAATCTGTAAGAGTGCGAATTTCACAAAACCCCATAAAGACAATCTACGCTCTCAACCCGATTTGCACCACCGACTCAAACATCGTCAACATCGGTTATGACGGTGCCAATGCAACCATCACAATGCAGTACCTCGAGTTTCAAAAAGCAAAATCGAGGACACTGGATTGCAGAACATTTATTCCCGACGGACCGAAGACAAATGGACAATGTGGTGACAATGACCACTGTTTCAATGCGACAATAACTTTTGACGATTTTCCATCAGGCCGCGTTGTGCAGTCAGCCGAGGACATATGCTCAATATGTATCAATTTCGAGCACGAATTCCTTGGTGATATTGGTGGACGCCTCATATGTCCGACAAATCAGAAAGCCGTATTGTGGTATGGCTCAGCAGGTAGGGATCCTTTGCTGGATCTCAGTGATCCCAAAATCAAACAAGGTATGTACGGCGGTAGCAGTATGTATACAGGTATTCCCTATGGCGGTGATTCTCACCACACATATGACGAAAAATGCTCCGGCAGTGGCGTTGCCGGCCATGACTATTGCGACTCAATATGCAATATGTATGGCGAAGGATATGATTACTGTTTCTCTCACAACGGAGACTATATGCTGCAGGATGGTTCATTATGCAACAAAACAGATCCTACACCAAACAACTATTTCTGCTACTATAACGACAATGCAATAAATATTCAACATTACAACTTTATGACAATTCCTGCACCATATGCTCAAGCAGGACAAACGGCAACTGACAAAAGTGCAACAACGAGAACGCCCAGTGTTCACGATGCCAAACAGGGATATTATCTTCCTGCTTCTGACTTCAGCGAGCTGGTTGGATGCCCTCTCAATGGAGACTGGACAGTCCAGATCTGCGACAACTGGTCATCTGACAACGGTTGGATTTTTTCCTGGTCGCTTGACTTCTGCGGCATCAGTGCCGGTGGCGGATGCGAATACCAAGTGGGTATCGACAGCGTTATCTGGACACCTGACTCGGCATACGGTGATTTCGACCTCGGCCATTGGCGTGGTCTCAACATCGACCAAAGCACCCCCACACGCTCGGTCATAACCGCTCACGACACTGCTGGTTATTTCCCAATCAATGTGAGCATCTACGATGAATTTGGTTGCCGCTGGGATACCACCACCTCAATATGGTCAGTATGGTCTCCAACCCCCGAACTAGGTGCCGACATCCTTATATGCGATATAGACACAGTAATACTTGATGCCAAGGATGTACACACAGACAGTACCAACCAGACATTCAAATGGGAACCATTTGGACAAACAACAGACACAGTCATTACACGTCCTATGATGGGTTCTTCGACACTCTATACCGTTGAAGTTGAAAACAACGAACAACATATTACTTGTAAAACCCGCGACTCGGTGCGTGTCAACATTAACCACCAACCACTACCAAACTTCGACCCAGGAGTTTACCCGCTTGAAGGCTGTGAACCATACACAATCCATTTTGAAAACACCTCTCAGTACGGTTATCATTACTTCTGGGATTTCGGCGACGGCGACACATCTAACCTCGAAAGCCCGACACACACATACGGTACAGGTCAATACAACTTCAGATACATTGTACGTAGCGAATTTGGATGCGTCGACTCGCTCGTATACACCGACCTTGTAACGGTATATTCAAGCCCCGTGGCACAGTTCTCCTGGGAACCGATGAACCCCACCGTAATGCATCCTTCAGTAACATTCCACAACCTAACTATTCCCCAATCCGACGACAACAACTACTACTGGGAAATCCAGTACGATCGAGACAACCACGTGTCCTATCACACTCTAACCGATGTAAACCCAACATTCGAATGGGAAACTGACGGTGAAGACATATCAGGCAACTATGTGGCACGTCTTATCGCAATGACCAAAAACCTTGGACCCAGCGGCAATATCGTCGAATGCCGCGACACCATCGAGAACAGCATTCTGTTAGTCAACGACTTTCTGCAGTTTCCCAATGCTATTACGCCAAACGGTGACGGTGTCAACGACAAATTCATCATCCGTAACCTCATAGAAGGTCTTGGATATCCCAACAACTCGCTGGCCGTATACGACCGCTGGGGTAAACGCATCTTCTACAAAGAGAACATCTCAAAGGAAGAAGATTTCTGGGATCCAGCTGCTGACAACACACCCACAGGCACCTATTTCTGGCGTTTTACAGGAAAAGGATACCTTGGCGACATTCAGCGCAACGGTGTTGTGGAAATTATCAAATAAAACTTGATCGTCATAATTCATAGAAAAGGACTCTCCACTACGGAGAGCCTTTTCTTTTTTCAATGGATTATTATTACGAAAGAAGATTGTATTGTATAATATTATTACGACAAATTTTCAAGCCATCAAGCAACAGCAGTAGTAATATGGCTAGAAAAGTGCAACTCACACCTGACTGTCTCTCCCCTAAAAGATGATGGATTATACAGCACGGTAGTTCTCATCACATTGACGATACGTTATTAATAACAAACCCCGCACTTTATTAGTACGGGGTTTGTTATTCTTGTGTCATAAAAACTATCTTACTAACGTCACTGTGCCTTTCTTATGCTGAAGTCCTTTAGAGGCATCATTGAGTTCAATAATATAGACGTAAGTTCCCATCGGTTGAGCGTGCCCATTGTACGTGCCGTCCCAACCTGCGTTTATATCCTTGCTATGGTATACTTGACGACCGTTGCGCGAATAGATGAAAATCTCGTATGAAAGGATGTTGGAGCCATTGTTGGGAAACACCTTGAACTGACGGATCTCGTCATTCAAAGGGTCGTCTGGAGCAAAAGCATTAGGAATCCAGACCACCAAATCATCGGCAACGGCCTTATGCTGCTGTATTTTGCTCTGCTGTTTTTCTTCCTTTTTTCTCACCGGCTCAATTGTTGGCAGCATATCGGTGACAGCATTCTTTTCAGTAGAAGTCTTCACCTCATTCTTAATAACAGGCAAAGTCTCTTTGGATTCAATAGTCTGTACGACCTCATTCACCACAGGAGTTACATAATCAAATCCAGAAACGTCATTCTCTTCGAGTTTCTCTTCAATGGCAGCTTGGCTTTCCCTTTCTTTTGTGACTTGCTGCACAACTTCTGATGTTACGTTCTCCACAACGGCTACGTTTTCAGTTGCATCTGTTTGAGCCAACTGTATATTTTCGACAAGAACAGCATTGTTTTCAGCAACAAGATCAGCACTGCCGTTGCGTCCAAGAACAAAGATCAAGGCAGCACCAATAATGGCAACAGCCGAAAGGGCGACACCACTGCGACGGACAATGGCACGTTTCTTCATAGTATCATTAATCGATTGCCATACTCTTTCGTCTGGCTGCTGCGTGTAATTCTTAAATTTATCTTTCAATTCACTCATAATATCAATAAAGTTATTCATTTAATTCTAATATTCTTTCAAAAGTTTGACCAACATCTGTTTGGCGCGGGTGAGAGCCGACCTCACGGTATTCTCTTTGGTTTTCATTATTTTTGCCACTTCAGCGAAGTCGTACCCCTCTATCTCACAAAGGTTGAGCACTGTGCGGAACGAAGCCGGTAGCTGTTGCATAACCTTGACAACCATATCGGCGTCAACCTTGGCTATGATTTCATTGCCGTTGCAATAGTCGTCAGTCACATTGGTGTCAACATCACCCGACGCTGCCAAAGGCAGTTCCTTGCGTTGTGCATTTACAGCCGTGTAGACCATAATGCGCCTCATCCACGGCTCGACGGCATTGATGTCGCGCAAACGATGAAGATTTTCAAACACCTTAATGAAACCATCGTGAAGCACATCCTCGGCGGCGGCGCTCGAACGTGTGTACCTCAGGCATACACCATACATTTTCGGTGCGTAGCGTTCATAGAAAGCGCTATATGCTCTTTGGTCTTTACGAAGACAGCCCTCTATCAGATGTGCATCGTCCTGTTTCATTATACTATATAGTCACAAAAAAAAACGTTTTTGCTGTAAAGAGAAATGTTAAAAAATATCAACAACTTCCACCGTATTGTCATTCAACACTTTGAAGCGGATATTTTTTCCCAAAAAAAGCATTCCGTACACACGTTCGTTGTCGTGATGATATGAAGGGCGCGGATCGTTGGCCAATATTTCGAACAAAGGAGTGCGCATCGAAGGCTTTATTTTCGAAAGCATATCAGGCGGGCAGTGCACTTCAAGCCTGTGCGACGACGGAGTCGGTGCAAAACCACTTCGTGCGTTGGGATGGGCGTCGGTGTATGGCAGATAGGGCTTGATGTCGTAAATTGGTGTGCCGTCCATAAGATCGGCGCCGGTCACATTAAGCACCGGGCCGTCGGGACAGTGCCAGTCGACACCAATCAGCCGTACCGAGGACAAAGCCAAACCGTTGGGACGGAATGACGAACGCGTGGCAAAGACACCCATACGCTGGTTGCCACCCAGCCGCGGCGGCCGCACTGTGGGCGACCATCCATCCTTCTCGTTCTCCGAAAAACGCCATATAAGCCACAAATAGTCAAAATCCTCAATGCCACGCAGCGCCTCGGCATTGCGGAATTCCGGTTCAAAGACAATCCTCGACACGATGCCGTCGACAATATTGCTTTGGCGGGGAATGCCGAATTTTTGTGCAAAGGCTCCGAAAAGCTTGGCTATGGGTTTGATATTCACTTCTTCCATACTTTCCTTTCGATATAATCGTTCAACCAGTAAGAAAGGTCGGCGGCAATAATTCCAAAGCCTGCTCCAGCCAGCACATCGCCAGTCCAATGGCGGTCGTTGTAGACACGCATAAAACCCGTAAGAAGCGCCACAGCATAGCCGGCAACAGGAATCCAGGGCGACGTATGTCCATACTCGAGGCGAAGCAGTTCAGCACCGGAAAAAGCAAACGAGGTGTGTCCCGAAGGAAAACTGTTTCTCGAACTAAAATCGGGTCTCATTTCATCGACAAAGAACTTCACCGAGTGCACCAAGGTCGTGGAAATGACAGCACTGCCCAGCGCGCGGCGCATCAGCGGCCAGTCGCTGTGACGCGAAGGCACACCGCACAAATTGAGTGCAACAGTCGAAACAAGCGGCACAAACTGAATAACATTGTCGAAAGTCAACGGTCTGAAATCCATACTGCCGCGACGCCACATCTGCACTTCCTCGCGAATGAGAAGGTTCTGGCGCATCATCGGCTCGCAAAACATCGGCGAAGCTCCCGTGGCAATGGCCAGACCTGTCAGCGATGCCGGCAGAGGACTCTGCAAGACCAGTCCGGGACCTTTTTCAAAAGCAATAGAGTCCTGTGCCACGGCAGGCGCAGCAGGCAGGAGCCACAGCACAGCGGCAGTCAATATAAAAGCCAGTCGTTTCAAGGTTTTGCTATCAATTTGCCGTTAACATATTCAGGCACCAGCCTGCACAAGCCGGATGTCAAAGACCACCGTATGTCGTCCTCGCAGCCCAGCCGCAGCAACCGCTGCACGTGCGTAGCCTTGAGGCAATAGGAATAGAGGTCGCTTTTGGCATCGTTCCATAGCGCCAGAGCCATCATTGCGGCATCGTTGACCAGCTGCAGTTCTACGCCCTTTCGTCCGATTCTATCGATCAGTGCGCCGGCGAAGACAGTGTCCTCGAGCGACGGGTCGCCCTTCCATCCCGAGCACAGCACGACAATATCCCTCTCGCCGCCTGCCACAAGCTGCGACGCCAGGGCATCGATGTTCGGGAACGAACCGACAAAGAGCCGGTCCGAATCGGCAGCACGGAGTATTGAAACAGTACCATTTGTGGTGGAATAGGCCAGCTTCTGGCCACTGAGGTCCATAGTCATATATTCGGTTGGAGAGTTGCCGCACGTGGCTCCGTGCAGCTTTTCGCCATTGCGTTCGGCAGCAAGAGTGTAGCCCATACGGCGGTAGAGCGGCAGCTGCTCGATCGAATCTAGCGGCACAATCTCTTCAGCGCCAGCCGCAAAAGCAGCACAGACGGCCGACGTGGCACGCAGCACATCGACAGCCACAGCGTAGTGGTTGACCTTGATGTTGCGACCCTCGTAAAGCGTCGGCGACAGAACGACCTCAATTCTCATAAGACATAGGTTTTTCTTCCAGCAAATAATCGATAAAAAAAAGAAACGGCAGCTTGTAAGCCGGGTTCTGTCACCGCCGAAGCGGCTCTCTATCATTAATCTAGGACATCCGTCGCCGAATGCCTCAATCAACCTACCCCCCGACAACGGACGAGTCAACCCTTGACTGTCGGTATATTTGGTTTTTCAGCCCATAAGGTTTACCATCATATACATCGCTGCATACGTCGTGAGCTCTTGCCTCGCGTTTTCACCCTTGCCGGCCGAAACCGGCGGTTTATTTTCTGTGGCACTATCTGTGGCGCGTCCCTTGCGGAAACGCACCCCTTCCCGTTAGGAAGTATGGTGACTCTGTGCTGCCCGGACTTTCCTCCCGCAGATTACACTGCCGGCGATAGAGCGGCTGCCGTTTCAGTTTGCAAAAATACACATTTTCGGCAATACGGCAAAAAAATATTTTTACACCATACTACCTATTATCTCCGTTTCCGACACGGTCGAAGCTATCAACTGCCATAACATTTCCATAATTATCACATACTGCAGAATGAAAAATGTATTAGAAGCACCTACCACGGAGTAAGTTAGAATGCATAATTTTAACAGCATTAGCCATATAGGAAGCTAATAAAACAAAACACAATCGATTATATACAGATACAAAAAAGCAGCATTTTTACAAGTACGCCCCAATGTCCTGCAAGCATATATTTGATTCAATTATTACTATTTTTTTTGCTTTTGGAATTTTTTCCCAACTGTTTCATTTTTTATTTGTATCTTTGCATTTTGTAAAAATCAGTCGTGCTGGTCGTCAAACCGCACTACTATTCTTGGTATCATATTAAAAAACAAAAATATACAGCCACTATATGAAAAAAAATCACTTGCTGGGATTCCTAATGATAACCCTTGGGATTGCAATGCTGGAGGCTTGTTCGTCGTCGCAGTTTGTGGTCGACGAGACCATTCTTCTGGCATACTGCAAAGAGCCGTCGCAGGCCAATCTTGAGAATCTTTCTAAGAACTACGGCACCCTGATCAACAAAACCCGCAAGACCGGCTTGAAGCAGCCCGGCATATACAGCGACTATGCTGTTTCACTTGTAAAACAAGGTCGACGTGCCGAAGCAAACAGCTGGTTCAACCGTGAGATAAGCGAATTTGCTTCGTCGCGCAACTATGTTATGCAACTCAAACGCATCTTGATTCCTGAATTTATAAACGACAACAATATCAAGATTGATGACACCGAAGGGAGCGACAACGATGCCCTCTCGCCTACAAGCCGTGCCGCCGCCGAAGAGCGTGCTGCCTCGGTGATGGACAAGAAAGAAGAAAACAAAAAAAATAACAAATAACAATGAGGTTTTCATTATGAAACGTTTATACGTAGCCATTATACTGCTTGCAATCTTTTTCGGTGCCTGTAAGAGTGAAAAGAAAATCAACTCATACGAAGACATATACAGCGAACGGCCGACAGTGATATACATTGCACCCATCAACGACAAGGCTGAACGCAAAGTGGAGAAATACCCAACAGACATTGAATACAACAACGAACTGAACACAGCCAAAGCATATTTATTCCAAACAGTTTCAGCTCCATTGATAAGGAACGGATACTATGTCATCGGTCCAGTTGCCTCTACACAAATAGCCGAAGCAATGGATTACAGTCCAAAGAAGCTGCGCAACGGTGACCTGTCGGCATTCCGTAATGATTACGGTATCGACGCAGTTATGATTGTGACATTGCATAAATGGAAAGATGGTAACGGCACCAAAACAGCCTTTTTGGAATACCAATTGCGGTCAACCAAGACAAATGTCGACCTGATGCACACTTGGGTTATGGCTGTAAAACAGGTTTCTACCAACCTAAAAGGCGACCCCATCACTTTAAGCAACGACACGCGCTTCGCAAAACGGTTGGGAGTCGACAACGGCACAGCGCAACGCAGTTTCTTGATGGGAAAAGTCAATGACTACGTGCTTCGCGACCTCCCCACCAGTAGCCTTCGACGTCAATTTGAGAAGGATCAATACCAAAATGCCAACCCAACATACATAAAGTATGTATGGTTTGACGGTGGTGCCGACGTACAGAACTGCACGGCAGAGGAATACGAATCAAATGCATTCCTATAAACTATATTATTTGAGAATCACAAACACCACGACGAAAGAATACAATGAAAAAATTGTTTTTCCTTTTATTGCTGACCGTATTCTTCTACGGCAGCGTAATGGCTGTGCCAGCCTTTCCTGAAAAAATCATTTTCACACAACCAGGTAGCGAAACAACGGTATCCATTTATCTGAAAGGCGACGAACGTGTACACTGGGCCGAAACAGTCGACGGATACAGCTTGCTGCACAGCAGCAACGGCAGTCTTGTCTATGCACGTTGCAACGACAATGGTGATATGGTCGCGACCGACTTCCTTGCCACCGAAATCGATGCCCGTAGCAAAGAGGTGGAAGCATTTTTGAAAAAAACGCCTAAGCATCTGCACTTTAGCCAGCGTCAAGTAGACGAGATGCTTTCAATATGGAAGCAGGTAGAGAACGCCAAATCTGGACCAAAGACAATGAGCAACGTCATTGGATATAAGAAATTCCTCGTCATTTTGTTCGAATTCAGCGACAGAGCAATGACACACTCAAAAATGGAGTTCAAGGAGCTGTTCAATCAGGTCAACTACACCGCCGGCGGCCGCACAGGCAGTGTGCGCGACTACTACTATGATGTCAGTGGCGGATTATTCACTCTCAAAGTCGACGTGGTGGGACCATTCACAGGAGCATATAACACAGCATACTATGGAGCCACCGACTATGGTTCACAGGCTTTCGCACGAGAAGCTGTTGATTCTGCAGCAAACTATGTGGATTTTTCCGACTACGACAACGATAACGACGGTTACATCGACGGATTGCACATCATATTTGCTGGCTACGGTGAAGAGGCCGGTGCTAGTTCCGACTGCATCTGGTCACACAAATGGAATATTTTTGACGCACCCACATACAACAACACCGTTGTTGACGTGTATTCTTGCTCACCTGAATGCAACAGTTATTACGGGGGGAAAATCACCAATATTGGTGTCATTTGCCACGAGTTGGGACACGTTTTCGGTGCTCCCGACTACTACGACACAGACTACAGCGGCAGTGGCGGAGAATATCCCGGGCTTGGCCAATGGGACATTATGTCGAGCGGCAGCTGGAATCGTGGTGGCATCACACCGGCACACCACAATCCATACACAAAAATCTACATCTATCACTGGGCAACCTGCGACACCATTGACGGAACACCGAAAACAGTCGTAATGAGTCCCACAGATGTAACCAACGGAAACTTCCACCGTATCAATACCTCTACACAGGGTGACTTCTTCCTGATAGAAAACCGTCAGAAAGTTAAGTGGGACAAATTCCTGCCAGGCAACGGTATGTTGGTATACCACATACACCCTTCGGCTTACGGTGCCAACGTAAGCAACTCGCGCCATCCACAACAAATATACATTTTGGCAAAAACCAATGAGACCGACTCATTCCCGACGAACTCGCCGTCAAGTTATGGAAACCTGAATTCTGCCACGGCAACATTCCCCGGCGACTATGGACGACGTTATGAATTGACCGATAACTCTGTGCCCTGGTTCCGTCCGTGGTCGGGAGTTGCAAACAACATACCGTTCTACAATATATCTGAAAACAGCTCGACAAAGCAGCTGTTCCTGACTGTAGGAAACGCTTCGCCAGACCCTATGGAAGCAGAAGCTGAAGGCATAGACCAACAGACCATCGCCTTGCGCTGGAAAAAATACGGCAACTACAACACTATGATTGTTGTCAACACCGATGCCAACAGCTTTGGCACCCCTGAAGGCCATTACAATGTGGGCGACACCGTCGACGGCGGTGGCATTGTGATTTACAAAGGCAACAGTTCAAACACCTTAGCAACAGATTTGCTTAACAACCATTTGTATCATTTCCGCCTGTACAGTTGCAAAAACGACACCACCTATTCGGATGGTATCTATGTCCAGGGGCAGACGCTGAACTGCAGCAATTTCGACTGGCAAAACGAGGATTTCGAGAGTACAGCTTGCGGCATACTGCCAGAATGCTGGAGCGGCAATTGGAACGTCGACAGCGTTATGGGACAAAAGGCTATGGTCAGCTTCGGCGAAGGATGGCAGATCGTAAGCTGCCGCCCGTTCTCATTCGACACATTACACAATGCCGTTCTTCACTTCAAACTGAATTTCAACAATCTCTGCGACGAGACAAGTTGTCTAAAAACAGAATACCGCGAAAATGCCAGTGCTGAATGGGTCACAGTTGACAGCACAATATGGATGTTTGGATCTGCAACGTGGCGCGATATTTATTTACAGCTGCCAAATGCAGGCGACCGAAGTAGAATCCGTTTTTCGGCATATACAGTAAACGGTGCACAAATTGCCATCGACAACGTTGAAATAAACAAAGGATCGCTTATCTTTGCGAGTAGCGACAACAATGGAGACATCCATCCACGTGGATACTCCGTCCTTGCCGAAAACGACACAATCAAATACACTATCATACCTATCTCGGGGCACGACATCGACCACGTGGAACTTGACGGCCACGCCCTTGCACCATATATGATTGAATTGCAGGACAACGGCACATACAGCTATAAACTTCACAGTGTCGTCGGGCCACACACCGTCAAAGCAATCTTTAAAAGAAAAGCCACCATTGACAATGTCTTACAAGAAAACATTGTTGTTTATCCCAATCCTGCCGAGAGCACAATCACTGTGGTTACAAAACCTGGACAGGAAATCACTATTTATGACATAATGGGCCATCAGACAATAAGACAAAAGAGTTGCTCTGAAACCCTGACAATCAACATACAACACCTCTCTAAAGGCATATATATGTTGCGGTGCGGAGATACAGTCACAAAGGTAATCAAAAAATAAATGTTAAACAAATATAAAAAAATCACCATTCGGAAAAACATATGTATCTTTGCAAATTGATATTTAACGAAGAAAATTATCTAAAACATTAAAAAACAATGAAAAAAGTATTTTTATTCCTTGCCAGCGCTATGATTTGCGCAGCTATGGCTTCCTGCAACGGTAATGCAGAGGCTACCGACAGCACTATGGACACCACCGCCATCGATCAGACCGAGGTCAACGAGCCCGCTACTGAATGCACCGAGGCTAACAACGACGCTCGCCAGGCTGCTATTATGGACGCTGCTCAGCAGATTTGCAACTGCGGCGACATCCTGAACTGCGTTAACACCGTTATCGACCAGAGCTTTGCCGAGTATGCTAACGACGCTGATTTCAAAGCCGCTGTTAAAGCTGAGGCTGAGAAGTGCATCGCCAACAAGGTTAAAGACGCTGCTGTCGAGAAGACCAAAGACGTTGCCAAAGACGCTGCCAAGAAAGGCGTAGAGGAAGGTCTGAAAGCTCTCAAGAAATAAGTAGAGTCTTCCAAAAGAACAAAAAAACGACCATACGGTCGCTTTTTTTGTTACCATAAACAATAAGAACCATACATTTGCGTTTAATTAATAATTATTAACCCTATAAACACCTGTAAGAAATGAAAAAAAGACTGTTATTCTGCTTTGTAGCACTGGCGACAACACTTATGTTCGTAGCCTGTGATAAAGATGAACCGGATCAACCCGCTGGAGAACCTTTGGCTGACAACACCCTCGTTTATGACGGCGTGACGTACGAAATGATTCCCTTTGTTGAAATCTACAATGACAACCTCACTATGCTCAACGCATTCTCAAAAGACACATCTGCCGATGGCCAACCCAAAATAATGCTTGACCATTTCCACATTCGTTCCAATAATGAATACAGCGATTGGAACACAACCACCAACCTTGCCCACCCTACAGGCGAAGAATTCTACGAAATAGCCTTTATGGGCGAAGTCCTGACAATGGTTGGACACGGTTCCGTTAATGGCGCTGGTGGTATGATTGACGGCGTTGAGTATGAAAACGAGTCGGTATTTAACAGCGGTACGCTCAAAATCACTGGTGAAAACGATGGTTCCGGCAAAGTGCTGGTTGAGCTCGACTGTGTACTCAAAAACGGCAAAACTCTAAAGATGAAAATCCGCTCAGAACACACTGGTATGGGCGAATAAACACCATCACCGTACTACAATAAGAGGTTCAGGTATTAGCGAACCTCTTTTTTTTATCATTATAAGTTAAAGATAACAAAAAATATTAGAAATAACTTCCAATTTCTTCAACCTAATAATAGCCCTAAACTGTCAGAGACAAAAAAAAGGAGCACCTCTTGTCGAGATGCTCCTAAAAAAGATTGGCGGCGACCTACTTTTCCACAAACAAGTGCAGTATCATCGGCGATGTGAGGCTTAACTTCTCTGTTCGGAATGGGAAGAGGTGAACACTCACTCCA
>JAEEMK010000056.1 GCA_016283175.1 Bacteroidales bacterium
CATCCGGCCGAGTTCACCAAGATTGGCGACAAGATTGACGTCATCGTTCTCGAAGTCGATGCCGAAAACCGCCGCCTCAGCCTCGGCCACAAGCAGCTCGAGGAGAACCCGTGGGATGTCTATGAAAGCATCTTCACCGTCGGTTCAGTACACCAGGGCACCATCAGCCAGATAAACGACAAGGGCGCCACCGTTACGCTGCCCTACGGCGTTGAAGGCTTCGCCCCGATGCGTCACCTTGAGAAAGCCGACAAGAGCAAAGCCAAGAACGGCGAAACCCTCGACTTCAAGGTCATCGAATTCTCGAAAGAGAACAAGAAAATCATCGTTTCGCACACCCGCGTCAACCAGGACGGTGTCGAAGAGACCCGCACCGACGACAGCGAGGCCAAGAAAGAGCGCGCCACCAAGAAGACTGTCAAGAAAATCAACGACACTCTTGAGAAGACCACTCTCGGCGACCTCGATGTGCTCGCCAACCTGAAAGAGGAACTGGAGAAAGCCGACGAAGGCGACAAATAACAATCCCCAACCTCCAAACGGAAAGAGAGAGGACTGCCAATTGGCAGTCCTCTTTTTTTTGCGCGCGGCCGCCCGGTTAAAACGACACCTACCCCCGTTTTTCCCTGTCATATGTACAGTATTTGTCACAAGCTCCGGTGGAGCGCGTGGAGAAGCCTGCGCGCCGCCGCCCGGTTAAGACGACGCCTACCCCCGTTTTTCCCTGTCATATGTACAGTATTTGTACAGTATATGTACAGTATATGTACGCTTCAGAAGCGTACAAATACTGTACATATACTGTACAAATACTGTACATATGACAGAGAATGTATATCGAAAGAACAATTAAACAAGCCTGTAATAACAGTTGAGACAAAATGAAAAACAAACGTGTGCCAAGTGCTGTTTTTCAGGAAAAAGAAAAAAAATTTCACTATTTTTACAGCAAAATGGGCTTTTTTTGTGACTATATATAATGAACGGCTACATTTCGCGTTATCTGTTCCGGTACGGATAATAGCAACAACCATCGACAGCGAACTTAAAAACCGTTCACCGACAAAAACAATATCAGAAAAAAAACAATAAAACAGTACGATATGAAAACAATAAGATTATTAGCAGCAGTCGCAATGTTGGCAATACTGTGCAACGTAGGCAACGCGCAAACCAGACCTACCTACCCGCAGAATGAGAACTGTCCGGGACTGAAGAACCCCTCTAATTTCACCTTCGGCGGAGGTTGGACAGGATATACAGGCGGTTCGGGCACCAAGCAAAGCAATCTCAGCACCTGCACAACACCAGGTTACAGTGCACTCACACAGGTACCGAGCGCCAGCCAGCTGGAAAGCCAGGCCACCTCGTCGTCGTGCTCGGGCAACAGTTCCAGCTCGCAAAACATTGACGGTCAGGCTGACTGCTCAAAGCGTTTCGTTATCAAAGGCGGAAACAACACTTCGCAGCTCGGCGACCCCGCCAACGGCGGCCAGCTGACCTATCTGCCTCCCGACACATCGTACCACACCTCAATACGCCTGGGTAACTACTGCACAGGCGCCGAAGTGGAGCAGCTTACATACCAGATGACCATCAACCCCAACAACGCTATGGTTGTTATATGGTACGCTATGTCACTTCAATATGCAGGCCACCCGACAGGCCAGAACCCCGAATTCTCGATTATCGTCGAGAAACAGCAAAAGAATGCCCAAGGCAATCCTGTCTATGATGCCAACGGCAACCCCGTATGGGAACTTGCCGGCCAGTCGATGTGCTACATCAAAGAGGCACCGACATCATCGCAGCTGAACAACCTGCCAGCCGGAATGCACAACTACAACAGCCAAAACATCTGGAAAGAGTGGAACAAGGTTATGGTCAACCTCTACGACCTGATGTATCAGAATGTGCAAATCAAAATCACCGCCGGCGACTGCTCACAGCACGGCCACTACGCAGCCTGCTACTTTGCCGGTGAGTGCCAGCCTATGAAGCTGAGCGCCAACGGCTGTGCAGCAGGCGAGTCGAACGCTGTGGCTCTCATAAAGGCTCCCAAGGGTGCCGTCAGCTATGCCTGGTATCGCAGCAAGACCGGCAAACTGACCGGCGACGACCGAAGCAACGACAACAGCTATGTGCTGATTCAAGGTGAAACGAACGACAGCCTGGGCTGCATCGTCGACCACTTCATCCGCACTGACAACCTCGACACGGTGACACAGAGCACATTTATGTGCAAGATGACCACCGTGATGAACGAATCCTACCCGATTGTTTCGAGCATCTTCACCGACGTGGGAAACACCAAGCCGACCATCCACATCGACAGCGCCCTCGACTGCAACGCCGGCATCACACTGACCGAGCTGAGCTACACTCCCTATGCTCCCGACGACACCAACCAGGTTGACCCCACAGCAACCATATGGAGATACTACACAACCAACCCGCCAACCGACCAGAGCCTGTTCCACACTGACACCGGTGCCGTTTCGAGCTGCACCTTCAACAGCGCCAGCAACAACTACAGCGTGAAAGTGCGCACCAGTGCTGTCGACCGCACCTGCTGGAACGAGAAAACCATACCTATACGTACCGTCAAAAGCCCCATACCACGCGTAATGATTGACCGCAACAACCGTTGCAAGGGCGACACCGTGACTCTCACCGACCTGACACCGCAATCGGGCTACCACCGCTGGACGTTTGCATCGCCCGATACAAGCTACGAGACACAGATGCCCGTGACGCAGATGATCGTGGACACCACCACCACCGTAACGCTCCGCACCCGCAGCAAGGACTACTATATGGCCGACACCACAGGCGACGGTATTGTGGAACGTGTGTACTGCTATTCCGACACAACATTCACCATCTTTGTGCAGGATTATCCCAAGCTGACTGTTTCGGGCGACACAATAGTCTGCAACGGCGACCAGTCGAACGTGACGGTGACGAGCGAAAACGTCAACAACTGCACCTACAACTGGTATCAGGTGATGAACGGCACAACCCCGGTTGTGGAGAACAATGACCATCTGGTGACCAGCATCTCGGCCGACCGCCGCTACTATGTCAAGGTCACCAGCCCATTCGGCTGCATCAGTTGGGACAGCATAAACCTCTATCTTGTCAACCCCGACTTGAGGATTCTGGGCGAAAAGGATAAGATATGCACCGGCGACTCAACGACACTGATTGCCGGCCGCGCAGCCACCTTCACCTGGACTTCCAACCCGCCCGACCCCGTTCTGAACAACGCCGTCAACGATTCGGTCATCACCGTCTCGCCCGACGTCACCACCATCTACACCGTCGTGGGACACGGCACCAACAACTGCAGCACCACACCGCTGTCGAAGAAAATCACAGTCTATCCCTATCCAATTATGCAAGTAGGCCTTACACCCGACTATATTGACTCGGAGAACCCGTCGGTGCAGTTTGCCGACCTGTCGGAAAACGGCACCAGCTCGCTGTGGAACTTTGGCAACGGCAACACCTCGACAACACGCACCGTTGTGTTCACCTTCACCGACCTGAGCCAGGATTCCATCCTCATCAGCCTTGTCACCGCCAACGCCATAGGATGTACCAACGACACCTCGTTCTACATCCCCGTGGGCATCTTTGCAGTGTGGTTCCCCAACGCCTTCACGCCCAAGCTGGAGACCAACAATACATTCAAACCATTCACGGCCAACAACCTCGAAGACTACGAGCTTTACATCTTCGACCGCGGCGGCAATATGGTCTTCTCAACCACCGACATTGAAGAGGGCTGGGACGGCACCTACAAAGGCAACGACTGCAAGCAGGGCAGCTACGTCTACATTGCCAAATACCGCCGTCAGGGCATAGAGCGCCTGATGTCGCAGAAAGGCACACTGACACTGATACGATAAACCAACTTTGAAAGGGAAAAAGCTATGAGAAAAACATTCTTTCTTATAATCGCACTGGTGTACCTGTGCTGTGCAGGCAACGCGCAAACCAGACCCACCTACCCGCAGAATGAGAACTGTCCGGGACTGAAGAACCCTTCGAATTTCACCTTCGGCGGAGCCTGGTCAGGATATACAGGCGGTTCGGGCACCAAGCAAGGCAATCTCAGCACCTGCACAACACCTGGATACAGTGCACTCACACAGGTACCGAACGCCAGCCAGCTGGAAAGCCAGGCCACCTCGTCGACGTGCTACGGCAATAGCTCCGGTTCGCAAAATATTGACGGTCAGGCCGACTGCTCAAAACGTTTCGTTATCAAAGGCGGAAACAACACTTCGCAGCTCGGAGACCCCGCCAACGGCGGCCAGCTGACCTATCTGCCTCCCGACACATCGTACCACACCTCAATACGCCTGGGCAACTACTGCACAGGTGGCGAAGTGGAGCAGCTTACATACCAGATGACCATCAACCCCAACAACGCTATGGTTGTTATATGGTACGCAATGTCACTTGAATATGCAGGCCACCCGGCAGGCCAGAACCCCGAATTCTCGATTATCGTCGAGAAACAGCAAAAGAATTCACAAGGCAATCCTGTCTTTGATGCCAACGGCAACCCCGTATGGGAACTTGCCGGCCAGTCGATGTGCTACATCAAAGAGGCACCGACACAATCGCAGTTGAGCAACCTGCCAGCCGGAATGCACAACTACAACAGCCAAAACATCTGGAAAGAGTGGAACAAGGTTATGGTCAACCTCTACGACCTGATGTATCAGAATGTGCGAATCAAAATCACAACCGGTGACTGTTCTCCACAGGGTCACTATGCAGCCTGCTACTTTGCCGGCGAGTGCCAGCCTATGAAGCTGAGCGCCAACGGCTGTGCAGCAGGCGAGTCGAATGCCGTGGCTCTCATAAAGGCTCCCAAGGGTGCCGTCAGCTATGCCTGGTATCGCAGCAAGACCGGCAAACTGACCGGCGACGACCGAAGCAACGACAACAGCTATGTGCTGATTCAAGGTGAGACGGACGACAGCCTGGGCTGCATCGTCGAACACTTCATCCGCACCGACAACCTCGACACCGTGACACAGAGCACCTTTATGTGCAAGATGACCACCGTGATGAACGAATCATACCCGATTGTTTCGAGCATCTTCACCGACGTGGGAAACACCAAGCCGGCAATCCATATCGACAGCGCTTTGAACTGTCAAGCAGGCATCACTCTGATGGACAACAGTTTTACTCCATACGCTCCCGACGACACCAACAAGGTGGACCACGATGCAACAGTGTGGAGATTCTATTCGAGCAACCCGCCTACCGACCAAACCCTTGTCGGAACCTACACCGGCGACACCGTTTCACATTTCTACACCAACGGTGGCAACAACTACAGCGTAAAGGTCCGCGTTCGCGCCATTGACAGCACCTGCTGGAACGAGAAAACCATCCCCATACGCACCATCAAGCCGCCAGTACCACAGATAACCCTGCAGCGCGACAGCCTGTGCGAAGGCGACACCATAGTGGTATACAACAGCACACTTGGCGCTGCATATACCGAATGGACCATCCTCGGCAGGGAAGGCGACACCACTCACACCATCACTCCGACCACGGTGGGAAGCTTCCGTTTCGATACCACCTCGCTGGTTCAACTTCACACACGCAACAACATTCACTACCAAGCCGACACCAACACTGACGGTATTCTTGACAATGTATACTGCTATGTCGACACCAACATAACCGTCCACGTCGATGAATACCCCGTACTTGAGGTCACTGGCGACACTATCGTCTGCAACGGTACACAGGCCATAATAAACGTAAACTCACAGAACCCACAGACCAGATACGACTGGTTTACCTCTATGAGCAGCAACAACCCGCTGCAAAGCAATACCGCTACATTGACCACTATGCCGACACACGACGAACGATACTATGTCAAAGCACGCAGCCCATTCAACTGCATCAGCTGGGACAGTATCAACATATATGTTGTCGACCCGCAGCTATCGGTACCCATAACGAAAATGTGCGAGAACGACCAAGTGAAACTGTACGCCTCTAACGCATACAGCTACACCTGGACCTCGATGCCCGACGACCCGTCAATGGCAGGCCAGACCAGCAACGACACACTGACTGTCTCGCCACAAACCACCACAACATACACACTGGTAGGACACGGAATGAACAACTGCTCGGCCGACCCGCTGACAGCCACCATCACAGTGTTCCATCATCCCGTACCAACATTCGAGATGAGTCCCTACTTCATCGACTCGGAGGAGCCTGTGGTGACATTCCGCGACGTATCACCGGGTTCGACATACACATTCTGGGACTTTGGATCGGGCAACACCTCCAACGAGGTTCAGGTACGCCATACCTTTACCGACCTGAGTGAAGATTCCGTTCTCATAAAAATGACAACCGGCACCGGTGGCGAATTGCAATGCAACAGAGACACTTCGTTCTATGTTCCCATTGAACTGTTCGCCGTATGGTTCCCAAACGCATTCACTCCAGAAGAGAGTACTAACAACACCTTCTCGCTCTTCACCCACAACAATCTTGAATTCTTCAGCATACACATCTATGACCGTCACGGCAACCAAATACTATACTCCAACGACCAGAACTTTGTTTGGGACGGTACCTACAACGGCCACCAATGCCCTCTGGGTGTGTATATCTACACCTGCACCTACCGTCGACCCGGCACAACAGACATCGTGACGCAACGCGGTACGGTGACGCTGCTGCGTTAACCAGAATGACTCCACAGGAGATACTGACCAAATATTGGCACTACGACCGTTTCCGGCCACTGCAGGAGGAGATTATCGACTCCGTGCTGGCCGGAAACGACACGTTAGCATTGATGCCAACCGGTGGTGGCAAGTCTTTGTGCTACCAGATTCCCGCGCTCGCAATGGAAGGAATCACCATCGTGGTTTCGCCACTCATCGCGCTGATGAAAGACCAGGTGCAGCAGCTCAAGGAGAAACACATCAACGCAAAATACATTGTCTCGGGAATGCCAAAACGCGAAGTAGAGGCAATACTCAACAACTGCATCCACAACAATGTCAAACTGCTCTATGTATCTCCAGAGCGATTGCTTAGCCGAACTTTCATCGACCATCTGCGCCAGATGCAGGTATGCCTTATCGCCGTCGACGAGGCACACTGCATCTCACAATGGGGTTTCGACTTTCGACCGCCCTACTGCGAAATTGCCCGCATACGTCAATACCACCCTTCGGCACCCGTCATAGCACTTACAGCCACTGCAACACAGGCCGTGGTCAACGACATCAAGGAAAAACTGGAATTCCACAAAGGACACTTTTTCAAGAACAGTTTTCTGCGCCCCCGACTCTCATACAGCGTCTTCGAAGAAGAAGACAAACAGGGTAAACTTCTGCGCATAGCCCGTAGCGTTGGTGGCAGCGGCATAGTCTACGTTCGCAACCGCAGACGCACCATCGAAATTGCCAACCTCTTAAATGACAACGGCATACCCGCCGCAGCATACCACGCAGGCATACCCCTTAAAGACAGAGACCAACGACAGAAGGAATGGCAAGCTTCCAGCCGTGGAGTAATGGTAGCCACAAACGCCTTCGGTATGGGCATTGACAAGCCCGATGTGCGCTATGTAGTGCACCTCGACCTGCCCGACTCGCCAGAAGCCTACTTTCAAGAGGCCGGACGCGCCGGTCGCGACGGACATCAAGCATACGCCGTGCAACTATACCAAAAGGACGACATCGAGCGACTGTATGAAGGTTTGGAACGCGACTTCCCGACACTTGACTATATCCGGAACGTCTACCGTGCCATCTGCAACTTTTACCAAATCCCCATAGGTGCAGGACAAGACAGCCGGTTCGATTTCGAATTGGAACAGATTTGCAAGAACTACGGTCTTGATGTCTACAAATTTTTCAGTGCTCTTAAATTTCTCGAACGCGAAGGACTTGTCAACCTGCCAGAACACAGCGAGCTCCAATCGCGCCTGTTCATCACCATCAACAAAGAAGAGCTCTACCGATTCCAAGTTTCCGACCGCGAAGCTGGTGATATGCTGACATCGATACTGCGACTGTACGGCGGATTGTTCACCGATTTCACGCCCATAAGCGAAAACCTCATTGCACAACGCTGCGGCAAAACAGAGACCCAGGTCTGCAATATGCTCAAAAATCTGCATCGTCTGCAGATTGCAGAATACATACCAAAGACCGTCAAGCCGCAGATTGTCTTCACAACACCGCGCATTGACATAAAAGACCTTTACGTCAGCGACCGCAACTACAAAATGCTGAAAGAGTCCGCACGGCATCGCCGCGAAGCTATGGTGGCATACGTCACCAACACCAGCGAATGCCGCAGCCGTCAGCTATTGCATTATTTCGGCGAGGACGACAGTCCTGAATGCGGTGTATGCGACGTATGTCTTGCCCGCAAAAAAGAGCAGCGACTATCGCCAGAAGAGTCCATCAAAAACGAACTGGGAAAAGAAACAATGACCATCAAGCAGTTGGCCGAACGACTTCCACAGATAGACAAAGAAACACTTGTAGAAACAGTGCGACATTTGCTCGACCGAGGCGAACTAAAGGTCGATCAAGATTTCGCCATTAGCTGTTGTAGCTCTGTATAAAGACGCGATAGTGGCAAACCCATTACATTGTAGTAGCATCCCTCGATGCGTTCCACGCCGACCATCCCTATCCACTCCTGAATGCCATATGCTCCAGCCTTGTCATAGCAGCTGCCTTGGTCAACATATTGAAGGATTGTAATGTCGCTGAGATTGCGGAAAACGACATCGGTTTTCTCGGTGAAAACCGTTTGACGACGCACACTCTTCAAACAAACACCAGTATACACAGTATGCCGATCGCCCGACAACGAGCGCAGCATCTCAATCGCCTGCTGACGGTCGTGAGGTTTGCCCAGCACATCACCTCTATGGGCAACGATGGTATCAGCTGTGACAAGTATTTCGTCGTCAGCAAGCGGTGCAGTATAACCCTTGGCTTTGAGCAGAGCCAACGACGCAGCAATATAATCGACTGAGGTATCTGGTTCGACAACCTCGTCGACGTCAATATCCACAAAAGAGACCGGAAATCCCAACTGCGAGAGCAACTGGCGACGACGTGGCGATTTTGAGGCAAGAAGTAATTTCATTCTGAGGAATCAGCAAGTCGTCATAATCAAAAATCACCCACACGGCTGTTGCCAGCAGGCTTTTGGTCCTGTCCTTGCTGCTTGCCGGCCTTGAAAGTCATTTCCATTGCCACCTTGCCCTTCTCGTCGTACATCACCCAGCGGCCGTCCTTTTCACCGTTGACGAACGAGCCAGTCTCTTCGGGTTTTCCTGCACTGTTGTAGCGTTCATACTTGCCGTGCCACTGGCCATTCTTATAAGCGGCACGTGATTCAATCTTGCCGTTGGGGAAATAGCGAACTTCCTCACCATCCTTTTCGTCGGAGGCATAGTGCATCACGTAGCGTGGTCGTCCATCGTCGTAGTATGCTTTCCATTCGCCGTCCTTCATACCCTTACGGAACGAACCCGTATAGTCTATATGACCATCCTCATACCAGGCAGTCCACACTCCCTCCTCCTTGTTCATAACATAGTTGCCCTCGTGCAGTTTTCGGCCCGACTCATACCAAGTGGTCCATTTACCACTCTTGTTGCCATTCACATACGCACCTTCGCGCCATTTTTCACCAGTCTCGTAATAATATGTCCAGACTCCAGTTTCGACCCCCTTGTCATAGTTGCCACGTATGCCAAGTTTGCCGTTGGTGCGCCAATAAAAGAGCCATTCGCCTTGCTGGTCACCATTTTCCAGACGACCTTTCATATCAGTCTTGCCAGTCTCAGTATACCACTCCGCAGGACCGTTAAGCTCATTGTCCTTATAAGTACCCTTGAATTTCAGCTTGCCATTCTCGTGCCACTCGCTTGTGGTACCTTGTTTCACACCGTTTTCAAAGTGTATTTCGTCTTTCTGCTGCCCATTGGCATACCACGACTTGTAAACGCCGTGCTTGTGGCCATTGACAACATTCACCTCGCTCTTGAGCTTGCCGTCGGCATACCACTCTTTCGAAGTGCCGTTGTCGAAACACTCCTCTGCACATTTTGCGCCATTGTCATAGAACACCTTCCACAAGCCCGTCTTGACACCGCGGTCATTGTATTGCCCTTGCTGATATACACGGCCGTTCTGATGCCACCACGTCCAGTCGCCAGTGCGCACACTGTCGTCGGTCATCATACCCTCGACAGCAGGCTGTTTGCGGCCTTCATCATAAAACTTCTGGTAACGTATTTGAGCCTGCATAGGAACGATACTGCAGAGGACAAGAACAAGGACAAAGATTTTTTTCATACCAAACAACTTTTTATTATTTGTGAATAAAACCATTAAATACAAAATCTTGAAATAATGCAACTTCGGGGTCTTTCAACAGAGAAGTGCTCATTCGCTGTAAACAAACTGAATGCGGATGGGGTTGCCGGCTGTAAGCGCGGCATCACAGCCATTTATCACAGTGTGCATTGCCGACGAGCGGCGTCCATTGAGCACAAGCAAAGTACCAAGGTCCATACCACTTTTCATCGTCTTTTGGAAATGCTGCGTGATGCGAAGACGGTAGCAGTTGCTTTCATCGCTGTAGTGTCCGTCATAGCCAGACGCCGTGAAAGCGTCAAACATATCAGGTATGCTCGAAACAGCACCGTCGTTGTAACACTTGAAAGCAGCAATAAGATCAGGTTTCGAATCCGGGGCGATATCAGCCACCGGAAGCAGTAACTCGGCATAGTGTATCACTGCATAAGGGTGCTGTTGGCGGAACTGTTGGACGAAGCTATTGAAATTGACCTTGATGTTTGTGCCACCCATAGGACTGAGATACAGGTAACGGCTGCCGTCGAGCGAATCGGAAACATTGCTGTTGAAAGCTGAAAGGACACCCGCATAGTTGTTCTTGAACTGGTTGAAATGCGGTGCTGCCTGCGAAATCACGAAATCATAAGTGCGTGCTATGGTATCGCCACTGTTGACGTACTTATAGTATGTTGTCAGTTTTGTGGCCACAGCAGCCAAATTGACCGTCACCATCACCGGTGTGCCGTCGTTGACAAGGCGGATACGCACACCCTTCATCACCTCTTCAAAAGCCGTCGACGACTCGTAACGGTGATTGCTCAGCATATTGACAAAAGCATCGCTCATACGCATCGAAACAACCATACTGTCGCTCTGTGCCAAACGCACTACATCGTCAAAAAAACAAACACTGGTGACAGGCAGTTCATCGAAAGCATAGTAGGCACTGTCGCGCAATACAGGCTCTGATAGTTGGTATACCTCAAAATGAAGGTCGCGGTATGATTTGGAATTAATTTCGGGGAAAATACTTGACACTGTCATCGTCAACACCGCCGAGTCTATGATGGAGTTCTGGTCGAACTCGACACCGCCGTCGTTGGCAGTGGTTATTTTTGAGAAAAACACAGCCTCCGAGGTGCCGAAAAGATTGTCGCTGTAGCACCCAATCAAAACACTGGCCTGGCCAGAAGTCAGCAGTGAGTCGTCGTAGACAGTGTATGCCGTGCCATAAGCCGTGTCGCAAATGCCATTGTAAAGTGTTGCAGGGTCCTGCAGGTTCACACCCAAATCCGACTCCTTCTCGTCGCAGGCGACAAAAAGCATTACACCAATCAAAGCCGTAAAAAACAGAAATCTATTTCGCATTTATCCTAAAAGATATGTTTTTTTTAATTATTTATGTTACTACCGATTATCGTGTCGTAGAGTTTGTTGATTTGCTCAAAAAACACTGTTTTATCGGGATTGTACTCAACAATGTGACGTTTGTTCTCGCGAGCGAAAGCCACCAACTCCGGATCTGCATTCGGCGAAGCGATGACAATGCCGTGGGCATATGTTATTGCCGCCTTAGTCAAGGTCATATAATCCAGATTTTCAAACAGTCGCAAATCCTTTGCCGTAGCGCCGTCGGCTTTGAGTTTGCGTTCCATATCGGGACCGAAATCACCTTTAAAAGCATCATTGGTGATCGAAAAAACAGTCTTGGTACCCGAAAAGAAAGCATTTTCCTTGTTGATGCGACGCAAATAGAATGGAATCATACAAGAAAACCAGCCTGTAAAATGAATCAGGTGCGGCTGCCAGGCAAGTTTGCGCACTGCCTCAAGTGTGCCACGGCCGTAGAACAGAATTCGCTCGTCGTTGTCTGCAAAGAACTTGCCATTCTCGTCAAAGAAACCTTTATGACGCGTAAAATACTCTTCATTGTCAATGAAGTACACCTGTATGCGAGCAGCAGGAATAGAGCCTACTTTAATGATGAGCTGATGGTCGGCATTGTTGACGATAAGGTTCATTCCCGAAAGACGTATGACCTCGTGCAACTGGTTCTTACGCTCGTTTATATTGTTGAAACGAGGCATAAAAACCCTTATTTCGCGGCCCTTTTCCTGTGCAAAAGCAGGCAGATAGCGGCCTAAATATGAATTTTCAGACTCAGGCACAAAAGGCATAATCTCCTGATTGACAAAAAGTATTCTTCCCTTACCCATTTTTTTTATATTATAGTTCCATTTGCAAAGTTACGAATTTTTTTTTGAATACAGGCAAACAAATACATATTATTTCGCTATTTTCCCTGGCATATGTACAGTATTTGTACAGTATATGTACAGTATATGTACGCTTTGAAAGCGTACATATACTGTACATATACTGTACAAATACTGTACATATGCCTTAGAAGGTTTCTTTAAAGCATCATTTTCAACAAGTTAAGTAATTGAAAAGCGTACATATAGACTTATAGCTTTGACATACAAATATTTACAAAGGCTATTTTTAGCTTGTTTTCCTTTGGAATTCGCACATAAAAACCTGATTGGTTTAACTTTGACTATCCAAATACAATGCAACAGCTTTGATGTGGTGCATTTTTTATCTCCGACTGTTTTGCAAAAAAAATAATTGCGAAAAAACCGAAGAGTTGTGTATAATCGAATTTTTTTGTATTTTTGCCGTGTAAAATTACTTCCTTGTCACTGCGCAACATTAAGCATATCAGCGCATTATAATAGTATTAACATTTTCGAAACAACCCTAATGTCCGACAAATACAAATTCACCGATGCAGACAAAGCTTTCGTATCGAAGGCTGAACAATATTGCGCCGCTTCCGAGCAATGCCGCACATCGGTAAAGGAAAAATTGCTGGCGTGGGGTGCCGACAGGGAACTGGCAGGACGCATTGTAGAATATCTTGTCGCAAACGAATATATTGACGAGGCACGCTATTGCCGCATCTATTGCGAGTCGAAACTGCACCTGCAAAAGTGGGGACGCATAAAAATCAACTATATGTTACGCAACAAGCGCATTGACAATCGCATCATCGCCAACGCTCTGCAGGAAATTGACTCAACGCAGTACACCGAGACACTACGTTCGCTGGCAGAAAGCAAAATGCGCACTCTTCACGACAGCGACCCTGTGAAACTACGTTCAAAACTATCGTCATTCCTAGCATCGCACGGTTTTGAGATGTCGGAAATACAGACAGTGGTGCAGAATATCGGAATTAACAACGACTAACAATAAACATCATACGTTATGACAAAAAAAATACTTCTACTCACTGCGCTGGCACTGCTTGCCGCGCCTGTTGTCAAAGCCGCCCCAGACGGCGAAGAACCCACCGATGCACCGAAAGGCAGCTGGGCAACATCGACCACACCAGCACTGAAAATTGGTGAATTCATCTACCACAACTGGTCAGCCACCGGCAACTCGCAAATCGACATAACAGGTACATTCTTCGGCAACTACAAATACACACATCCCAGCTATGTGTGGGACAACATTGTCGACCTGGCCTACGGCTTTGCCTGGCAAGACCTCGACAACTCGGCCGAAGACAGCGTGGGCGGACGCTTTGAGACACGCCGCAAGAGCAACGACAAGATAGACCTCACCTCGGCACTGTCGTGGAAGGCCTACAAGGACTGGGGTGCCAGCTTCACGGCCAACTTCAAGTCGCAGTTCGGCAAGGGCTACACCTATGAAGGCATCGGCTACAACGCCATCGCCACGGAGGTGTCGAGCTTTATGGCTCCCGGCTATCTGACCACGGCACTGGCATTCGAGCTCAAGAAGGAAAACTGGTCGGTATCGCTCTCATTCCTGACCGGCAAAACAACGTTCGTCTACAATGACTCCCTGATTGCCAATGAGTTGACATATGGTGTTATTCAGGACGATCCGAACTACGACATCACCGACCCGTCGACATACACCCACGCCTACTTTGCACTCGGTTCGTATGTTAAAGGTATGTACCTCAAGAAGGACATTCTTCCCAACCTTGACCTCTACGCCCGCGCCGAACTATTCTACGACTACAAGAAACCCAAGAATATGGGCTGGGGCGACAATATGGCCACCGACTCGAAATACACCCTTGCAGAAGGCGAACAGTGGACTGACCTGCAGGATTTCAATTGGATGAAGAAACGCGTTTTTGAGAGCGACCTCGACTTCGAACTGAAACTTGACTACCGCTTCTCGAAACACATCTCGGCCAACTTCGCCCTTAACCTTAAATGGGACACCGACTTCAGCGGTATGGGCAACTGGGGTCACTGGCAAATTTATCAGATGGCTGGCGTGCAAATCTTCTTTAACTGGAAGACGCCCAAGAGCTGATTCTTGAGAAAAGTCAAACAACGACAATACAAGTCAAGGGACAAATCTTCTTTTATGGAATGATTTGTCCCTTTCCTTTTATTCTATTGCGCCTTACCCATTACAGGCACGACGACATTCAACAACTTTCATTCAAAAAGAAAATGGCATCGCGAGGCATAGCCAAGACCTATAAGTTGTGCTGCAGAACCTTTGTTGATGGCTATCTGCAGCTGGCCAGTGACAGAGACCGTCAGCAGGATTCCACCCATACGCACGTCGCTATAGTGACGACGGACGCTTGTGATGTCTTCATATCGGTCACTGCTGCCTGTGCGCCATTCTATTTTCACTTTGAAACGGCGTCCGGCACGCAAGGTTTCAAAGTCCTCATAAGTGATGTTGAGATTGGCATTGCCGTAACTGTCAATTCCAGCGACCATCGCCACAAGTTCGTTGCCATCCAACTGTGCCTGCGGCATAATACGTCGGCGCAAAGGTTCGCATTGTAAACCCAGCGAAACTAGCGATTCTCCACACAACAGTTTTTTTGCCACATCGCAATAAAGGTCGTACGCCAAAAAAGTATACGAATGCAGTTCTTCAGGCAAATTCAATTCGACAATCTCGTCATAGCCCGTAGTTAGCGACTGCTCGAGAATGCGCCGATCGCTGCAGATTATGAATTGGTCGCGAAACTTTGCAAGCAGAGGGACGACAAAGCCAGGTGCCGGGTGACCATCAACGTGACGTTCACAAGAGACATCGACAATATGCACCGTACCCTTTGGAAACGATGGACATCCATAACGAATGATGCCAATGGTTGAGGCCAAATCCTTCCACTGCTGGCTGTGACTCAAGTCAACAACCCTCACATCCGGAATCAGCGAACAGAGCCTTCCTTTGACCATAGCCACGAAGAAATCGCGACTTCCCCAGTCCGTTGTAAGAGTAACAATAGGTGCTTCCATATCACAAGACGTATTTATATGCTTATATTTCAACGGATAAACGAGTCAAAAAGACACCATATCCATTTTGCAAATTTACAAAAAATATTTCAACACAAATGGAAAAACACAATTTAAATAGGGAAAACACGCCAATAGATGTCCCGGGGCCGTTTTTGTCAATCATTTAATGCAAACAAAAGTTTATCCCATACAATATTAAAAAAATACGTATTTTTGTAAATCGGTGTGTCAATCGGCACTGATAAGTTATTTATTGTCTAACAAATAATTATACGATATATGTCATTACTCTCAATACGCAATTTGCACGCTTCGATAGGCGACCGCGAAATACTGAAGGGTGTTAATCTTGAAATCAACAAAGGAGAAGTCCACTCCATAATGGGACCTAACGGCAACGGCAAGAGTACCTTGGCAGGCATCATCGCCGGCAACCCAAAATACACAGTCACCGAAGGCGAGGTTATATACAACGGTAAAAACATCCTTGATCTGCCTGTCGACGTGCGTGCCAATGAAGGCATATTTCTCGGTTTCCAATACCCTGTCGAAATTCCCGGTGTGACAATCACCAACTTTATGCGTACAGCCATCAACGAGCAACGCAAATATCGCGGTCTCGATCCGCTTAACGGTGCCGAATTCCTCAAGTTGATGGAAGAGAAGAAGAAGGTTGTCGAAATGACCACAAATCTGGCAAACCGTTCGGTAAACGAAGGCTTTAGCGGCGGCGAAAAGAAAAAGAACGAAATTTTCCAGATGGCAATGCTCAACCCCACCCTTGCCATACTGGACGAGACCGATTCAGGCCTCGACATCGACGCTCTTCGCATTGTTGCCAACGGCGTCAACCAGCTGCGTAGCCCCGAAAACGCCACAGTGGTCATTACCCACTACCAGCGCCTGCTCGACTACATTGTTCCCGACTTTGTCCACGTGCTCTATGAAGGACGCATAGTCAAGACGGGACCCAAGGAACTGGCTTTGGAACTGGAACAGAAAGGCTACGAATGGATTAAAGAGGAGCTTGAAAAGAAAGGATGACCTATGATTAGGAAAGATCAACTGCCAAATATATGGGGCGACGAATGGCGTTGCACAGCCCCCGAGCAGCGACTCACGATAGACCGCGACAAAGAGGTGGAAATTGTTCTTTGCAACGACAAGGATGCTCCGTTATTTATGCTTCGTGAAGGCGATGGATACCAGATTATGCCCGATGTTGAGAACCTTGGCATCATCGTTGAACCTGGCGCTTTCTTGCGTCTTTACCGCCTGCAGGGAATGAACACACCTGCACAACACATTACCCAGGCCAACATAATAATGCAGGAAGAATCGCGACTTGACCTTTGCACCGTCACCCTTGGTGGCGGCCACGTGCGCAACAACATTGTGGTGCGTATGCAAGGCGAAGGCTGCAACTGCAATGTCAACGGTCTTTACCTTATCGACCGTGAACAGCGTTGCGACAACTATGTCTTTGTCGAGCACGCCAAGCCCCACTGTCACAGCAACGAACTGTACAAAGGCATTATGGACGACGCTGCAAACGCCCGCTTCAACGGTCACGTGTTGGTTCAAGACGGAGCGGCAAAGACAGAAGCATATATGACCAACCGCAATATACTGCTCACCGACAAAGCCCACGTCGACACACGCCCATTTCTGGAGATTTACAACGACGACGTAAAATGTTCGCACGGAAGCACTATCGGACAACTTGACGAGCAGGCCAAATTCTACCTTATGACACGCGGCATCAGCGAGCGCACGGCAATAACAATGCTCAGCTATGCTTTCTGCGACGAAGTGATACGAGGCATCGGCTTTGACGAGCGTAAGCGCGACGCTGTGGGCGATATGGTCAAAAAACGTCTGCACGGCGAGCTGACATCGTGTGCCGACTGCGCCATAGCCTGCAGCAATCCCTGCAACGGCCCCGACGCCCATTTCGAGATCGACCCTTCTAAACTCTGACATAATGTTGAAACGCCTGTTGATGACGCTGTTGCTTGCTGCGCTTCCACTGATGACGGTAGCGCAAAACGACGACTGCCATCCTCATTTTACAGGCAGCGACAAGAGCGACTTCGACAAAGGAATAGAGGCATACAACAACAAGCATTACCAGCAGTGCCTGACGCTGATGCGCAAAGTGTCGCAACGCAACCACACCGCCGCCGATCCCTATTTCTATATGGGTGTAAGCGCCGTAAAATGCGGTGAACGGCCAGCGGCCATCAAAAACCATTTCACAAAGCTGTTCAAATACTGTCCAGAATATCCAAACGCGCTGGCATATTTTTATATGGGTGTGGTTGAATACAGCTACAAACGCTACGACGAAGCCACGATGCAACTGAACCGATATTTCGACATCGCCAACCAACAGCCAAACCCCGCCTACGATGTGGTCTATGAGGAAGCGTCCACCTACCTCTACTGGTCTGAATTCCTGTTAAACGCACAGCAAAATCAAGCACCATTTTACCCCACCATCGTCCGTGGTGCCTCGTCACGCTATGATGAATACCGGCCCTACATCACACCCGACGGCAGGGAAATATACTATTTGAGGCAAGTTCCGGCTTCGAAGCAGAAGACATTTTATAACAAAGAGTCTGATGAAATGGTTTTGCACCTATTCGTCAGCCGATGGAAAGACACCGTATACACCTCTGGAGATGTAATGTCACCACCTTTCAACACAGACGGTGAGATTAGCAGCGTCACTACCACCGCCGACGGCAATCTTATGTATCTCTCCTTTATGCATAACGAGAAAGGGTATCCCAACTGCGACATCTACTTCAGCCAGCGCGACAAAGGCAAATGGGGTCCGCTGCAAAACGCAGGACGCAACATCAACGGTGAACGAACGTGGGAGTCGCAACCCAGCATCACTCCTAATGGACAGTATCTCTATTTTGTTTCAAACCGCAGTGGAGGCTATGGCGGCGACGACATCTGGGTATGCCGACGGCTGGCCAATGGCGACTGGAGCCGCGCTGAAAACCTCGGTCCTGCCGTCAACACAGCAGGTAACGAAAGGCTCCCATTCATCCACGCTGACGGCAAAACACTCTATTTCGCCTCCAACGGATGGCAAGGATTCGGTGGGTACGATATGTATTTCATCAACCTTACCGACACATACCTGCAACGACCTACTAATCTCGGTCTGCCTATCAACAGCGAAGATGACGACATCAACTTCAATGTCACCACCGACGGCAAACACGGTTATTTTGCAGGCAAGTCAACAGAATGGACCGGCATTGGCGGCAACGATATATTCTCCTTTGAACTCTATCCTGCCGCACAACCCGAAGAGATGAGCATAGTATCAGGAAAAGCCATTATGGGCAGCGACAATGTACACCTGTCTGGCACAATTGACGTATTAAGAGACAAAGCCGACGCCGACCGATATTATTTTGGCGGAAACAACGACAACTACGCCATAGCTCTTTCTACCAAAGGCAACAACATCGTCATTGTCAACGCCGACCACTATCTGCCTCGTGTCGTATGCGGTAAAGCAGCACAAGTGCAACGTGACCTTGGTGCTGCCGACTTTGCTATGCTGCCTGCCGAGCTGCTGGCACGCTACCCACTGCCGTTGCCGAAAGCTCCAGGCCACAAGGGTATTCTGCCTCTCAGCACCGACGCCACCGCCATCCTCGACGCCTATGCCGACTATCTGTTGCAGCATCCACGTATGCACATACGCATTGAAGCTACAAATATGGATGAAGCAAAGGCAATCCACGACTACCTGCTGTCGCGACAACTCCGTGCCGAACGCCTTGAATACAAACCCAATTCAGCGCTTGCCAAGCCGCAGCTAGTAATAACACAAATGTAACCAGTCCAACCTATGCGCACAACAGAGCACAGACATAGCAAACTCCGCAACTCGCCAATCTTCCGCGTGTTCCGCTATTTGCGCTTCTATCCCAAGGAAATCGGACTCAACATCGTGTTCAATCTCCTCTCCGTTCTATTCAACCTGTTCTCGTTTGTGCTTATAGTTCCTGTCATTGAACTCTTTTTCGGACTTAGCGAGCCTCCAGCCATTGAACCCGATTTTGCCTTCAACCAAAGTGCAATGACCGAATGGGCAACATACCATCTCTACCTTTTCCGCTCCAATGCAGGCTTCTGGCCCAGCCTGCTGACATTTGCAGGAGCCTATCTTTTCTGTGTGCTTCTCTACGATCTTACACGCTACCTGGGACTTTACTTCCTTAGCCCCATTCGCAATGATGTTTTGCAAAGGCTTCGCAACGACATTTACCATAAAATCACCATCCTGCCAATATCGTTTTTCGCCGGGCGACGAAAAGGCGACCTCATCAGCCGTATGTCCGCCGACCTTGCCGACATTGAGTGGAGCATCGTAAGTACCTTGCAGGCTCTTGTCAAAGACCCAATCAATGTGCTCCTTTTCGCTGCCACACTGGTATTCATCAGCCCACGTCTTTTCCTGCTTTTCCTCGTCATTTTGCCGCCAGCGGTATTTCTCATCGGCAAGATCGGCAAAAGTCTGAAAAGCAACTCCGTCAAAGGGCAGCAGAAAATGGGCGAAATGATGTCTGCCTACAAAGAGACCCTCGACAACTTGGAAGTAGTCAAAGCTTATGGACGCGAGAACCATCGCCAAAAAGTCTTCGAGCGAGTCAATGCCGACTACAGTCGACGAATGATGCGCGTGGCACGCCGTCGCGAGGCCGGAAGCCCACTGTCCGAAGTGCTCGGCACTCTCGGGCTTGGCTTCATACTTGTTCTTGGCGGCAATGCTGTACTCGGTGGTGACCTGCAGCCATCGGTGTTCATCCTCTTCGTCATCATTTTCGCACGTCTCATACCTCCTGTACAGGCAATCGTCAAAGCCTACAGCAGCTTGCAGAAAGGCAGTGCTTCGGCCGCACGCATCTTCGAAATCCTTGATGCCGACGAACGCATCATCGAAAAACCCGATGCAGTGACAATGACCGACATCAATGAAACGATAGAATTCCGCAACGTCAGCTTTGCCTACGACGGCGACGGCGGCAAGCCCGTCTACGTACTCGACAAAGTAAACCTCACCATTGCAAAAGGTCTAAAAATAGCCATCGTAGGTCCTTCCGGAGCAGGCAAAACAACACTTGTCGACCTGCTACCGCGTTTTTACGACCCAACAGAGGGAGAGATAGTCATCGACGGCATACCAATCAAAGAAATGAACATCAATTCGTTGCGTAGCAATATCGGCGTAGTGTCGCAAAACTGCATCCTTTTCAACGACACCATTGCCAACAACATCACCTTCGGACTTGAGGGGATACCCTCCGAACGCATACGCGAAGCTGCCCGCATCGCTAATGCCAACAAGTTCATCGAGCAGCTGCCACAAGGCTACGACACGCCCGTCGGCGACCACGGCAGCGCCCTCAGCGGCGGACAGCGGCAACGCATCAGCATTGCGCGAGCTATACTTCGCAATCCACCAATACTCATCCTCGACGAAGCCACATCGGCACTCGACGCCGAATCGCAGCAAGCCGTGCAGACAGCCCTTGACAGCCTTATGCAAGGACGCACCTCTATAGTGATAGCCCACCGCTTGTCAACCATCGAAAATGCCGACCTCATTGTCGTGATGCAGCAGGGAAAAATCGTCGAAACAGGCACCCATTCCGAACTTTTGCAACGTGGTGGGACATACAAAACCTTGGTGGAAATGCAAAATTTTAGCAAAAAATAATGCCATTTACACCATTGTTTTTCAAAACAATACGCTCATTGTTAAAAGTCAGCGGCAATAAAAATTTTGTCATATCGCAAAAAGTTAGTACTTTTGCATCCTCTTTCACGGGAGTTTAGCTCAGCTGGTTCAGAGCACTTGCCTTACAAGCAAGGGGTCATTGGTTCGAATCCAATAACTCCCACAAAAAAAGCGGAGATCACATCGGTCTCCGCTTTTTATTTTGCCAATTGATACAAAAAACGTAACTTTGCAAATTATGAAGAACAACATCACCAAACATACTTTACTGACTGTCTGTTTATTGCTTGCATTTTCAGGATGCCGCGACAAAGCCGTGCCCAACGGCGTTGTCGACACCGCCACACTGGCACGTTTCCTTACCGAGGCACATATCATCGACAGTTACGACTACACCGTCGCGTCTAAAAACCGCGACTCGCTGCAGCACGATGTCAATGCTGCCTACGATTCGCTTTATTCCAAATACGGTATCACCAAGGCCGACTACGACACCACTATAGACTACTATCTGCAGCACCCCAAGATGCTTGAGGATGTTTATGCACGCGTGGTGATCAACTTAAAAGAATACACCAACGAGAAAATGCACGAGCGCTATATCGCCGACAGCATAGCCGGGGTCAACAACCCCGACTCCTCAGACACTGACACACCAGCCGGCAGCAAACTGGAAAACACACGCAAACCTGCAAACCCATTTGTCAAAACCGACCTCTCCAAAGCCATAAAAAACCGTCAGCATTAACGTTCCACCAAATAACACGACGAAAATATGTTAGTCAAGACCTACGGAAGCGCCATCTACGGCGTCAGCGCCATCACCATAACCATCGAAGTGAGCGTGGAAAAGGGTGTCAACTTCACGCTTGTTGGACTGCCTGACAGCGCCGTCAAGGAAAGTCAGCAACGTATCCAATCGGCACTGATGCAATGCGAGCACCACATACCGCAGCGCCACGTCGTCATAAATATGGCACCTGCCGACATACGCAAGGAAGGCGCCGCTTACGATTTGCCACTGGCAATAGGCATCGTTGCCGCCGACGGACAAATCAATGCAACGGAGCTTGACAAATACGTCATAATGGGCGAACTCTCACTCGACGGCAGCCTACGTCCCATCAAGGGAGCACTGCCTATGGCCATCGAGGCTCGCAAACGCAAATTCAAAGGCATCATCCTTCCGCTCGACAACGCACGCGAGGCTGCCATTGTCAACAATCTGGAAGTATACGGTGCCGAAACCATCAGCCAGGTCATCGATCACCTCAACGGCACCACACTTATAGAGCCCACCGTTGTCGACACACGTGCCGAATTTGCACGCAGCCTCGACCAATACGAATTCGACTTCGCCGACGTGAAAGGGCAAGAAGAAATAAAACGAGCCCTCGAAATTGCCGCAGCTGGCGGCCACAACGTGATTCTCATTGGTCCTCCGGGAAGTGGCAAGACAATGCTTGCCAAACGCTTGCCATCGATTCTGCCCCCACTGAGCCTTGAAGAATCGCTGGAAACGACACAGATCCACAGCGTGGCTGGCAAGATGCGGAAAGAAGACTCCCTGATTGCCGTGCGCCCATTCCGGGCACCGCATCACACCGTATCGGACGTTGCCCTTGTCGGTGGCGGTGCCAACCCACAGCCCGGCGAGATAAGTCTGGCGCACAACGGAGTACTTTTTCTCGACGAATTGCCCGAGTTCAAACGCGCAGTGCTTGAAGTTTTAAGACAGCCGATGGAAGAGCGACGCGTCACCATCAGCCGCGCCAAAATGAGCACCGAATACCCTGCTGCCTTTATGCTTGTAGCGGCAATGAACCCCTGCCCCTGCGGATACTACAACCATCCCACCATCGAATGCACCTGCAGCCCAGGCGCCGTCAACAAATACCTGAACAAAATCAGCGGCCCCCTGCTCGACCGCATAGACCTTCATATCGAGGTCACGCCACTGTCACACGCCGCCTTGGCCGAGAAAAAACTTGGCGAGCCCAGTGCTGTCATACGTCAGCGTGTCATCGCCGCCCGTAAGATACAAGAGGAGCGCTACAAAGCCTACAAAGGCATCCACTGCAACGCCCAGATGAACCAAAAGCTCTTCCGCCAATGGTGCGACATCGATGCCGACTGCCAGCAGCTGATGAAGAACGCAATGGACCGCCTCGGTCTCAGCGCCCGCGCCTACGACCGAATCCTCAAAGTGGCCCGCACCATCGCCGACCTCGCCGGCGACGAACGCATCAACACAACCCACCTTAGCGAAGCCATCAACTACCGTTCACTCGACCGCGATAGCTGGGGAAGATAAAATGAAACAATAAATCGCAGCACAAAACTTACTTAAAACATAAAAACTTCTTTCCAACTCACGATATTCGACTCTAAAGCATAGTATTACAATCATTGACTACAAAGATGAATTTAGGACAGGTATATACCAAACGAATTGTGGCAGACTATATGGTTGGTCTGTTTACACTGAAAGGTAAGGCCAAAATGCTTGACCCTTGTTTTGGACATGGCGTCTTTATCAATAGTGTGCTTGAAAACACAGAGTTCCTTATTGATGGTGTTGAAATTGACGAAAAGTCATTCTCCCTATTCGAGAATCCTAATACACGACGTTGCTCGTTAAAGAATTGTGATTTCTTTGACATCGAGGATATGTATGACGGCATTATTATGAATCCTCCATACGTTCGTCAAGAGGAGCTGAATGCCTTGCAGCCGCTTGGGGTGAGCAAGCAAAAATTGCAAACGTCTTGCGGTCTTATGACTATATCGAGCAAGGCTAACCTCTATATGTATTTTTTCTTGAGATCTATTCTCTTGCTTCGTGATGGAGGTGAGTTGATCGCAATTTTCCCAAATTCCTGGACGAACACTCCTGTTGGCAAACAATTCTATGAGCAGATTTGCCATTATGGATGTATCACCGATTTCATAAATATTGAAGGCGAAGCTTTTGAGGGTTCGCCTATGGTGGATGTCTGTATCTTGAAATTCGTAAGGGGAGAATCTGGCAACACCAAATATAAACAAATGACAATATGCCCTACAGGTGTATTGTCTATCGCATCATTAAACAAGCCGGGAGAAAATAAAACAACAGGTCTTGTCGAACTCCAAACGGTAGCAAAAGTCAGGCGTGGAATAACAACAGGATTTAACAAGCTCTTTGTAAATCCGACGCTTTTCACGCGAGACCACCTCGTAGAAATACTCTCATCCCCCAAAAACATAAAGGGATACTCAACGAATCATTGTAAATTAGACACGATGCTTGCAATTAAAGACGGTGACGTACTTAATGAAGATGAGACCAACTATTTGGAGAACTGCTCCAGTGTCATTCTGAAAGAGGGTAAACCTCAGACGCTGAAGTCTATGATTGAAAAGGGGCAACCTTGGTATTATATCACTCTTCCAGAGACGGCTCAGATTATCTTCTCATATATAGTCAGAAGCAATCTAAAATTTGTGCTGAATGAAGGACGATGTAACGTTAGAGATAATTTCTATATGATAAGTTCTTCACACAATCAATACCTGCTTCTTGCATTATTGAACAATTATCATGTATTTAGGCAATTGGAACTTTGTGGAAAGAGCTATGGGAAAGGAGTTTTGAAGTTGCAGACATACGATATTTCCGATATAAAGATACCTCATCCTACAGCATTGTCAAAAGAGGATACAGACAGGCTTATCAAACTGTCTGAAGATTTGGTGGCAACTTCAAATGAGGGCAAAATCGAAGCGATTAGTGACATTCTGAATACATATTATGGCGTAGAAGACGCCAAAGATAAATTTTTAGAACTGAAATCAAAAAGACTCACAAAATATGAATAATACAACAGTCAGCCTGTTTTCAGGCGGTGGAGGTCTCGACTTGGGATTCAAGCAAGCAGGCTTCAATATAGTCTGGGCAATAGACAATAATGAAGATGCCGTCAATACCTACAAACGTAATGTTGGTAGCGAGATTCTTTGTGGAGACATAACAGCCATCGATATAGAAAAGATACCTCAGGCAGACATTGTTATAGGTGGACCTCCATGCCAGTCTTTTTCTTTGGCAGGAAATCGTCATTGTGATGATGAGCGAGGCAGACTTGTATGGCGTTATCTTGACATCATCAAGCGAGTTTCACCCAAAGCGTTTCTGTTTGAAAATGTCATCGGGTTAATTTCTGCAAAAGACAAGCAGGGTAACAAGATACTCGACAACTTGCTAAAAACCTTTTCAGAGATTGGCTATCATATTACTTGGCATTTAGTTAATGCTGCCGACTATGGTGTGCCACAAGTAAGGAAGCGTGTAATTATCGTTGGTCTTAAAGAAGGAACATTTGAATTTCCACAAACAACACATAACAAACTCGGAACTGACGGCAAGAAGAAATATGTCAGTGTAGAAGAAGCCATAGGTAATCTGCCTGAGGCAGGAAAAGCTAAGGGTATCTCAGAGCACGATTACCCTACGATGAGCAAACTCGATCAATATATTTGTGCTCATGTCAAGCCTGGCGGTAACTATATGGATATTCCTGACGATGTTCCTTCAGTAAGAATAAAACGACTCAAACGTGATGGTGGGCATACGACGTGTTATGGTAGGATGCTTCCAAAGAATCCCTCTTACACCATCAACACATATTTCAACCGTCCTAATGTGGGCTGCAATATCCACTACAAGTACGACAGAATTATTACGCTTAGGGAGGCTATGCGTTTGCAGACTTTTCCCGATAGCTATGAATTCGTGTCAAAATCCAAGCAAGGGAAAAACCTGATTGTGGGGAATGCTGTACCTCCACTTTTGGCATACGTGCTTGCCACTAAACTAAAAGATTACCTCAATTAAAATTACTCCTATGTGGCTTAAAAACTCAGATAAAGAAGTCGAGTGCTTTCACCCAGTTTGCAAAGAGGCTTTTGAAGCAGCTTTAAAACAACTGAACCTTGATGACACATACGAGGTGCAACACCATCGCTATGTTGGTTCCATTGAAATGGACTTGGTTATCGCTAATAAGACAACAAATAAAATATTGTGTGTCATAGAGGTAAAACGAACTATGGCAGCAGTAAATAGTACGCGATATCAGTACCAAGCAATGAGTTATGTTCAGTCATTGCGTGAAGCAGAACTGGAAAGTCGATATTATATTCTGACTAATCTTGAAAGCTCTTGTCTGTTCAAATTTGACAGGAACCGCCCAGATGTTTATGAGCAGATTATTGAACCTGGCATTTCTGTAAACCACCGTTTTTCAGATGTGGGTAAGGAACAGTTTATGGCTGACTTGATTCAGCAGTATGTAGGCTACATAGACATTATACTGCATAACAGCGGCAAATACCTGCTATCATTCAAACAGTTTGCTGACGAGATACAAGACAAACTCGATTCAGACATTGAATGGAAGTCAGCTTTGGTCGCGCTTTTCTATGAATATATACGTGGCTCTTTCACAAAAGTTGACAGGGGTAATCTTAGGACTATAGCCCAGCTTTCAAACAAATTAGACTTGATTTGTCGAGAGGGTTTGAAAATCAATTTCAAAGACATCTTTACTCTTCCAGAATTGAGGTCTAGCGAGAGGGATGTTAAGACGAACAAGTCATTACTTCAGCAACTCTTTGAATTAGGGAAGACATACGTAGATGCTGATGAATTGGCCAGTGTGATGCACAAGGTTGTTTCAGAGGAACACAAACATGAGGGTGAGGTTCCAACAGACACAGAATTGGCCACATTAATGCTTTGCCTTGTAAAGTATGTAACAGGAGATTTGAGTGACCTCGACAAAATAATGGATCCCGCTGCTGGTAGTGGAAGTCTATTGTGTGCTGCAATAAGCATTTATGACCATCTTCAACCTTCGCAGTTGGTGGCCAATGATATCAATAAGAAATTGCTGCAACTTCTCTCTCTGCGTCTTGGTTTGAAATTCGCCACAACAATCGAAAAGAATAATACTGCCAAGATTACAGCCAAGAGCATTTCAGAATTATCCGTTAGTGATTTTGACAATGTCAAGGTCATCATAATGAATCCACCTTATCTTGCCGCTACTGGCGTGAAATGCTCTGAAAGAAAAGCAGAACTTTACAAGAGAATACGCCAGCTGAAAGGTACTGAGCCTACAACAATAAATGGGCAAATGCCTCTTGAAGGTCCTTTCGTAGAACTTGTTTCCACCTTGGCAAAAGATGGTACTGTTATTGCCATTATTCTTCCCAATACCCACTTTACAACCAAGGGTGAAGCAAGTAAGGCTATAAGAAATATGCTATTAAACGACTTTGGCCTGCAAATGATATTCAACTACCCTCAGGAAAAACTATTTGAGGAAGTGGCTCAGAACACGTCGATCGTTATTGGTGTGAAAGGCTCACACGCCGAGAATATCCGCTACCTTTATAGTAATGAGGTTGTATCGCAAATTGACACAAGTAGCATTGGAACCGTCTTGTCTTCTGAGTTTAGTCTGGATGGACTTGCTAACATTGACAACCAGTTTGAGGGATGTCTTATGACCAGAGAAGAACTTGTGCGGATGGTCGATTTAGGTTGGCAGATTGGTAATATGGCGAGACGCGATGCACAGAACTTTATTCAGGCAAATATTACTTCTTCAAATCGGTTAATTACTTTGTCTGACAGTGAATACAACAATTATAGACGTGGTAAGATAGGTAATGATGGGTGTACAGATTTGCTCTATCTGAATCATAAGAACCCATTCTTAATAGAAGCTCGCAAGCAATTAAGGACTCATCTCGCTGCTGGTCTTAACAATGCCAGATTCGAGAATCTGCTCATAGGTAAAGGCGAATCATTGTTCTTCAACGTAGATGGTATGACGGATCGTCAGATACGAAAGGTGGTGGATATGTTCCTTGCGTCAGAATCAGGGAAAGTCAAGAAACAACGAAAAGACAAGAAAACACCTAAAGATTACATTGATGTTTTGAAAAAAGAATCCAGAAACGTTTCACCAGCGTATAGCGTTATGCTCCCACGTATGATTAGGAGCAAAGGACGTGTATTTATTAGTACCCAACCCACCTTTGTCTCAACGAACTTCTTTGTTATTCAAGCAGACGAGGAGCGATCGAAAATTCTTGCATCCTGGTTCTCTACTATTTTCTATCAGTTGGAATGCGAAGCTTACGGTAATAACAGAAGAGGTCTGCGAAAACTGGAGAAAGAAGATTACGAACCGCTGCACGTTCCCATCACAACGGAACTGACGGAAGATGAAAAACAGCGTATCATTTCTACACCAATATCGGAATTTGTAAATCTGCGTTCACCACAAGCACGTGAAGTTGATAGAGTCTGGGCAGAAATATTGTTTGGTGAAAGTGCTGACGAATTAATTGAAGAAGCGATAACTCTTATCCCTATCTTGGTTGCGGACAGAGAAAAATAATATACTCTATTGTCAAACAAATACGCTAAACACAAATTTATACAACTACACAAGACAGTTCCTTATGTTATACCCATCCGACCTCGCCGGCGACGAGCGCATCAACACCACCCACCTCAGCGAAGCCATCAACTACCGTTCACTCGACCGCGACAGCTGGGGAAGATAAACAACAGAAAAAACAAAATTTTAAAATATTCATACAATGACCAGAGACAATGAGAATCTGAAATCGCTGGGCCACAAGACCAGTTACAGCAAGGACTACGACCCAGACGTTCTTGAAACCTTCGAAAACCTGCATCCCGACAACGACTACTGGGTTGAATTGCTCTGCCCCGAATTCACCACGCTGTGCCCCATCACCGGCCAGCCCGACTTTGCCGAAATACGCATCTCCTACATCCCCGACAAGCGTATGGTGGAGAGCAAAAGCCTGAAACTCTACCTCTTCTCGTTCCGCAACCACGGCGACTTCCACGAGGACTGCGTAAACATCATTATGAAAGACCTCGTCCGCCTGATGGACCCGCGCTACATCGAAGTCCTCGGCAACTTTGTGCCCCGAGGCGGCATAGCCATCCATCCCTACGCCAACTACGGCCGTCCCGGCACCAAGTACGAGCGTATGGCCGAAGAACGACTGTTCAAAAGAGGATTGTAGCCAGCAGCGACAATAAGAAAAGACAACAAAAGACACGGATTAACGATTTTACATCGTTAATCCGTGTCTTTTATGCATTTGGCGGCCAAGAAACAAATCATCGTCCAAACAGCCTCTTTTTCACAGTACCGTCGCCCGTTTAACTCCCTGATGCCCACGTATCATCTACCTATCAAAGTTTACTCAAAGTTTTATTTAACTTTTACTAAATTTTGAATTAGTAGACAATAATAAAGCTTTTGTAGCGTTATGATAGAAATTTAAATCGGAGGCATTACGTTATGGCATCGTTAAAAGGAGCATTTTCAGGCGGTTTCAATGGCCGCGTAGGCAATTTGGTCGGCTACCAGTGGCGCGGCAAGTGGTGCGTGCGCTCGGTGCCGTCGCAGTATCGCGACGCGAAGACGGAGTATCAGCTGGCGCAGCGCGCCCTCTTCAAGGCCACGGTGGGTTTTGCCGCCAAGGCCCGCCGTGTGCTGCGACTGGGGTTGCACACGGCAAGCCTCAACGCCAATATGACTGAAAACAACTATTTTATGCGTATCAACAAGGGCTGCTTCGCCATCGCCGACGGCCAGCTGGCGGTCGACTACGAGTCGCTGCTGCTGAGCGAAGGACCGGTGGCACCGGTGGCTTTCGGCGCAGCGAGGCTGCTCGACGATACGACGGTAAGCGTTGATTTCGAGCAGAATCCGCTGCGACGCGCCGTCAAGAGCGGCGACGAGGTCTACCTTGTGGCCTATTGTCCCGATCTGCAGACGTTCGACGTCTCGGCGCCGTCGCAGCGCTACCGCAGCAATGTGGAACTGCAGATGCGCTCGTATTGGGCTGGGAAAGAGGTGCATCTATGGGGTTTTGTGGTCGACAAAGCCGGCCGTGCATCTACAAGCCAGTATATCGGCAACGGTGTGCTTTCGATGGAGGAATGGGTGGTGGAAGAAATTCAGGATGAGGATGATACCGCTTTACAATGCGACACACCACGCCCTTCGGGCACTCCACAACAAGAGAGTATGGAGCGGAAGCCGTCGGAGGAGTCTCCAAATACATATAATTCAGGCTATCAGTAGGCTGCACAGACATTCCATCTCGAAGATGTGAAAAGAATCTGCTTTAACCTCAATTGCAAAAGCGGAGGACAAAAAAACCAGGATGGAGAGCGTGGTGTCGGAGACCACTTCTCTTTTCCACGGGAAAGGATGCTTGCGTAGCGGCGTCAGAAAAGTTCCTTGACCACAAAGATTATTGCAAAGATGGCGTAGGCGAGCTTTAGACCTGTGCCGGTGAGGAAGCCGAGGAAGGCGCCCCAGGCAGCCTTGAGGGCTTCGCGGCTCTGCTTGCCGCTGATGAGTTCGCCGACGAAGGCACCGGCAAAAGGCCAGAATATCACGCCTATAAGGCCGGTAGGGCCGAAAGGAAGACCTACAATGGAGATGACAAGGCCTATGTTGCATCCCGTGACGCCGGCTTTGCTGCCGCCGTGGCGCTTGGTGCTCCACGAGGGAACGATGTAGTCGAGTATGGTGATTATGACGGCAATAGCAGCTGTGCCGACGAGGAATGCGGTGCTGAAATCGGCGGCGCTGCTGAGATGGATGAGCAGGAGACCTGCCCAGCTGAAGGGCGGACCCGCCAAACCCGGCACGACAGAGCCGACGATGCCGACAAGAACGAGGAGAATTGCGAGAATGATGAGTACGGTGTTCATTTACATATAGAGTTAAAAATCAAGATTCATTTCTGAGAAAGGGGAAGTATTCTTATTCTTTGGGGGGTTGTCCGACGGTCAGTTTGTCGCCTACCATACGCTGCATATACTGCTGTATGATGGCTTGCAGCTTTTGCAGATGGTGCGACGGCGGTGTCTTGAGCGGCTTTTTCATCAGAGGGTCGCGCACGATGTTGTATGTGCCGGTGACGTTGTTGCCGTCGAACTGGATGAGCGTGTCGCCCTCGAGGTACTGGTATATTCCGCCACTGTAGTTTACCGTCCATCCGCTTTCGGCGGTATCCATCAGGTCGCGACCGAAAGCAAGGTATGGCTTGTCGTAGCCAAGTATGCCGAGCAGCGTCGGCATAATGTCAATCTGCTGTGCCACACCCTTGCGGATGCCGCGCGGCAGCTGTCCCGAGGGGTCGAAGATGAGTATGGGTCCTCGGAAAAGGCCTATGGGCGAGCGGTAGTAGTCGTGGTTGCTCATATTGGTGTGGTCGCTGGTGAGAACGAAGATAGTGTTGTTATACCACGGCTGGCGGCTGGCGGTTTCGAAGAAACGGCGCAGGGCGTGGTCGGCATAGCGTATGCATTTGTGCATAACAAGCTCTTCTTCAGGGAATGTCTCTTTGTACTGTTCGGGAATGACAAACGGATGGTGCGACGAGGCGGTGAAGACGGCTGTGACGAACGGCTCGCGCATCTCGCCCATCTTGGTGGCGAAATACTGCAGGAAAGGTTCGTCCCAGATGGCCCAAGTGCCGTCGAAATCGGCTTCGCCGCCGAACCGGCTGTCGGCATCATACTCGTTGCGCCCATAGTAGGCCTCGAAGCCCATCGAGCGTGCTGCCGCCTGGAAGCCCATCGAGCCATTGTCGGCGCCGTGGAAAAAGGCCGACGAATAGCCTATCTTGGACAGTTCGCCGGGTATGCCGCTGACTTTGTTGAGCGAATAGCCAGTAAAGAAAAAAGGCTCGATGAACATAGGTATTGATGCGAGCACAGCAGGCATTCCGTCGATGCTGGTGCGTCCGTTGGCAAACGTTTCCTGCCAGGTGAGCGACACACCCAGCAGCGAGTCGACAAACGGTGTGTAGCCCTTGTAGGTGCCGTCGTCGAGAGTGCGGTTGTAGAAGCCTATGTATTCACGTCCAAAACTTTCGACAATCAGCACAACGACATTGCGATGCGTCGGAACGGCGCTGCTGTCGGGCAGATGCACAGGCGTGTAGAGAGCCTGCATTCTGGCGTCGTCGAAATAGTGCGGCACCTCGAAGCTGCTTTTGCCGATGGTGCGTATGACCGAGAACGGAGTGTTGAGCACGATTGCAGCCTCGTTGGGTTGGTTGACATACTGGTTGGCATCGGCCAGGGAGAGAGGACGGTAGGTGTTGATGATGCCGCCACGCATAGCAACGACTGTAAGCGGCAAAGCCAGAGTCAGAGCTAGGGATTGCGTCCAACGGCTGCGCCGCCGCACATCCTGGCTGCCGGCATTCTCGAGGTCGCCTTGCGGTTTGGTGTAGAGCAGCCAGAGGAGCGCTATCATAGCGGCGCCTGCCAGCACAAGATACCAATGGTTGAGGAGCTCGGTGGTGAATATTTTGCCGAGATTGTTTTCGTTGCCAAACTCGCTGAAGAAGGTGCTGGTGGTGCGGCGTCCTGTGTATTGCGAATAGACAGCATCGCAGAGGTTGACAGCCACTGCCAGCGAATTGACCACGACAAAATACCACTTGCACAATGTCTGCCACCAGCTTTTCTCCTTAGCAATGACAGGCAGCAGCATCAGTATGACGTAAAGGCAGTTGGTGTAGGCAATGGCGGCTCCATCGTAGCGCAAGCCTCCCCTTACGATGTTCCAAAGGTTGAGATTGTCCCAGCCCTGTGCAAAGATGGTCCAGTTTTCCCACACATAAGCCACACGGCAGAGCATATAGACAGCGTAGGCAAGCAGTATGTTGAGAGCCGCGGCAACCAGCGGCGAATGCGGACGATAGTTAAGCTTCATCTTCTTCAATTAGTTTCTTCGTTCTCTCTATGCTCAGTCATTCTAAGAATCCAGGGGATATTGCGTGTAATCATACAGTCGTTCACCTGGCTGTCGATTAGTTTGTATGGTTTTATATGGTGATGGATGAAGACATATTTGTTTTGTACGAGCTTTTCGGAGAATTCTTTGTGCAGATACTTATCCTCGTTCTCGGTCGGCGTGCGGAAACCCATAAGCAGTTTCTCGACATTCCATCGGTTATGTTCAACCACGGCAAGAGCATCGACCTCTTTGTCAGTAAGCTCCTGACGGTCGGCAGAGAGGTCGGTATGTTCCAACCCCCTCATACGCCGCAGCGTGTCGAGCTTGATATTGATGGAGTAAGCACTGTAAAGGCTCGACCAACGGTCGGCGACTTTTCTGTCGACCCACAGCTCCTCGGCTTTTGCCATTATGACTGTATTTGTCAACCCATCGTGATTACCGCCGATAGTGTATAGCAAATTGATGAGTTTGGCACGTTGCAGGGAAACATTGTCGCGGCTGAAGCCAGTGTCAATCATACCGAAAGGATAGATATTGGCAAAGCGTCCCTTACGTTTCACCTCTATGAGTGCGCCATTTTCAACATAACGATATATCTTCTCATTGTAAGAGTCTTGACAGCGAAGGTTGGTGACGAAATTGTCCGAGCGGTCCTGACGTATGAACAACGGCGTGTCGGTTTGATAGATGGTGTCGGGCATATTCATTCCAAAGGTGAAGTTGTCCTTGGGATTGCGCATAGCAATGAATATGGTCAGCGATTGGTTTTTGTCAGTAGCATATTTGCACAGTTCATCCTGAACCTTCTTGGAGAAGGCGTCGCCTTTGATAAAATGGAACTCCGTGTCAAGGAACCCCTCGTCTCCCAGACGTTTTATGCCGCATCCATTGTCATCGCTCAAGTCCTCATACAGCGGAGGCTCGACATCGAAGAAGTGTCTGTAGCGAGTGACAAACTGGGCCATTTCCTGGTCGGCATTCTTGTCGATGAAAGTTATGCGCGTCTTGCGCATTTTTTCGTCCTTGCGCAGCGGGAAATGCAGGACATTGGCAGCCTCGATAGACATCGCCACCGAACAGGTTGTGATACCCACAAAGACCAGATGAGCGTAGCGTTCCTCGTCGCCCTTTTCGCGCAACATAGCAGGATAACTTATAGGATTGCCGCTATCCTGCTTGTCAATATAATTGCCCTTGACAAAGACCTGCTTGGCCCATCCCGTGTAGAAATTGTAAGGCATAAAAGAAATGCCCAGCTGGTTGACCTCATCGAAAATCTCCGTAGTCTTGAAAGCCGTGTAGGTGTCCAAGTCTTCAAAGACACAAGTGATGCGCTGCGGAAGCGTTATGCTGTCGCCTTTTTCTTTCTTCAGCTCCGACAAATAGCTGCAGATGCTGTCTACATTCTCGACATTCATCGCATCGTGGGTCTCAATATTGCGTCGTCCGACGATGAATATCTCCTTGGCAGCCTCGAGATGTATTTTCGGATAGCACTCCTTCATTGTACGGTGACCATAGTTGACGATGATGCGTTCCATCAGCTTGCTTGCCACCGACTTGGCGAGCCACTCCCTTATTTTCTCAGCATTTACGGCCGTCAGTATAAGTACATAGGCATCTTTGTCCCTTTTGAAAATGTCGAAGATGATGGCTGGAACCATATCGTCGTATCCCATAATGACATAATGGCCAGAAAGAAGGTAGAATACACGGCCACCGCGATGATCGTCGACACGGCGGCTTATACTGTTTGTTATCAAGGAAATAATCATTCCGCTGAAAAGGAAGACTCCGAGTAAATATGTAAATCCACTTACAAACAGCATCCATCCTTGAACATCAACGTCCTTTCCCGCATCAAAAATATACAGCGTGTTAAGAGCATTGGTATCAATAAGAAGATAGAGCGGCAACGACCATTTGCTCATTTTGTTGGCATCGCAAAACTTCTCCCACTCTGCACCCGAGAACGACAGCATTGCATACGACAAGACAAATGCCAGTACCATCATAATCAACAGTACCAGTCCCTGCTTCCACAAGTTGGAAGAAAGAATCCTGTCAAATGTCAGGATTCCTTTTCTCAGCCTTTTTGTCATAGGAGTTTTTGTTTTTTAAGTTCAAACTCCCGATCCTCAACCAATACCTTACGATTGTATTCCTTGTCGTCACGGTTGCGATCTTTCTCTTTCCACTCACGCTCGCGACAGATATCTTCGACCTCCCATTGCCTCCTCTGCTCGCGTTCTTCCTTTTTAGCGTTCAGCTGCTTACATTTGTAGCAATAAAGCAATGACATACCGATAATGGCCAAAATCAAGAACATAAGGCATACGGCACAGGCCACGCTGCAAGATGCAAAGCAGCAGTTCAATTGTAATACATTCATCATATCAGCATTGTTTATTTATTACCCAATTGTGTTATTTCCAACAATATAGCGTATTCTATAAGACACAGCGCCAATATGCAAATATACATATAATTTTTGATTTTCAAGGCTCATATACAATTTCCACCTTGCTGCGCCCCTCGCCCACCTTTTTGAGTTTTATTTTGTTGGGAATGCATCCCAGCAACTCTTCGCGATGTGAAATAATGCCTACACGACGGTCACTTTGGCCGCTTATCTCACCAAGACGACTCAACGTGTTCATCACGCTGTCGAGGCACTCCTGATCGAGAGTGCCGAAACCTTCGTCGATGAAGAGAATGTTGACATTCATATCAGGACGGTTCAAGGATGACAAAGCGAGCGAAAGGGCGAGTGAAATCATAAACTTTTCGCCTCCCGACAGCACCGCCGCGCTGCGCACCTCGTTGCGATTGAAACGGTCCAAGACCAATATCGACAGATGCTCGTTCTCGGAATTGCAGGTCAACGTATAGCGATTGGTAATCCTCTTCAAATAATGGTTTGCATTGTTCAGCAGCGGTGTCAATATGTGTGTCTGCACCAAATTGCGGAACCTATCGCCATTCTCGCCGCCGAAGTACTTGTCCATCAAGTGCCAATGGTCGTTTTCCTTTTGTGCTTTTTTGTATTCCAGCTCTGCTGCATCAAGTTTTTTCTGATGCATCGCATTGGTTTCAAGTGTGGTTTTGGCCTTCGTATATAGTTCGGTGGCATCACGTTCACCAGCTTCGGCTTCTGCATACAGCCTTTCAAGCTCCACCTTGTCGGGCACTTCGTCGCCATCTGCAAGACCAAGTGCCTTGCGAGCCTCAACTATGGCGGCCAAAGCATCACCAAGACTCTTTTCCCACGCTTTGATGTTGCTTTCTATATCTGCGACGTATTTTCTTGCCGACGACACGTCATCACGTCTGGAAACCAAATCCACAAGATACTTTTCGTCCTTGCCGCTATGCTGACGCCATTGACTCAACACATCCTCGCAAGCAGCAATCGTTTTGCGACATTCTGCCAATGTGTTGTCGACCACGCTGCACAGCGACGACATTTCATTCCACTCTTTCAACGGATCGCTGCACAATTGCGGCATCACGTCGGCAGCGGTCCAATCGGAATGCTGCCTTGCGATAGAATCCTTGATGCCGTTAATGCTGTTCAAAAGGTCGCGCTGTCTGGCTTGCATAGCATCCGCCTCCAAGTAACTTTTTTTTCTTGCAAGATATTCCGACGACTCAGCCTTCAACTGCTCAACCGTTTCGTCGAGGTGTTCCTGCCAGCCGGGAAACCATAGTGCCAATCTCATTTCCAGCTGTTGGGAGTCCGCTTCCAAGTCCTGCTTAGCTTTCCTGGCTTTTTCCGCCAATTCGCTTATCCTGTCGGCATTGTGCTTTACACTTCCCTTGACCGAGGCCAGCCGATCCGTGGCAGCATTCAGCTTGTCGTCAAGCGGCTTTTTCCCCTTAAGTTTGGCATCCATTTCCTCCTGCAAATCAGACAGCATTTTGCGTTTCTTGTCAAGGGAAGCTTCCTGATCAGCCACTTGAAGCAGTTTGTCGGCAATGGCTTTGTCGACATCGCCGGTCTTGTCAATGCCTGCCTTGGCCATACGCGTGGCAAGAGCATCTCTTCCTCCTTCGACTTCATTGGTCAGTTTCCGCAATTGCTCCTCCTGCGATTTCACACGACTTTCCGCAGAGCCTACGGCACCTGTGGCTGCATTCAGTTCCGCCTGCACCTTCTCGACCTCTTCCTTTGTATGCCTGCGTTCCTCTTCGTATGGCGTCACCAGCTGGGCAAACTGTTCCTTAGTCAGAATAGTGTCTGCAATCTTTTGACCGCAGAGCGGACAGATGTCGGTATGCTCGTTGACAATCATCTGGCGAAGTTCGTCAAGTTTCTCGTCCAGACTTGCGTCGATGGCTGCCAGACGGCGCATAGCTTTCTCATAGGCACGCTGTGCCGTGGCGAAGCGTTCCGAAACCTCGTTGCGATTTTTTTTCTTTGACTCCAATTCTTCTTTCAGCTTCGACAAAGCCGACTCCAACTCCTTTTGAGACTCCACCTTGACAATCCAAGTTTCATAATCCGCACGCAGCTTCTCGTAAGCCGCTTTGAACTGCAGAATGTTTTTTATGTCGGCATCCAGCTTTCGGGGGTCGAGTTCCTCTATTTTCTTCAGCACGCTGTCGACAGCATCCTGCACAGTCTTCACATCGGCGGCGGCATCCGCTCTTTCCTTCTCGGCCGATGCCAGTTCTTTCGCGAGAGGCTCGACGCGTTCCTCAGCTCCAGTCTTCTCCCTGTGCAACGCTTCAAGTGCGGCACTGTTGCGTTGGTACTGCTCCATCTGCGAGCACACCGCGGTGGCTTCCGAATAAAGTCTGTCGCGCTCCTTGCGTTCCTCCAGCCAATCCAATTCGACTTTCAGTTTTTCCGATTCGACTAAAAACACCCTCTCTCTTTCCGCCAGATCAGCCATCAGCAGGCCGCAACGGGATTTCAGTTCACCTTCCCTCTCCAAAGCATCGGCAAGAGCCTTGCGTTTTGCGCTCATCTCGTCCATACTGCGGCGCTCTTTTTCGGTTGCGTCCCAGTCGCGACAAAGGTTCCTCAACGACACAAACTCTTCGCCAGCCATCTCAGAACGAAGCGTTTCCAGATGCTTTTCCGAAACAGTTTTCCTCTCTATGCCGTCCAATATTTTTGTCACCAGTTTGATTTGGAAGTCCAATCCCTTCCTTCGCTGCGAAGCCACACTACGCTTTTCGTCCGCCTCTTGCAGCTGGTTTTCATATTGTTGGCGCACGTCGTCAGGGAAGACAAACCCTTCTGCTGTCCTATACGCCTTCTCGGCAGCAGTCGAAGCACCCTTTTTACGGTCGTAGATAGCGTGGACAGCTTTGCCATAGACGGAGAATATTCTCGTATTCGTAAGCCTTTCCAATATGTCGGAACGTTCCTTTCGACCGCCACACAAAAAGTCGGCAAACTGACCCTGTGCAAGCATAGCCATACGGTTGAACTGTTCAAAGTTCATTCCCACGGCGTTCTCGATAGCCTTTCCGCACTGTTCGCCCTCCAGAACATCCTTGTCACCCTCATACAAGAACCAGCGCCGATAACTGCGCAGCATACCCTTGGACTTCCTATAGCCAAGCTGCATTTTGGCACGATAGGTCACACCGTCGTTGCCCAAGAAGACAACCTCGCTGTAGCATTCGTCCTTTTCGCTGATTCCAAGGCGCGTATATTGCTCTATACTGGTAATGCTCATCTCGCTTCCAATGGACGTTGTGAAGGTGTTGCGCAGACGGTTTTCGACACTTTTCACACGTGGCGTATTGCCATACAAAGCCATAGCTATGCCGTCGAGCAGCACCGACTTGCCAGTGCCTGTGTCGCCGAAAATGAGGAACTTTTGCGCTGCCTTGCCTGTGTCGGGATCAACAAGACCGGCGTCTTTCTCAAAATTGATGTCAGCCTTCTCAATCGAGGCGATATTTCTCAGGTGAAGCTCAAGTATTTTCATTTGCCACTGTCTCCTTTCCGCATTTCCTCTTCAATTTCAAGAAAATCTTTTTCTATCTCCTCTATTTTCAATTCCGGGTAATTGTCCATCGTTTTCTTAATGAATTCCAGTGGGTTGGACATCTGTTGCAATTCGGCGACCTCAAAAACCGGTTTCTCGCAGGATTCCTCATCCACAGCCTCATTCTCGCGGATAATCTGCGGATTGTATCGCACCTCGTTGTCGGTCGACTCTAGTTTTTTATAAATAGTCTGCTGAAAATCAACAGGCAACGCACAGCCAGCATCGACACGAAGGCGTATATATCCGCGACCGTTCTCGTTGCAGAAACGGTCGACAGAGTCATATAGTTCCTCGGCCGACTGGAATGCCGGCTCGCCTGTCTGCGGCAAGACATAGAAATGCCTCAATTCGTCGATTCTCAGACGTCTCAATTCTACCGTACCGTTATGGCGGTCTATGTCGACAAGGCTGACCGTGTGAGGGTATTGCTCATCGCAGCTCACGTGCAGCGCGCTGCCCGCATAACGGGCAATGCCGGCCGCATACGTGCTTTGCTCCCTGCTTTCGTCGCCGATGTCGAAACCCAACGTCTGCGGACGATGGATATGTCCAAGAGCCAGATAGTCGTAGCCACTGCCCAGCTCATTTATAGCAAAAGCCTTGAGATTGCCGATATCGGTATGGCCCTCACTGTTGCTGCCCGCCACAGCCTGGTGAGCCATCATCACCACAGGCCGTCCATCGCTGTTGCGCTGCGCCACGCAGTCCAGCAGCGACTGCAGGATTTCACTGCGCAGGCTCGACATAAAAGGCAACGCAACGATGAAACCCGACGGCAGTTCGACGATGAAACGGTCTTGCCAGCCATCGTCGCTGGCAGAAACGTCAAAAGCCGGGCCGTGACCTACCAGCTTGACACCGGACAAGCCCCAAACCTCGCGGTCGGCCTGCACACGCGCTGCCGAATCGTGGTTGCCGGCAGTGACGACAATCTTCACATCCGGGAAACGTCTGTGCAGCGCCACAAACGAACTGTTGAAAAAGTCTCTGACAGCGGCGCTGGGCTGCTGGATGTCAAAGATGTCGCCGCTCACCAGCAGCGCATCAGGACGGTACATCTCGCACCACTCCTCAATCTGACGGAAAAAATGACGGTGTTCGTCAAACCTCTCGTAGTACTGGTACATAATCTGTCCCAGATGCAGGTCGGCAGTATGCAAAATCCTCATAGCAAAACCTTTACAAATCCATAAACAATAAAATAAGAGTTATCAGCAGCCTTCAATTTCGCCCAAAGCACGAGCCAGCTGATCGGGGCAGCTCGTATCCTTGAACCCGCAGCGTATGCCTCCCAGTTTGGCGCGCACCTCCTCGACAGGCATACCCTCAACCAGGCGGCTTATTCCCTGCAAATTGCCGTTGCAGCCGCCCAAATACTGCACATTGTGCAAACGTCCATCGTCATCCACTTCAAAATCAATCTGAAACGAGCAAGTTCCTTCGGTCTGATAAGAATATTTCTTCATATATGGCTTATAATGTTTTATAGTTTAAACAATTCGAGATAGTCAATGCTGAAATACAACAATCCAACCACCCGCCTCCAACCATTGCAGAGGACAAATAAATAACGTAACAAAAACGCTTTTATTACACAATGTTGAAAAGTTGTCACTCATTGGCAAGCGACACTCCACGGTGATAACAAACCCCTACCAAGCTGAAAATAAACCATTTGTATAACCAAGGAGAAATCAACTTTCCAACACACTGTAAACCAACCACTCACAAGACCTGCATAGGCATATGTACAGTATTTGTACAGTATATGTACAGTATATGTACGCTTTAGAAGCGTACATATACTGTACATATACTGTACAAATACTGTACATA
>JAEEMK010000057.1 GCA_016283175.1 Bacteroidales bacterium
ATACTGGTTTTTTGCAAATGATGCGCTGATTGAAGAATCACTATTGATATACAAAGTATCCTGTATGCTATTGCTTCCGTTGCTCCATTGCTGGAAATGGTATCCATAATTAGGCATTGCCTTAACGACCACGCTTGAATCGCAGCGGACTATATTCGAGTCGGCATCTTTCAAAATTGTGACACTACCCCATTGTGGCTGAGAAGAAGACGCTGTCATTGTTAGTCCTACTGTTGGCACGGTGTAGTGGTGTTGAGTGCCAAAATAATTGGAGTATGAGTGATAAGACCCACAGGGAATTATGATATTGAGCGTATCGGGTGACCCCCAAAACTCACCCCCATAGTAAGGGGAAACCTCTGTGACAAATATCAGTGAATCTAAATGAGGACAATGTGTAAAACAAGCAAATCCGATGCTTGTCACCGAATTTCCAAATCTTACAGTTCGCAAACTATAGTTTTGTGAGAACGCAGCCTGCCCAATTGAAACCACGGAGTTCGGTATGATGACGGTAACAAGAGCCGTGTCGGCATCGAAGGCTTGGTTACCAATAGTAACCACCGATTCACCAATGGTCAAATCGGACAAGTTGTGACACGCACCAAAAGCCACATTTCCAATCGTTATCACCGAATTGGGAATTGTAACCGATGCCAAATCCGAACAACCGGCAAAAGCTTCTTGTTTTATCGCCGTGATGGTGTTTGGAAGCACAAGCGTATCCAATCCGTAGGCGTGATGAAACGCATTGTAACCAACAGAGGTGACAGGATATATAACGTTGTTGTATTCCACGCTGTCTGGAATAATCAATGTACCAGCCAATGATGAGCCATAATTAGGCATACTATAAGAACAAAAAGTTGCCTCTGCTCCGTCATCCTCAAGCTGGAAATAAACGGTGTGATTGCTTGGAGTGACCACGGAAAATGTTTGTCCTTGCGCAGATTGGCACATACATATAAACGAAATAGTCACCAACAAGCATACCTTTGAAATGTGCTTGCGATTGGTTAGATTAATGTTTTTATACGGAATCATTATACGATGAATTTGAACTGCAAAGATACGACTTATTATTCAACTGGCAAAATATCACCTAATAATTAAAGGCAACTTCTAGAAATTCTCTTTTGAGAGCGCGTCCATCCAGGGCGCTGTTTCTATGTTGCTTATTATCCCCACACTACGTGCGGGGTTATTGAGAGTGTGCCTCTTCGAGGCAATTAATAGAAGTTCCTTAAAGAATATATCGGTTTTGTTGTGTCTGGAATGTATTCTCGTAATGCCCATATCTTCTCTAGGTCTTCAAGAAAATGGTGCGAAAAGATAACGGTTGTACCTACCAAAAAAAAATCGGGCAACTCATTCGAGTTGCCCGATTTATTTTACATCAGTTCCACTACCACGGCGTGTTTGGTTTTCTTTTTGATGCGGTAGACAAGGCCGTCGACTTCGATGCGCGACGGTGGCACTTCGCCGTCGTCGAGTAGGTAGATGGCGTAGCGGTGCATACCGTCTTTGCTCTGCGTGTAGCGCACACGGTCCTTGGCGTAGGGCTTGAGGGGACGGGTGCCGTAGATGGCGTAGCCGTTGTCCTTCAGCCAGACGCCGATTTCTTCCATCCTTTTGAGACAGGGTTCCGGTATCTCGCCGTTAGCGTCGGGGCCCACGTTGAGCAGCAGGTTGCCGCCCTTGGCCACGATGTCGCACAGCATATGTATCAACTCGTTGGTCGATTTGTAGTTGTCGTTGTGCACATACGACCAGCTGTCGCCCATCGTCATACAGGTCTCCCAGGGGTAGGGTAGGACGGTGTCGGGCACCTGCTTTTCGGGCGTGCGGTAGTTCTCGTACTTGCCCCCCACGCTGCGGTCGACGATAAGCAGGTCGGGATTGTTCTCGCGCGCCATCTTGGCTATGCGGGGCATATTGATGTCCTGAATCTGTCCGCTGCAGCCCAGCCAGGGCCGCGTCTCGTCGTTGACGCTCCACTCGGGACGTATCCAGCCGCCGTCGAGCCACAGGATATCAATGTCGCCATAGTTGTGCGTCAGCTCGCGTATCTGGTTGTAGGTGAAATCGCAGTAGCGGCGCCAGCGGTCGGGCTTGTCGGCAATGCTGTAGTTGACGTTGCGGTCGGGCGTAGCCCACTCCGGAGCCCAGTAGTCGGGACAATGCCAGTCGGGTTTTGAGAAATAGTAGCCAATCCACATATTGTACTGGCGGAAGGCATCGGTAAGGGCCTTGGTGATGTCGCTGTTCTTGTTCTTGAAGAAAGGACAGCTGCTATGCACGGTCGAATAGGTGGTCTCTTCGGTGCCGTACATACAGAATCCGTCGTGGTGTTTGGTGGTGAAAACCATATACTTCATTCCGGCTTGTGCTGCTGCTTTTGCCCATTTTGCGGGATTGAACTTCTTGGGGTTGAAGGTTGTGTTGAGTGCCTGGTACTGGCGTTTGTATTCGTCGTAGGGGGCGTCCTTGCGGTCAATCCAAGGTTCGCTGCAAATGCTCCACGACTCGACGGTGGCCCACTGCGTGTATATGCCCCAATGAGCCATAAAACCGAACTTTAAGTCTTTCCAGTCCTCGATACGTTTAAGTATCACTGGATCGGTCTCTTCTCTCTGTTCATCAGCAAAGTCACGGGTCTGTCGGCTGAACGTTATTGCTTCGTTCTGTGCCGGAAGCAGCATAGGTGCTAGTATTAAAGCTATGGTGATCAGTTTTTTCATACTATAAAAATAAAGAGGGCCGCCGCAGTGGCGGCGGCCCTAAAACAAATAAAATGATTCAAATCATTCGAACGAAGCGATGGCCTTCTTGATGATTTCGATGGCCTCGCGCAGCTGCTCCTCGGTGATGACCAGCGGAGGAGCGAAACGGATGATGTGCTGGTGGGTCGGTTTGGCCAGCACGCCCATATCGCGCATCTTCAGGCACACATCCCAAGCCTCCTTGCCGTTGCGGGGCTTGATGATGATGGCGTTGAGCAGACCTTTGCCGCGCACCTTCTCGATCATCGGGCTCTTGAAGGCCGACATCTCGTCGCGGAAGATTTTGCCCAGACGCTCGGCGTTCTCCATCAGGTGCTCGTCCTTGATGACCTGCAGGGCAGCGATACTAACCTTAGCGGCGATGGGGTTGCCGCCGAAGGTCGAACCGTGCTCGCCGGGCTTTATGTTGAGCATAATGTCGTCGTCAGCCAATACGCAGCTTACGGGCACCACGCCGCCGCCAAGGGCCTTGCCGAGGATGAGGATGTCGGGACGCACACCTTCGTGGTCGCAAGCCAGCATCTTGCCAGTACGTGCGATACCGCACTGTACCTCGTCGGCCATAAACAGAACGTTGTGCTTGTGGCAGATGTCGTAGCATTTCTTCAGGTAACCCTCATCGGGGACATAGACGCCAGCCTCGCCCTGGATAGGCTCGACGAGGAAACCGGCAATCTTGTCGCCGTGCTCGCTCAGCACCTTCTCGAGTGCATCGGGGTCGTTGTAAGGTATGCGGATGAAACCGGGAGTCATAGGACCGTAGTTGGCGTAGCTCTCGGGGTCGTTGCTCATAGTGATGATGGTGATGGTGCGGCCGTGGAAGTTGCCCTCGCAGCAGACAATCATAACCTCGTCGTTCTTGATGCCTTTCTTGACGACACCCCAGCGACGGGCCAGTTTCAGAGCCGTCTCGTCGGCCTCGGCGCCACTGTTCATAGGCAGCACCTTCTCATAGCCAAAGTATTCGGTGACGTATTTTTCCCATTCGCCAAGGCAGTTGTTGTAGAAAGCACGGCTCGAGAGGGTCAGTTCGTGAGCCTGGTCGCAGAGTGCCTTGATAATCTTCGGATGGCAATGACCTTGGTTTACTGCTGAATAGGCTGACAGAAAGTCAAAATATTTCTTGCCTTCACAGTCCCACACAAAAGCTCCTTCGCCTTTGGCAAGTACAACGGGTAGTGGATGATAATTATGGGCGCCATACTTGGCTTCCATTTCCATAAATTGCTCTGATTTTGTCATAATTATGTTGTTTTTTAATATTTGGTGTCGATAGAAAAACGCTGCAAATATACGATTTTTTTGAAAAATAGAACATTATACTCGAAAAAAATCGTTCTTCTGCTTGATTATATAAGTTTTTTGCATTGGGCAAAATATTTTCTTTTTTCTACGTTATTAATAATGTGAATCTTAAAACCAACATACTTGAAGTAAAGAATCTGTCTGTGTCTTTCGATGGACGCAAGGTGGTGGAGAATATCAGTTATTCTCTGCAGCGCGGTCGCACGCTGGGTATTGTCGGCGAAAGCGGCAGCGGCAAGAGTGTAAGTACAATGGCTTTGATGGGATTGTTACCGAAGAACGCTACTGTTGAAGGAAGTGCTCTGCTTGATGGACAAACCGATTTGCTCTCGCTGGACGAAACAGGATTCCGAAGTGTGCGTGGCAGCCGCATCGCGATGATTTTCCAAGAACCGATGACAAGTTTGAACCCTGTGCAGAAATGCGGTGCGCAGGTTGTCGAGATGTTGCGTCTGCACGAGGATGTGAGTTACGACGAGGCACGATGCCGCACAATAGAGCTCTTCAAAGAGGTGTTGCTGCCGCGTCCGGAGAAGATTTTTGACAGCTACCCCTTTGAAATCAGCGGCGGACAGAAACAACGTGTGATGATAGCTATGGCGCTGATTTGCAATCCTGACCTTGTTATTGCCGACGAGCCGACAACGGCGCTTGACGTAACGGTGCAGAAGACCATACTAGAATTGCTGCGTCAACTGCAACGAAGCCGAAACATATCGGTCATTTTCATCACCCACGACCTGGGCGTAATATCGCAAATAGCCGATGACATTGTGGTGATGTACCGCGGCAATATTGTGGAGCAGGGCTCGGCAGCTGACATCCTCCATTGTCCGCGACATCCTTACACTCAAGGTCTGTTGGCTTGTCGCCCGCCGCTCGACAGTCGCCCCAGGCGTCTGCCTACAGTCGACGAGTTTATGAATGGAGAGCGAAAAGCGGAATACGGAAAACCTGGAGAGGAAAGAGGAACGAGGAAAGAAGAAAACGGAGAGCGGAGCGTATTGTTGGAAGTCCGTAATCTTGACGTGACATATACTCTTGAGAAAAACCTATTCGGTAAACCCCGAAAGCAGCTAAAGGCCGTCGATGGCATCAGTTTCGATGTCTATCGCGGCGAGACGCTTGGGTTGGTAGGTGAGTCGGGATGCGGAAAGACAACATTGGGGCGTGCCATAATGCGTTTGGTCGACAGTTCGTCGGGTAGCATAACTTATGATGGCAAACGGCTTGATGAAATGTCGAACAGCGAGATGCGTCGTCTTCGTCCACGCATACAAATCATTTTCCAAGACCCTTATTCGTCGCTTAATCCACGAATGACTGTAGGGCAGACAATAACGGAGCCGCTGCTTAACTACCGCCATTTAACAGGTGATTGCTTAAGCCGAAGTGAACGCAATGCCGAGATCCGTAGACGAGTGCTTGAACTGATGGAGCGTGTAGGTCTCCAGCCGGAATGGATTGACCGTTATCCGCACGAATTCTCTGGTGGTCAGCGGCAACGCATATGCATTGCCAGGGCGTTGATACTCAATCCTGAATTGGTGATATGTGACGAGTCGGTATCGGCGCTTGACGTTTCGGTGCAGGCGCAGGTGCTGAACTTGCTCAACGAGTTGAAGGAGCAGTTCAACTATACATATATTTTCATATCGCACGACCTTTCGGTGGTGCATTTCCTTTCCGACCGCATTATGGTGATGCGCGCCGGCAAGATGGTGGAACTGGGTGATGCCGACGAGCTTTTTCTGCATCCTTCGGATCCGTATACGCAAACCCTTTTCGAGGCAATACCGCGTATAGATTAAACTCTGGGCATAAAAAAATCCATCTCTGCCGAACGACGGGGATGGATTTAGTGCTTTGTTTTTGTGGACTTTATTTTCTTTTGCTTTGCATTTCTTTGGCCTCGATGGTCATCGTTGTGTGCGGTACTGCGCGCAGGCGCTCTTTGGGTATCAGCTTGCCGGTGACCTTGCAGATGCCGTAGGTCTTGTTTTCGATGCGGATAAGCGCTGCCTCAAGGTCTTTGATGAATTTTTGTTGGCGTGCAGCCAGTTTTGAATTTTCCTCTTTAGAAAGTACTGAGTTGCCCTCTTCGAGGGTTTTGAAGGTGGGCGAGGTGTCGGTTACGTCGTTGCCTTCGTTGGCGACAGCGGCGTTCAGCAGTTCCAAGTTCCTCTTGGCTTCCTCTATCTTCTTGAGAATGATTTCCTTGAATTCCTGCAGTTCCTCATTTGTATAGTACTTCTTCTCCTGTTTTTTTTCGGTTGTTGCCATAGTGGTGGTTTTTTTGTTTTGATTTGCAAAGGTACGCAGTTTTTCCTTTTTATGGAAATAAATAATTCAACACCGTCTGTTGTTAACTTATAAATAGAGGTCTATCAGGCCGTTAGGTGCGGTAATGTGCATAGTTTTTTCTTTGCGGTCCACTTTTTTTATCACTTGGTCGATGATGGGAATAAGGATTTCTTTGTCGTTTTTCATAATTTGGAACAGGGGTTGTGCGGGGTAGTCGATGACCGATGCGATGATTCCGATGTCGCCCTTTTCGCTGTCAACTACCTTCCAGCCAATGACTTCGTGGTAATAGAAGCGGTTGCCTGTCAGTTTCGGTAGCATTTTGAGCGGTAGGAAGAGATTGCATCCCACCAGCGCCAGCGCCTGTTCTGCATCAATATCCTCGAAGGTGACAATCGCTTTGTTGCCGTTGACTTTCAAATCTTTTATGAAATATGGTATCAGGCTTGATTTGACTTCGACGAACACGGCATCAAGTTCAGCGTAGTCTTCGGGCTCGTCGACATCGAGAAAGAAAATCACTTGTCCTTTATAGCCGAATGGTTTTGTGATTTTTCCGAGTTGAAAGCATTCTTCTTTGGTCATAAGACGGACATTGTTTTGTTTGGGGAATTAGTGAGAGTTGAATGAGAGTTGAGTGAGAGTTGAGTGAGAGTTGAGTGAGAGTTGAGTATGATTATTAATTGGAAAAAAGAGTAAAACTATTAAGGATTATTATTTCTTTATATTTAAAAAAAGGATACGCTTTTGCGGCGTATCCTTTTTGTTGATAATTGGTGCTAAACCAATTAAGCCTCAGCGTTTTCTGTCGTCTCTTCGGCGGCAGGAGCTTCGCCTTCAGCGGTGGCTTCGGCCTCGGCCTTTGCGGCAGCTTCAGCCTCGGCAGCAGCGCGACGTTTAGCGTCGATGGCAGCGGCCTTGGTCTCGTTGGCTTTCTTTTCAGCTTCCATACGGGCTTTGGCTTCGTTGCGGTCGTTGTTGGCTATTTCGCTCTTCTTGTTGGCGATTTTAGTTTCTTTGGCTTGTTTCCATTCGTTGAATTTGACATCGGCCTGTTCCTGGCTGATGGCTCCCTTTTCAACGCCAATCTGGAGGTGGCGTTTCAGAAGAACACCCTTGTACGAAAGGATGCGACGGCAGGTGGTGCTGGGCTGAGCACCGTTTTTCAGCCATTCGCAGGCTTTGTTTTCGTTGAGTACGATTTCGGCGGGGTTCGTCATTGGGTTGTAGGTGCCTAACTTCTCAATAAATCTACCATCCCGAGGTGCACGACCATCCGCTACGACGATGTGATAAAAGGGTTGACCCTTTTTACCGTGACGTTGTAATCTGATTCTTGCAGGCATAAATAATTGTTTTTTAAAGTTTTAAATTAAAAATGTGTTTTGATTTGAGATTGCAAAATTACAACTTTTTTTTATACTGACAAATTTTTTTGTAATTTTGTATTTTCTTTGCAAATCAGATGAATGTATTCAATATAGATAATATCAGTTCGTTAGACGCTAAAACTGTTGTCACTGTCGGTATGTTCGACGGCTTGCATTTGGGACATAGGCATCTTTTGGAGTGTCTTCAGGCGGTTGCAGCAGAGAAGAGTATTGCTCCGTGGGTTGTCACTTTCGATGTCCATCCGCGTCAGGTACTCTATCCGTCGACGACGATGTCGCTTCTTTCGACTCGCGAAGAGCGTCTGGCATTGCTTGAAGGGTGCGGTGTCAGCAATGTTGCCATTGTGCATTTTGATGCTGAAACAGCTTCGCTGTCGGCTTGCGATTTTACTCGCTGTTTTTTGTGTGAGCGCTTGAATATGAGTGTTTTGTTGCTTGGCTACGACAATATGTTTGGCAGCCGTTCCAATAATGATTTTGACCGTCTTCCGTTGCTTGCTGCTGAAAAGGGATTCTCCATCCAGCGCGACGAGCCGGTGTTGCTTGGTGGGATAGAAATCAGCTCTACAAAGATTCGCAAAGCGTTGACCGACGGTGATATAGTTCTCGCAAATACTATGCTTGGCACAACATACAGCGTTACAGGCACGGTGGTTCACGGCCGTCACGTTGGTGCCTCGCTGGGGTTCCCTACAGCCAACATACATCCTGCCGATTGTGCCAAAATGCTGCCTGCTGCAGGAGTCTACGCGACCCGTGCGACGGTCGAGGGAAAGACATATGCAGCAATGACAAATCTGGGTGCACAACCCACATTTAATCAGCAACACAGCGAGTTGGAAGTGCATTTGATTGGTTTTGATGGCGACATTTATGGAAAGCGGCTGACGGTCGAATTTGTCGACCGGATTCGCGACATCAGGCCATTTGCCTCGCCGGATGAGCTGTCGGCACAACTTAAGCGCGATCTTGACGCAACCATTTCAATAATAAATATCCGATAATTATGAAAAAACTCCTGTTGTTCGTACTGCTTCTGACTTTCGCCTTTTGCGCTTCTGCTCAAAAGGACCGTGTCTACAAGTCGCTCAAAGAGGTGCGTAACCCTGATTCGGTATATATCTTGAAACTCAACTATAAACGCCTGAGGCAGATTCCGCCCAAGGTCTTTGCTATGCACAACCTTCGTAAGCTTGACCTTGGTCGCAATTTCATAGACAGCATCCCGCCCGAGATTGGCACACTCGTCAATCTCGAAGAATTGAACCTGCATCGCAACCGCATCCGCAATGTGCCGCCAGAGTTGGGAAGGCTGACTCGTCTGCGCCGAATCAATCTCAGTCGCAATCCGATACTCGAATTGCCCGACGCAATGGGCAACCTTGTGAATCTTCAGGAACTTATACTGTGGTGTACAGGAATAATATCGTTTCCGCCAACTTTTGTAGCTCTGAATGAAAGCCTCAAACTCATCGACTTGCGAGTATGCCCATTGAGTTGGGACGACCAGCAGGCCATAGAGGAGTTGTTGCCGTCGCCGCGTAAACGATGGGATTATGTGTGTAATTGTAAGTGATTGATGAAAAGTTTATTGGTTCGATGAAAAAAGAAAAACTACATATTGCCATCTATCAGCAGAACATCGTTTGGGAAGATCCTGAAGCCAATTATCGCAAGGTTGCAGAAAGTTTTGAAAACTTCGATTTTGGTGCTCAAAATCCCGACATCCTTGTCGTTCCTGAAACTTTCAGCACTGGTTTTGGCGATCATATGGCGTTGCAGGCCGAAGAACCTCAAGGCGCGACATTCGATTTTGCACTTGCAATGGCTCGCCGCTATGATGCTTTGTTTGCAGGCACTTGGACCGTCAAGGAGAATGGCGTCGTATACAATCGCCTGCACCTTGTGCGCCCCGACGGCAGTTTCGACTACTACGACAAAGCGCACACATTCCGTATGAGCAGCGAGGCGTCGCAGCTGGAACGCGGTGTCCGCCGTGTCACAGCCGAGTGGCGCGGATGGCGCATCAAGCCTGCCGTATGCTACGATTTGCGCTTCCCTGTGTGGCTTCGCAACTCGGCGGATTGGGATTACGATATCCTGCTGGTGTGTGCCAATTGGCCTGGCTCGCGCTACGAAGCGTGGCGCACACTCCTCAAAGCACGTGCCATCGAAAATCTCTCCTATGCCGTTGGCTGCAACCGCGTCGGACGCGACAGTACGGGCATCGACTATGCCGGTTGCTCGGCCATCGTCGACTACAAAGGTTTGCCGATGAGTGAGATACCGCCGTCGCTTGATGCCGCCAAGCCCTACGACCGCATTATTACTGCCGAACTCTCCGCCGAAAAACTCGCCACGTTTCGTCAGCATTGGCCTTTCAATTTGGATTTCGACAAGTACGAACATTGCTGACGGTAGTCCCATTAATCGATGTAAAACCAATGGAATCAAAACTTTCTTTCGATAAAATACGAGAGCTGGTGGCTGCGGAGACCACCAACCAGCTGGCAGAGCGTATGGTCGCCGAAATGTCGTTCTTGACCGATTACGACCGCATCATACGCGAATTGCGCCTTACCGACGAGTTCCGCCAAATACTGTTGATGGAGAACAGCTTCCCGTCGCAGGACTTCTTTGACCTCAGCGAGGAACTGGTGCGTCTCAAGGTGGGCAACACGGTCATCGATTTCGACGCACTTGTCGACTTTAAGGCATCGTTGCATACGTTGACTTCCTGCCTTCGTTTCCTTTTGGCCGACGAAGGCGTAAAATATCCGACGCTGTTCGAAATGGCACAGCGTATCGACCTGGACGCCAATATACTTAAACGTCTCGACAAAATCATTGACGATAAAGGTGAGATATACGACAACGCGTCGCCCGAATTGCTCGACATACGTCGCCAGATGAGCCACAAGCGCAGCGAGGTTGATGCGCAGATAGGCCGCTCGCTGTCGCGTGCCAAACGTGAGGGCTGGGCACCCGAAAACGCCGAGGTGACCATACGCAACGGACGTCTGGTGATACCGATGCTCGACACGCATCGCCGCAAGATGAAAGGTCTTATCCACGACGAATCGGCTACGCGCCAGACGGCATTCCTCGAACCTGCCGAAGTCGTGGAACTCAACAACGACCTGCGCGAACTGGAGTTCGCAGAGCGCTATGCTATACAGAAAATACTCGCAGCATTCACCGACTACATACGTCCGCAACTGCAGCAGCTGGTCAACGCCTACTGGTTCCTGGCGCGGATTGATTTCATCCGTGCCAAAGCTCGCTTTGCGCTGTCCATTAATGCCGTGATGCCGCTTGTCAACGACCGTCCAATGATAGGCTGGCTTGAGGCGCGCCATCCGCTGCTTTACCTCAACCACCGCGCCCAGGGTAAGGATGTGGTGCCTTTCGCAATGAACCTTGACGGCGGCAAGCGCATACTCGTCATCTCGGGTCCCAACGCTGGTGGCAAGTCGGTATGCCTCAAAGCTGTGGGGTTGATACAATATATGCTGCAATGCGGTCTGTTGGTGCCCTGTCGCGAGACATCGGAATTCGGCATCTTCGACAGCGTTTTCATCGATATCGGCGACCAGCAGTCGCTCGAAAACGACCTCAGCACCTATTCGTCGCACCTGCAGAATATGAAGCATCTGCTCGAATTGGCCAACGAAAAGACCCTTTTTCTTCTCGACGAGCTTGGAGGCGGCACCGAGCCGCGTTCAGGCTGTGCCATTGCCGAGGCTCTTCTTGAAGAACTCTATCGCCGTGGTTCGTTAGGTGTTGTGACGACTCATTTTGCCGACTTGAAGTTGCTTGCCGACCGCTACGACGGCATTCTCAATGGCGCTATGCTTTTCGATACCGAGCGTATGATGCCGCTCTACCGTCTGTCGGTAGGCCACCCTGGCAGCTCTTTTGCCTTCGAGATAGCTACCAAGATAGGCTTCCCGCTCGACATACTCGAAGCTGCCGAAGGCAAGGTGGGTGGCGAGATGCTCAACTTCGAGCATCAGTTGCAGCAGATTGAGCTCGACAAGCAGGATATAGCCCGTCAGCGCGCTGAACTGGAAATGTCCGATAACTTTCTCAACGAGGTGATAACCAAATATCAGCGCCTGACCGAGAAACTTGAAAGCAAGAAATACGACATCCTCAGCGAGGCTCGTCAGCAGGCCCGCCAGATTCTGGCCGGTGCCAATCGCACCGTCGAGCGCACAATAGCCGACATCAAGGAGGCCAATGCCGAGCGCGAGCGTACCCAGCAGGCTCGCGAGCAGATGCGCCACGATGCCGAGGAAATAGAGAAACAACAGCAGGAACACGACCGCAAGCGCCACCAGCAGCGTGAACGTCACAGGGCCGCCGCTGGTTCCGAACCCCCTTGTCCTGACGGTATAACTCCGGACGATACATTGGCCGCCGAAGGTCCGCTGCAGGTTGGTGATATTGTGCGCATCGATGCCGGCGACACCTTTGGCCAACTTGTCGAACTCAAAGGAAAAAAGGCTGTCGTCGAGAGCAACAGTGTCCGTATGACCATTGCCATCGACCGACTGCAGAAGACGCGCAAGAAGGCCATCCCTGTCGACAAGACCCAACAGCGCAACAACAGGTTCCAGTCCATCTACGACGACATCAACGAGAAGCGCAAGGCGTTCAGCCCGACTCTCGACCTGCGTGGTCACCGTGCAGAAGAGGCTCTTGGCGAACTGCAGCACTTCCTTGACGAGGCGCAGCTTCTGAGCGAAAAGGACCTGCGCATACTGCACGGCAAGGGCTATGGCATACTCAAAACGCTCATCCGCCAACAGCTGCAGTCAATGCCAGAAGTGCGATCCTACTGCTCGGCTCCTGTCGACCTCGGTGGCGACGGAATTACGATTGTGCAGTTGAAATAGTTGAAAAAAAAGCGTTGAAAGTCATCCGCCTGAATGCCCCCCCCCCCTGCGAAGCCATTAAACTAACATTCTCGCAAAAAACTCAATATAAAATGGATAAAGAAGTAAAATTTTTTGATACCGTGATTCCTCCACTTTCTCCAAAACAATTGGATGATTATTTCTCCAATTTTGTGGAAGAAGAATCAGAAGAAGAAATAAATAAATCAAATAAACCGCAAGAATGAAAAATTAGTTTTCCTTGTTGAGCGCGGGCATCCTTGCCCGCACCACACCTCCCAAACCTGCGTTTTCGGGTTTTTCCGTTTCGTAAAGGGAAAATAGTCCGTCGATTCGGGTTTTACTTGTTAAAGTGTTGGTACTTTTGCATCGTGAAAAAGGACATTGTGCATTAAATGTCTTGCATTCAAAAAAAATTACTACCTTTGCAGTGGAATAAACAACAGAAAAGTAATAACAAAATAATACTTAAAACAATGAAAAAGTTAATCTTACCTATGCTTGCCGCTTTTGTCCTGCTTACAGGATGCTCCGAAAAAGCGCGCGTTGTCACCTCTTATTACACGGTGAATCCCAACCAGTGGGAATATGCTATGACGGTCGACCCCACCACCAGTTTGGCAACGGTCAATTATGCCTATTCCACTTGGGAGGACATCGATATTGACGAAGAGGTTATTATGCACGGTGTCGTTATGGCCTATCTCATCGAGGGCGGTCAGCCCGACAACCAGCTGCCATATACGCTCTATATGCAGGACGACAATGGCAATCTTTACCAGGAACGCATCGAATACGACATCGAGCCTGGCAAGATTACATTCAAAATCAAGGACAATGACTTCCAGACTATGCAGTCGATGCAGAACATCGGCACTCTGAAATTCAAAGTCAGCGTAATCCGCAATTTCTGAAACATTATCTGAAAAAACAGTTCACAATGCTTCCGCAACACTTGTCGGAAGCATTTTTTTTGCACCTTCAATTCAGGCTTGGTATCGCGGCTGCGTATATGCGACATACTGCGGTGACGCTTTTGAGGTGGGCATCGTTTTGCCCATCGTTGATTGTGGACAATAAAAAAACGCCCCCTTTTGGGAGCGTTTTTGTTGTCCTACCTGGATTCGAACCAAGACAAGCTGATCCAGAGTCAGATGTGCTACCGTTACACCATAGGACAATGTCAATTTCGGATTGTGGTTTGCGAATTATAAAATTTCGCTTTCTGTATCCAGAATTCTCTCGAAATCGGCTGCAAAAGTACAAAGTTTTTCAATACCTACAAAATTTTTTTGCAATATTTTTTGTACTTTGTTGTTTGAGTGTGTTTTGCAAATCCGCTTGACGGTGCCGCAGGACTGTGTGCAAGTCCTGTGGTGTGCCGTGTTTGCCGTTTTTTGCGATGAAAAAAAGCACTGTCGTGTGCGGCAGTGCTTTATAGATTGTTTTATAGATATTTATTTGCTTATTCGCTGGTAGTTGTCGATGCGGTGCCTTCCGCCTCACTGCCGCTTTGGCTGTTCTTCTCAAGCTCCATCTTGCCAAATCGCAACGTGATACCGGCCGTGATATAGCGGCTGTTGAGGGTGCGGCTCTTGCTCTCGCTGAGGTAGTAGGGGTTGGTGTTCGACGAAGTGTTGCCGATGTTCTTGCCCCAGTTGAAGATGTCCTGAATGTTGATGAAGGCGCTGAGTTTGCGGTTGAAGAAGTCGGCGCGCACACCCATATTGACCCAATAGCGGGCGCTGCGGGTACTCATCAGTCCGAGGGTGGGTGAGGAGTAGTTGGCCGAGGCGTGGATCTGGTATTTGTTCCAAACCTTGGTCCACATATTCAGGCGGATGCTGTAGCTCCACTTGCTGTCCTCGTAGGCTTCCTGCCCCAGCTTGTCGTACTGCATCGAGTAGCCGTAGTCGTACAAATTGGCATAGAGCCTCAGGTTGAAGAAGCCGCTGGGACGGTAGGTGGCGTTGAGCGACGTGCCGTAGCGCCACGACGAACCGATGTTGTATGGCGTTGTGTATTGTATGATGCGGCCGATATAGGGGTCTATGGCGTCGGTGACATCGGTCAGGTTGTCGATCTCGCCGGTCGAGAGTCGCCCATAGCCTTCAACGCCAAGGCTACCCCACATAAAGAACTTGGTCCAGCCTGCCTCGGCGTTGTGGGTGAAGCTCTGCGACAGGTCGCGGTTGCCCGTCTTGTAGCTGTCCTCGGTATATTTGCGGTAGGTCGTCAGGTCCGTTGCCGAGGGGTTGCGCATACGCAGCGAGTAGTTCAGCTTGTAGTTGTGCATCGACTGCGTGCGGTAGCTGAGGTGAATCGATGGGTTGTAGGTGATATGCGTCACGGTGTATTCGTCGGGCGTTGCCGTCTCTGTGAACGAGAAATGGTCGTGGCTCAGGTTGGCGCCCATACCCAGCTGCAGCGTGAAGCCGCCCCAGCGATGGGTCCACTCCACGTCGGCGCCCACCTCGTTGTTGTGGTCTTCGAAAGTGAAGCGACGCAGCGCGTCAAGCATATTGTCGTTCAATACCGTCACGCCGTCGTCGTAAGTGGTGTCGAGCAGGTAGGGTCGGTAGTCGCGGTAGTCGTTGTCGGTGCCGAGGTTGAGTCCATAGCTCATCTCGCCGTCCTTGCTGTAGGGGCGGTTGTAGCGCATCCTCAGGCTGACGTCGGTGCCGCGGTACGGGTCGTCATAGTATTTGAAGGTGTTTTGGTCGAAAGTCGACGTGGTGTCGGTGATGTTGTACAGTCGGCTGTAGCTGGTGCCGGTGTTATTGTTCGAGGTCGAGCCGAACAGGAACGCGCGCAGGTTGTGGCCGTTGCGGTCGAACTTCTTGGTGAAGCTGCCGCCGAACATACCGAAGAAATTGGTCGTGCTCACATCGTTCATCATATCATACTGGTAGGCGAACGGCGTTGGCAGATACACGTCGCGGCTGTGCCAGCGGTCGCTGCTGCTTTTGTTGCTGTTGAGGTTGAAGTTGCCCCACACGCCGATGTCGGTCATACTGTCTATCTCGTAGTCGATGTGCAGCCCTATGCTGCCGCTCAGGTTGCGGCCTTCGCTCCACGAACTGTCGCGCTCGTAGATGACATCCTGCAGCGAGTCGAGGTTGCCCGCATAGAGCGGATTGTCCTGCCGTGTGCGGCTCCAGCTCCACGAATCGTTCTGCGAAGTGCTGTAGCGCAGGTTGGTGAAGAGGTTGATGTTCAGCTTCTCGTTGGCCCAGGTATAGCTCAGCCAGGGGCTCACGTTGGGCTGTGTGGCGGCGTTGGCGCCAAAGCTGATAAAGTGGTTCTTCTTGATGTGTGCCGACGTGATGATGTTGATCACAGCCTCGGCGTCAGTGGCATACTTGGCCGAAGGGTTGGTGATGGTCTCTATGCGGTCGAGGGCGTTGGCCGGCAGGGTCTGCAGATAGGTCTTCAGGTTCTCAGCCGTCAGTTTCGACGGCTTGTCGTTGACCCATATCTCCACCGAGCTCACGCCGCGCAGGGTGATGTTGCCCTCCACGTCCACCTCCACGCCCGGTGCGTTCTGTAGCGCGTCCTCGGTCGTTCCGGCCTGTATGGTCGGGTCGTCGGCCACATTGTAGACCATCTTTTCGCCGTCCACGGCATAGAGAGGTCGCGCAGCCTTGACGGTCACCGTCTTCAGCGTCGTCGCGCCGGGTTTCATATTGATCGTACCCAAAGCGGTGTTGTTGGTCACGCTGACAGGCACAAAGCGTGTGGCAAAGCCTATGTAGCTTATCCTCAGGAAATATTCGCCGGCAGGCACCTCGCGGATTTCGAAATATCCGTTGGCGTCGGTCGACGCACCTTTCACAAAGCTGCTGTCCTCTTTCTCCAGCAGGGCGACGTTGCAGTACATCAGCGGCTCGTTCTTCGTGCTGTCTATCAGCGAGCCCACCACCTTGAAGGTCGACCCAGCCTTGACGTTCTTCTTCTGCTTCACCGTCGAGCTTTTCTGCTGCGTCTGCTGCATCTGACGGTTGCTGCGCTGGCCGCCGGGAAAACCGCCGCCGGGAAAACCTCCTCCCGGAGGGGGACCTCCGGGACCACCCGGCTGGGCGCAAAGCAATGTAGTCATAAGTGTGAATGTCAGGAATAAGGCAAATGCCAACGGTTTTTTGTTTTGCATATATGATCTTTTGTTTTGTTTCCTATGGTTATTTAGTATCACCAGCTTTCGAATTATTGATATTTGGATGTTTTTTTTTCAAAAACATTTGCACCTCTTATGCGGATTGTGTCCTATTTCCATTCATTGCTATAACGCCGAAAACCTGCTTTTGTTGTGCCGTCCGCCGCACCATTTCCCGCAAAGTTGTAGCTATTGTCGTAAAAATCTGACAACAAGGCCTTTGCATCGGTTCTCTTTTCGTGTTGATTCACAAGGTACAACAAGGTACAAAAATGCTGTTTCCAGTATACATTCCCTGGCATATGTACAGTATATGTACAGTACTTGTACAGTATATGTACGCTTCCAAAGCGTACATATACTGTACATATACTGTACAAGTACTGTACATATGCCCTTGCTGGTATATGCTATGCACCTTTTTTGCACCCTAAAATACACCGTGAAACACCAACATCCGCAATATGTTGATTTTTAGCCAAAAGCCCCCAAGGCTGCCTTGCTGGTGCGAAAAGCTGCTTTGCTGATGAGAGATTTTGTTTTGATTATGAATCCCACCATAGTCGCTATTATGGTGCGACACACCCCCCGCTTCGCGTACCCCTCTCGGAGATGTGAAGGGACTGCCGGTGGCCGTCCCGATAGCGAAGCGGAGAACAAAAACAAAGGGCCGGGGTGTGTCGCCCTGCGTAGCCAAATGTAGTCACCCGTCGCCCTGCGTAATCCAAAAAAGCATCCGTCGCCCTGCGTAGCCCCACCGTAGTTATTTAATCGTCGTCAAAAGCAACGGGAACTACCACGAAATACCCCTTTTTTATGAAAAATTCCTGGGTAATTCGTGGTAATTCCTGTCCACAGAGATCTGCAGGCGTTTCGCCTGCAAAATAGTCTGTTATTCGTTTATTAACCTTCTGTTTTGCATCACTTCACAACCAACTTCTTGTGGGCAATGCCGTTGTTGGTGCTGACGCGAACGATGTAGGTGCCGGTGGGCAGCGAGGAGATGTCGAGTGTTGCGGTCGGGCCGCTGAAAGAGTCTTGTTTGTAAGTGGTTCCGCGCAGGTCGATGATTTCGACGGTGCGGATGTCTCCGTTTCCAACGCTAACCGTCAGCAGCCCGCTGACGGGGTTGGGCGACACTGTGAGACTCTGCTCCATACCGCCTTCGTCAATGCCGATTTGCGAGGGGTCGGGCGC
>JAEEMK010000001.1 GCA_016283175.1 Bacteroidales bacterium
CTCGCTTTCGGTAACGTGGGACGCAATGTGGCCCGCATCGCCAAGGGCTTCGGTATGGAAGTCTACGCTTACGATGCATTCCTCACCGCCGACCAGATCAACCAGAGCGGTATGGCCAAGGCCGTCGCCAGCCAGGATGCACTGTTCGAAACCTGCGATGTAGTGTCCCTCCACATCCCCGCTACAGCAGAGACCAAGCAGAGCATCAACTATGCCCTCGTGAACAAGATGCGCAAGGGTGGTATCCTGGTCAACAGTGCCCGCAAGGAAGTCATCAACGAGCCCGAACTGCTCAAACTGATGGCTGAGCGTACCGACCTTAAGTATATCACCGACATTATGCCTGATGCAGATGCCGAGTTCAAGGCATTTGAAGGTCGCTACTTCGCTACACCCAAAAAGATGGGTGCCCAGACCGAAGAGGCCAACATCAACGCTGGTATCGCTGCTGCAAACCAAATCAGCGAGTATTTCAAGAGTGGTTGCACCAAATTCCAGGTCAACAAATAATATCTTGAAATAAATTTCAAAAAAAGGGGAGCTTCAGGCTCCCCTCTTTTTTAATACTATGTCTAAAAATCTCACATTGTGTGTTTTCAATCCTGAACACGACCTTTGCCTTGCCAATGGTGATCCTAATTATGTTCCTCCGGCATCGGCACTTGACTTTGCCCGCCGTGGTGCTGGTGTAATGCACATTGTGTATGGCAACAGTGTTATCGCTATAGCTTCCGACGGCTATTCTGATTGGCGACGCTGCAATCCAAATGTAACGGTGGATAGAATAATTCCTTGGGGATGGGATGCACGGTTGTGCCGTCAACTATACAAGCAGGGGGTGGACCCGGTATTGATGCCCGATGATGAAGAAATAAATCTTTTGCGGCATCTGCAGCATCGTTCTGTTGTATTACCTTTACAGCCGGACTGTTACGCCGTAACCTCTGTTAGCGAAATGCAATCTTTGCTCACAATTGGCGAAGATTGGGTTATGAAAGCCCCTTGGTCTGGTGCTGGCCGTGGAATTCGTTGGGTGCATCGTGAATTGTCGCTGCTCGATATTGATTGGTTGCTCAAGACTGTAGTGGCTCAGCAGTGCGTTATTGCCGAACCACGCCGAAATGTTGTTGCCAATGTTGCTCTCGAGTATGTTGATTCTCATTTTGCAGGCTATTCCTTTTTCAATACCAGCAGTGGCGTTTATCGAGAGAATATACTATGGGATGACGGTAGAATCACCATCTATTTCAGTAATACTAGTCTTCAAACTGTTAAGAAAAAAGTTGAAGAATGGCTTGTGGATAATATCTGGCAACATTATATTGGGCCGTTGGGGGTAGACTTAATGGTTTGTGCTAATGGTGAAGTTTACGTCTCTGAAATTAATATGCGACATACTATGGGACTTGTTGCCTGCTATTATTTAAGACAGAATCCTGAAAAAAAAGGACAAATTTGGACTCCTGAGTCTATAGTATGCTAGAGCTCTATATCCATTACGATAGGATAATGGTCGGAAATATATGGAACACCATATCCTTTTGTCATTGTTCTGAAACGTAAAATGTTGATGTCTCGTGTGAGGAAATGGTCGACCATTGACCCATCGTCGTTGCCAAAACCGTTGTATGTGTTTTTGTAGTCTTTGCGTGGAGCGATGTCGCGAGCTGATTCTAGACCTTCATTTTTTAGTTTGTCAAAAAGATGACTTAATGTCTCAAGACCGAAATCACCGCCCAATATAACAGGAATGCCTTCAGGAACCTCTTTTTGAATTAACTCAACCAATAGGTTTATAGACTCTACGCGCGAGATGTTTGATTCGGGGTCAAGTCTGGTGTTGAAGTAGTATAGTTCTTTGCCGCTTTCTGTTGACCTGAAACGGGCAATTGTCACAATGTATGGATGCCTTGAGTCCCATCCGTTGGATACTCTTTGAGGTGTTGCACTCAGCCATCGTGTTTTGGTTGATATCAGTTTGAATTTTGTTTTGTCGTAATAAATTGCGTTGTGTTCGCCGCGAGTCAGTCCGTTGTCAGCTCCTACACCTGTGCGTCGGTATTTGTTGCGAAACAATTGGTCTATAGATGACAATTGGTCAAGTAAAGCTTCTTGTAAGCCCATTATATCTGGGGCTTCTTTCTCAATCATCTTCATTACGGCGTTTCTGCGAATATGCCAGGCGTTCTTTCCGTCGGCTTTAGTGTGACCACTGTTTTGGATATTGAATGAAATGACCTTGATTTGCTGGGCCTCAAGGCTCGGCAAACGTGTCATTCCGACAGTCAATATCATAAACAGTAGCAGTTTCTTCATTTTTTCAGTTTCTCTTTTGTTGGCTTGCTATTATTTTAGATTACACTTAAATGTCTTAATGCTTTGGCAATGCCTTCATCGTCAGCGCTGTCGGTGACATAGGAGGCGTGTGTTTTGACATTGTCGTCAGCGTTACCCATTGCGACGCTGGTGCCTACATAATCTAGCATCTCGATATCGTTGGCACCGTCACCGAATGCCATTGATTCTTCGCGTCCAATGCCGAAATGAGCCAGCATACGTTCTATTCCGACGGCTTTGCTGCTGTTTTCAGGTACAATGTCGGAGAATAGAGGATGCCAGCGTGGCATACGACAGTGACTTAGGTTTTCCAATACCTTGGCATCATTGTCGGCAGATTGTATGGCAATGAATTGGAATACCTCTTTGTCTCTCAGTTCGTCTAGCGGTAAAACAGGGGGCATTTTGAAACCAAGCTTATCGCGCAATGCCATAGCAACAGGATCTATTCGGTTAATGTACATTTCGCGTTCTGTGAAGCACATTGTTGTCAAATCGTACTGCTTTGCGTATTCAAGCCATCGCTGACAGTCGTTTTTGTCAATAGAATTGCGGAGAATCACCTTGTCGTCGACAAAGCAGAAACCACCGTTAACAGTGATAAAGCCATCGAATTGCACAGGCATATCGGGGATGAGCATCAGCGGTCGTCCAGAAGAAATGAAGGTTTTCACTCCTTTTCGACGCAGAGTCTCAAATGCTGCTATTGTACCAGGCAACACTTTGTGAGTGTTGTAGCTAAGCAGCGTTCCGTCAATGTCGAAAAATATGGCCTTTATCATATAATATTTTTTCTTTTTTTTAAGATTATTTAAAACTTCAGAACACTTTTTTGACGTGTACAAACAACGCTTTTGCACTATTTTAATATGCAAGATGGAGATTGATGATTTTACAACAATCTCTAGATGTTGCCATTACGCGTCTAGTATGGCTCAAAAATTTCGTTGCAAATTTACGATTTTTTCTTCAATTATGCAAGACTTCCCGATTTCGGGGATTTGTTATATTTCAGACTGTTAAAGTGTGGATGGAAAATAATAACGCGCATCGCGTGGTCACTATATTTAGACTATAGTTTAACAATATTACTCAATATAACCACTTTTTTGTGCCTAATCCATTTCTTAGCGTAGTCAATTGATAGTTTTATTTGATTGCTTTATTGTATACTGATTTTTTTAACATTGCGGCTTGCCCCAAGCCTCTTGCAGCAAGATAAACTATAAAAGCAAGCCATAAAATATTGTTCCTAGTGTATTCTTCGTTGAGAGCATTTAGGTCAGCAATATTTCGAATGCCATAATATATACAGAAAAATGCAGCTGTGGCTATGAACATTGTGTTGCGCATAGTACGTGATGCTGTTGCACCGACAAAGACACCGTCGAAAAGGAATGCCGAAAAACCTGCAATGGGAACAATGAGTACCCAAAAGTGATAAGGCCTAGTTGCGGCTATAATGTTTTCTTTGTCACTGAATATTCTAAGGAACTGTTCTCCAAAGGCAGCGTAAAGTACTGTGAATACAAGTGACAATGCTAGTCCCCATCCAATGAGTCGTCGTACCGTGGCAACAAGAGTACTTCGGTTACGGGCTCCGATGTAGCGCCCTACAAGAGACTCGCCTGCGTAGGCAAAACCATCCATAATGTAGCTGAAAAGGGTGAAGAATTGTAACAATAGAGCGTCTACAGCAAGTATTTCATCGCTTATACGACCCGATTCGGATGTGATGAATGTAAAAACAGCCGCCAGGCATACTGTGCGTAGAAATATGTCACCGTTGACGCGGAAGAATCTTTTCATCTCATTCCAGCGTAATGTGTCGTGGATAAAAGTGCCTGTAAGTCTTTTCTTGAATATTTTACCGTAGTGGAAAGCCACAAAAAAGAGTCCAACAAGGAGTCCGCTGTATTGTGCGATGACAGTTCCCAAAGCAACACCTTTGATGTCCCATTTGAAGATTATGACAAAAACAAGACTGCAGAGGATATTGACAATATTGATAAAAATGGCTATCCACATAGGTAATTTCGAGTTTTGCATACCTATGAACCAACCTTTTATGGCATATAGACCCAATGTGGCCGGTGCTGCCCAGATGCGTATAAAAAAATAAGTTAATGCAAGGTTGATGACTGTGCTACTACCGTTAAAGATAGCTTTAGATAGCAATGCTATGGGGTACTGCAGAGCTATTAACGTCAGTGCTACGGCAAGCGCAATGGTTATTGCACGTATAAAGACGCGTACAGCCTCGTCGAGACGGCGCGCGCCATAGGCTTGTGCTGTGAATCCGCTGGTGCCCATACGAAGGAATCCGAAGTTCCAATATATTAGATTGAAAATCTGAGTTCCGATGGCTATGGCACCGATGTGCGACTCGCTGAGATGCCCTACAATAGCTGTATCGACCATACCGAGCAGCGGTACGGTGATATTGGTGATGATGTTTGGCAGGGCCAGTTGCAGAATGCGTTTGTCGGTATCGCGTTGGCTAATATTCATTCTATTCAATCGAACATTCAGCAACATTTATGATTTCGCGGCTTTCTTTTTTGCTTATCATAGCCACAATGTGGCATTTATCGAGGTTCCATTCATTTTTGTAGTCTGAATAGACAAACTGCGCAACGCGTTTTTCTCCAGACTGGCCTGTGCAGTCAATGTCAGCACCCCACACATCGGTTATTACATCGCGAAGTACGTGGTTGTGTATGTAGTTTTCATCATCGTTACCGTCTGCCTGACGTTGTGTGACTTTTAGACCGTCTTCCATTATGAGTAGTGTTACTGTCATTTGGTCACTTATGGTTTGCAAAAACTCAAGGTTGACAGTAATGTTGACGGCATCGTTTGATTGAGTTGCGTCAACGGATACGGCAACTTGTGTAGCTGTGTTGATGATGTTGTCTACTCGTCCATTGATGCCACTGGTTGGTGTGAAGAGATCCCATACTGAGCCATTGAGTGTACGGCTGATGAGTGCGGCAGGGTATTCTCCTGCTGCGCGGACTCCAAAATAATTGCTCCAGGTGTTGCCGTCTTCTGTACTGAGTCTTGGTGTGTCGCCAATAGGACGGGTGAAAGATGATGAGTCGTGTATTGCTAAGGCAATGAGTTTGTCGCCATATTGTGACGTCGCTGTGGCAATGGCAACATCTGCATTAGGACAGTTGACACAGCGTACACCTGTGTATTTTTCTATAATCGCACGTTGACTGTGGTCGCTAACGCCGCTTCCATCAAACCATTCACCTGCTGCACCAGAGAAAACAAGATAGTCGTCCTGCTCAATCTTGTCACAGGAACCTAATATATTTGCTAAAATGAAGACGGAAACAAATAATAGAAATAATCTTTTCATTATTATTAATAATTAATGATTCTTAAAATGATGTTGTTAGGCTGAAAGTAAGTCCATTGCTTGCAGGAACTTGGCGGCATACACCTCCGATGCAAATAATGCCTTCACGCTGTTTGCCATATCCAACTTGCAGACGTGTGGCATTTTTGGTATATCCGATGGAAATGTTGTAGTAGTTTCCAATGCCGTCATTGTATGCGTATTGATCGCTTATTGATACGAACCAAGCGCTGGTAAAATTATATTCGACAAGACCCATAATCCAGTCACCACAGCGTTTGTCGTCAATTGCTACATCGTAATGACTATCACTGCCCATCCATTCAGCCTCGAAGCGCAAAACATTTTTTCGGTTGATCTTCCAGGTAAGGTCTCCGACAAGGATATGGTTGTGGTGTAAATCGCCTTCGTGACCTTCAACGATAGGATTGAAAACCATATATCCGTAAGTGGCGGTGATTTTTACTTTACTGCTTATTTTTTTTGCAACTTCAAGACTTATGTCACCGTAGTAAGTATCGCCTGTACCAAAGAATGAGGTCGTGTATCCGTCTGTGCCTTTGCCGCCAATAACTGTAGTGTCAAGTCCTGTGATCAGTGAACCGTTGATGTGAATGTCTGTTCCATATTTTCCACCTAGGACTGTTTCTTTCTTGAATTTGTACATAAAATCGGCCTGAAGTCCCATTTCGCCTGTGCTTTGTGTTGCATATGGGTACATACTCAGGAAAGCATATGTGTGCTGTTTGGTAATGGAAGGTGTGTAATTAATGTAGAGCATTTCACCGCTAACTGAACGTACTGATTTGAATCCCATATTGTCGACACGTTTAGCCTGGAGGTTGGCACTGAGCCCCTTTTGCGAGTAGCTTGCACTGAGCCACAAAGCTTCTCCATTTTTATAAATATAATTGTTCATTATACTAGGGTCTTGTCCTTTACGAGCATATTCTGCTTGCAGACCGAAGCCGCCGTGGGAAAGATCCATACGTACTGATGCAGCACCGACGTTGTTAGGCAGATTGAGTTTGTATCCACTTACATCGGAAAGGACGGTCTCGTCACCTTCATATTTACTCACAAATGAACCACCTAAAGTTAGCCGTGTTTTTGCATCTGTCAAAGATTTAACAACGTCGTTGAGTGATACTTCTGCATCGAAGCCACGAACCAATCCGCGAGTGTCCCAATAATATCGTTGCTGACCGACAAGTCCTTTTATTGTTACTCCATTCCAAGGTCTATATACAATGTCGATGCCTCGAATTGCATTGTCAAGTCCAAGATATCTGTCCTCATAGGCGCGCAGGGTCATTCCGTTGCCGAATTGTTCATAGAAATGACCAGCAGTAACAGCAAAGGTTTGTGTTTTGTAACTGACAAAATAGTTGGCTATCCCTTGTCCGCTGTATTGACTGTTGAAGCCTAGCATAGGGTTTAGATAAGCCTCATATCGAAGGCCAGCACTGAAATTACCGTTTGTATAAAGAATGTCAGCACGTGCATTGCTGAGCAGTTTTTCCGGCACATCATTTGAACCAATGACGGTGTCGCGACGTGATACTTGTCCATCAAACTGCACGTTTCCTGTAACGTGGCCTCCAAGGATGCCTTGTGCCGTTCCCCAAAGTGGTAGTTGGAAAAACAACGCTGTGGCGAAAATGATTTTTGATGTACGTTTCATCTTTTTTGTTATTTGATTTCTTCGCCGTTAGCTACTTTCTTGACCAGTTCAAATAGTTCTTCTTCGCTGCCATCTACATAGGATGTGTGTTGCCATACAATCTCACCATTGCCATTGATGAGAAAAGTGTGTGGCACATTGACAACATTCATAGCACGTTTGAAATCTTGGTTTTGATCAAGATAAACTTCATATTCCCATCCGTTGCCGTCAACGTGTGGTTTTACTTTTGATGCAGAACGAGTGTCGTCAATAGAAATGGCTACGAGTTTTACACCGGTTTCTTCCTGCCATTCGTTGTAGACTTCTTTTATTGCGTTTAATTCGCGGTTGCAAGGTTTACACCAAGTAGCCCAAAAACTGATAATTATTGGTTTGCCATCATTCTTAATGACAGATGTCTCGATTGTTTTTCCGTCAAGAGTTTTGATGGTTACATTTTCAGGAATTTTTGCATTCTGAGCCATTACTATGCCAGTAAGCATAGTTAAAGCAAGTGTAAGGATTATTTTTTTCATTGTGAGTTTTTTTTTATTTCTATATTAGTATTAGTTTGTTTAAAAATCTTTTAAAAATGATACTGTTTTGCATAAAGCGTGCCTGTATATATTGTCGGGAAGCTTATTTAGATCGTTTATGGCATTGTCTAGTTTTTGGTAAAGTATTTGTTTGGCTTTTTCAATAAAACCGTTGTTAGTTATTATATTTATTATAAAATCAATATTGTGCCTGTCTTTTTTTTCTTTGGATAGAATTGGAAATATAGCATTGTATGTTTCGGTATCCTTGAGCGCCAAAATCATCGGCAAAGTACATTTGTTTTCATATATGTCGTTGCCTTGCGGCTTACCGGTTTGTTGTGATGGAAGGAAATCAATAATATCGTCGCGTATTTGAAATGCTATGCCGAGATCTGTTCCAAATTGCAGAGCTGCTTCACATATATTTTTGTCTGCGCCTGCGAGAAGTGCGCCTGTTTTGCAGCAAGTGGCTATTAGAATGGCTGTTTTTCGAGTGATTATTTGGAAATATATGTCTGCTTCAGTAGTATATTTTCCACATTGCTGCATTTGAAGGAGTTCTCCCTCGCTCATTTGGATGACGGCATCATTGATTGTTTGTGTCAACTGCTTGTTGTCAATATCGTTGATTGTTTTCATCACTTGCGCAAGATAGAAGTCGCCAATGAGAACAGCGGTTTTGTTGTTCCAAAGCTTGTTGACAGAGGCAATACCTCTTCTAAGTTCTGACTCATCTATAACATCGTCGTGGATTAATGTGCTTGTGTGCAGTGTTTCAATGGCTGCAGCAGATTTGAATATAGGATGGTTGGGGTTTGCATCAACAGTCAATCCGCAGCAGCAGGCAGTTAATAGTGTCAGCATAGGACGCAATTGTTTGCCTTTTTGGGCTTGAACATACTTATGAATTTGGTTGATGATAGGTATCTCGCTGTCTATCATTTTCTCTCTGGCAGCGATATAGTTTTGCATTAGCGGGTGAATAAGTTGTTCTATTTCGGATAATTTCATAAGAGTATGTTTTGTGCTACTGTTCAAAGGGTTATTCTAGTTCCTGAGGTTGTAATATGTGCAATCTTGCGGTTTTCTGAATCCGTGACTAATATTTGGTATATCGCATTAGAATGTCCTTGTCTAATCGGGATTGTTGTAGCTTTGATTGTGTTGCCTTTTGCAGGAGTAAGGAAGTGAATTGTAGACGACAATGAGACCCATTGTAATTGTGAATCTTTGCCTTGAAGTTTTTCTAACAATACTTTGCTATTTGCAGCGATAGCAAATGCAAAGTCGGCAATAGTAAAAATGACACCTCCCATTATATAACCTTTTGCATTTCGGTGTATGTCAGATAGCTGAAGAGTGCATACAGTGGTGTTTTCGTCTGCACTTTCAATGCAGATTCCTGTTGTCTGTGTGGCATACAGGTCGTCGGCAAAGACTTTGCGTGCGATTTCAGTGAGGTTCATTGTCTTGTTTATATGTGGTTTTAGCTGTTTTGAAATGTCTGTAGTTGGTCTTTGAGTTTGTTATACAGCTGTTTTGATATTTTTGTCAGAGGTGTTCGAAGCTGATTGGTGATACGCCCTTCGATTTCAAGCAGTGCTTTTATGCCGCTAGGGTTGCCTTCTTCAAATATTGCATTCATCAATGGCAGCAGACGGTTGTGCAAAGGAAGTGCTTTTCTCAAGTCTCCTTTCAATGCGTAATGAACCATATCAGACATCTCCTTGGGACAAGCATTGGCAATAACAGAGATAACACCTGTTGCTCCAAGTGTTATCATAGGGTATGTAAGACTGTCATCACCTGAGATGACATTGAAGTTGGCTGGTTTGCAGCGCAGGATTTCCATTACTTGCGACAGGTTGCCTGAAGCTTCCTTGATGGCGATAATGTTTGGACATTCTTCAGCAAGCTGAAGCGTTGTTTCGGCTGTCATATTGCAAGATGTACGGCCGGGAACATTGTAAAGTACAATTGGAACAGGCGAAACATCTGCGATGTTTTTAAAATGTTGTAATAGCCCTCGTTGCTGTGGCTTGTTGTAGTATGGAGTAACTGAAAGGATGCCGCTTATTCCATCGAAGTTTGTCTGGTTTATTGCGTCTGTTACTGCACGTGTATTGTTGCCACCCATACCAAGAAGTATCGGAAGTCGTCCGTTGACGCTCTCTACTATGAATTGAAGCAGAGCTGTTCGTTCGCTTTCGGACATTGTGGCTGCTTCGCTAGTGGTTCCGAGTGCAACAATGTAATCCACTCCAGATGTGATTACATAGTCGATAAGTTCTTCCAATTTACTGAAGTCGATTGTCTCTTGTTTGCGGAATGGGGTGATAAGTGCCACACCTGTTCCTGTAAATAAACTGGTTTTTGCCATTTCTATCAGATTTTGTATTTCTCTATTTTTGTATCATTGTCAGATATTTGACAATCTGTTCTATATAATCTTTGAAATCCATTTCACCATTGCCTTGTATGGCTAAATCATACATATCCATAATGCCTTCGTCTTCTTCCGATTTATTGTTGGTATATCCAACCTTCAGGTTGGCATCGGTCATTGCGGTTACGTATTTGCCAAAAAAGTCAGGCTGAATAGTGGTGTCGATAACCAGGTCGTAATGGCGGTTCACAAAACTGTCTATTACTCCGTCTTTTGGTAGTCCGAAACGGGTGAAGTCTTCTTTTTCGTGGCAAATAGTGGTGCGTGTGTGTGAGAAAATATAGTTAATCTCATACTTCTTCGCCTGAAAACCTATAAGATATATTTCCTTGCCGTGGCTTTCCTGTGCTGTTATAAATCGATGTATCAGATTCCAGCGATCTGAATCTCCAACAGTGAAAATCATTCCTATGGTTTTGATGGACTCCCAATTGTCAATCCTTTTGTCTCGTGGCGATGACAAAAGATTGCGCATATGACGTTGTTGGTATCTTTTAATGAAATAGTCTATTAATATCATTATAAGGGGTTATGGGGGTTAAAAAGTTTTAAAGGGTTATAGGGTTGGCTTGTCTGTGTGTTTTCAAAATAATTCTTTTTGTCTGAAAAGTGTGTAACTGCGTCGGTGCAAAGGCGATATGCCGTGCTCTTCAATGGCGTCGTAGTGTTTGGTTGTAGGATAACCTTTGTTTTTGTCCCATCCATACTCTGGGTATTTTTGGTGCTGCTGACGCATATATTCGTCACGATATGTTTTGGCAAGAATGGATGCTGCAGCTATCGACTGGTATTTACCGTCACCTTTCACTATGCAGATATATGGTATTCCAGTTTCATTTATGAATCTGTTACCGTCTATGAGGAGCATCTGGGGTATAGTTTTTAACTGTTTTACAGCAATATTCATTGCGTGGAACGATGCTCGCAATATGTTGCTTCGGTCTATCTCTTCGTTGTTTATGGCTGCAACGGCATATGCTAATGCATCGTGTTCTATCTCACTTCGTAGCACTTCTCTTTGGTGTTCGCTGAGTTGTTTAGAATCGTTGAGCTGTGCGTTCTCATAGCCTTCAGGCAAAATAACGGCAGCTGCATATACCGGACCCGCCAAGCACCCTCGGCCGGCCTCGTCGCATCCAGCTTCCAACATTCCTTTGTTATAGTATTTTGCAAGCATTTTTTACAGTTTAGGTTACATAATGAGATTGTTAATAACGGCACAAATGATGAATACCCAGATTATTATTTCGCTTACCCAGTGCCGTTTTCGTTCTGTCATAAAAAATCTTGTACCAATAAAAGCAAATGGTAAAGCCAGCGTTTGAGTTTCAATAGGAGGGAGTGTTGTGTATAAAACAATCAATACAGACGCCAGAAGTGGAAGGGAAAGAATTCCAGTGTTGATTCGTTGTTGTATTGTGCGGTCATTGTATGTGTCCATTTGTTTTACCAGTGAAGCCATAATCATTAGCAACAGAATTAAAGTCGGAAGCATCTTGACAAATGGCATCGGTGACCAATCTATTTTCATTGAGGTCAAATCGTGCCCCATCAGAATTAAGTAGTAATCCAGTTTATCTGTCAGAAAAGCATAAGTGAAAAGCAATATGAATGGTGCTATGAGGCCAAATATACTTATAATAATGTTGCGCCAGCGATATAGTTTGTATATATTGAAAACAAATATAAACGGAACAATATAGCAGATGGCTGGCAGATAGCATAAAACCATTATGCCAATAAAGAATGAGGCGTTAAAATTTTGTTCTGCACTGAGTTGTGTGCCACCGTTTGACAGTAGTTGACTGGCCGTGGCCAGCAGTACAAGATTTACAAGCAGGAACGGAGTCAACGTCATTTGATTTGCATTCCAGCTCATAACCAGAACATATACAAACATTGGCATCAGGCTGTGGGACTTTGTCATCTTGTGGTCTGTTAGAATGTGGTTAATCCACACACCTTCTGCCAGAACTAATAGCAGTGCAATTGCACTCGACAATCGTGGCATACCTGACATCCAATCGTATATTAGTTCGTATATGGGGGCAAAGCAATGAACCGGCGACATCTCTACAGAATTCACAAAGACTCTTAGCCATAGTACGACAATGGCAATTCCAATCACCACTGCCTGACCTATTGTGTTCTGTTTAAAAAGCCGGAACATATCTGGTGTTGATAGACTACAGTTTTACAATTTTCTTTGTTCTTATTCCTGCACGGTCGTGTACTTTGATGAAATATACACCACAAGTTGCACCGCTCAGATCGACCATACCTTCGCCACTCACCGTGTTATGCATTATACAACGGCCGTCTGCCGAGAATACTTCTATCAATTCCTCTTCGTTGCTTCCGGTCAGAATGGTCAATATACCAGTTGTCGGGTTGGGATATGCAACCAGTTCAGGACGTATTTCCGCAGCACTTTCTATGTCCAGCTTGTCGTATGCAGCATTTACGGCACGCAATGCATTCACTTTTCCGTGTCCCCATCTGTCGCTGATGCTGTCGTTGCCGGCAAGGACTCCCGTTTTGTCATCGTTGCGTGCTGTGGTGAAAAGTATATCGCGGATGTCGTCGACAGTCAGTCTTGGATTTGCCTGCAGCATAAGGGCAACTATTCCTGTCACGGCAGGCGACGACATTGATGTACCGCTCATACGGCTCCAAATATAGTGTCTTCCTCCAGAGAATGCATCATATACAGCCGTGTAACTGCTGAGATTGTCGTAGTATGACGAGAGCGACGAAACAACATTGACACCCGGAGCCGATATTTCGGGTTTCTTGCGACCGTCGAGGGTAGGGCCATAGCTCGAAAACGGTGCCAAATCTCCTGTTTGATAATTCTCGCCACTGTAATGGTCGGCAACGTGAGCTGCAACGGTTATGGTCTTTTCTGCACACGCAGGCTCGCCTATGCCGTATTCCGGGTCTCCATTTTTGCAGCCGAATATACCGCCGTTGACAAAGTCGCAGCCCATATTGCCGGCATTGTTGGCCAAGTTGGTCATATTCCACACGTTGACGGTTACACCAGCATTGGCGCGGCATATCATCATCAGTTTGTATCCGTTGTTCTTTTCCACATTGAGTAGCACGTGGGGACGTGAGTCCAGAGGATTGCTGTTTTCTACAGTAATGTCGTAGTGTATTGTGTCCGTGCCTGCAACAACAAACGATTCAAGATAGTCAATAGCGTTGCTCGTGCTATACATTGGTGAATAGTAAACCGTACCCTCCGAGCCATTTTTTACCAAGGCAAAACCTGCTTCGAATCCGCAGTTCGAGCAAGGTTCTCCCCAATAAATCAATCCTTGGCCGATTCCACTGCTGTAGTAGGTGGCTATTGATTTGAGCGTGTCATTGTTTGAGGCAAAAGTATGCTTTAAATGAAAGTTTACATCGCCGTTGTTACCTCCGCTGGTGACAAAGACCAATCCCTCTTCCGTGTAGGCGTTGATAGCCTGACTTAATAGCGATGTTCCGTCCAGAGTGCTGAAGGTGTACATACCCCAGCTGCTGTTTATCACGATGCGTTTACCTTCCTCCTCGGCGACGCTCTTCATCCACGCAACCTGATCAAGCCACGATGCCTCGTCCAGATACCACGATCCAAGTACATACTTCGCTTTCGGAGCCTGTCCAATGGCTTTTCCTTCAGGAGTACCGTTGCCGCCGCAGATACCTGCCACGTGCGTGCCGTGTGTTCCGTTGCCATACAGGCCCGAAGTATCGCTTTTGGCAGCTCTGACCTCCGCAGGAGTTCTATATTCAGTTCCATAGTCGAAACCGGCAGGAGCAGGACCTGATAGTTTGAAATGATCCCACGCTCTGATTATGCGCATATTGTTTGCCTTGTTCAAATTTGGGTGTGTGTAGTCGAAACCCCAGTCTGTGATGCCAATAAGTACACCGTCGCCGTTGAATGGCATAGGAACACCCAAACCCGCCTGCACACTGTCGGTGCGCGTGTCCAGACGTGTCTTGTCCATATCTGCGACAACGCGATGTGCCACACTGTACAGCAGTACTCCTTTGCAATTATTCAATTCTTCTACACGTTCCAGAGGCGCGCGCATTACAACGATGTCTTTTACTCTTGATGTGATTTTGATACCAAGTGATTCAATTTCGGCTGCTGAAAAACTATCGTCAACCTTGGCAATTATTCCTATGCAGGCAACGCCTTTGTCGTACCGTATCGGATAGCGGTCCAGAAACTTCTTCGACATATTGTCCACACTTTTCGTACTTCTGTAATTCTGCATCAAGGCACGTGTTTCTACTGTGCTTTTGGTTTGTGCCACAGCTAGTAATGTATTGAAAGCAAACAGTAATACAACTATTTTCTTCATATTGTTTTGTCTTTTATTTAAGCTGCAAAAATACTGTTTTTTTTTGAATAATATTATATTTATCAAAAAAAAACTACTAACAGGCAACTTTGTTGCCTGTTTTTTTAGCATCCTTAACTTCCTTGTAATGTTACGGTCTCTCTCTATTTCTTCACCACAAGCCGTTTGGAGAAGCTGCCGGCGGGAGTGTGGACGATTGCGAAATAAGTGCCGGAGGGCCAATCTTTTGTACTTATCGACACGGTTATGCCGCTGGCATTGGTCTCCTCCATTAATTTGCCTTGGATGTTATACACCTCTACACGGTTTATTCCGAACGACGAGACCACCTGCACCTCGCCGTGGGCGGGGTTAGGCATAAGCGTGACATAGCGGTTGGCGGCAACGTCAATGCCTGTTGTGTCGTCTGGAGGGTTCTGGGTTGTGTCGGTCGGAATGAACAGGTCGATGCCGTCGCTCCACTGGCTGAAGTAAATGCTGTCGTCGTGTGTGCATTTTGCCCGTACATACACGGAATAACGCACCCCTGTGTCCAGGTAGATCTGTCCAACCTGTATTGGGCAGTTGACAATTGTGCCGCTGTCGGGTTCTACGCCTTGAGGTCCGTAGCTATACTGCCACGAGTCGTGCTCTGTGTCGGCGTCCCACTGTATTACTGCAGCGCCGTTGTAATATGTCGTCCTTATGTTTTCTACTGACGGGCAGGCGTAGGGAGGTATCACTGGCATCTCCCATCCAATGTCAATAATCGGCCAAACAGCCAGGTACCATCGCCATCGTTCTGTTATCCATTCGTTGAGAGGATAGAACGACGGGTGGATGCCGGTTCTTTTTATCAGATATTCGTATTCCGGAAACGACTCGCAGGTTGTGCAGCTGTCACAGGCGGCGGAATCGTAACCGTAGAAAAAGTAGCCTGTTTCAAAATAATGTACCGAATCGTCGGGATCCGTCTGATTCTCTGGTAGAAGATTTGTATAAGAACTATGAGTACACCCAACAAAGAAAGAATCTGTGATATAAACCGCTTCTTGGCCATAGTCTTCAAAATAGTACTCTTTGAGAGGCAGCAACATAGTGCCTGACATAAAGTATGTTGTGCAGCAGCCTCCGTGTGCCCAAAAGTTTGGTTCTCCGTGTGGGTATATAATGGAACCTCTTGACGTAGGCCTCATCCATCTTGACGAATCCTGCATACTCCATTTCACTTTCCTTAGAAGCTCGAGGTTTTTCTTAGTGCCTCCGTACAGCAGCAGTGTGTCTTGCAAGAAGTAAGCTGGTCTGTAGTAGTATTGACCGCCAAGGCAAGTATACGCTACAGCCGCAAGCCCTATAACCTTGATGGTATCTGCTGTATAGCAGCATCTGAGCAGTTCTCCGACTAAAGAAAGATCAGGGTAATCAGCTGTACTTAAGTGTGAATTACGTTCAATTTGAAAATAACGAGAAGGATTTGCAAGCAAACCAAGATAATCCATCCACAGCTGCGATTGATGATTTGTCAGCCAGTCGTCAACAACATAGTCGTTATGCCAATAAATGCTGTCGGGATTGAAAACTTCGTCCCCGATATGATGGTATGGACTCTGGGCTCGCAGACCTCCTGCCAGAGCGAGGAACATTGCGGCAGCAGCAAAGATTCTTTTTTTCATATTCGTCAGGTTTAGTGATGATTCTAAAATAAGGTAAAACGAACGTTTTTTTTTTTTAGATATATTTTTATCTTTAATCTTTAACCTTTAATCTTTAACCTTTAATCTTTAACCCTTAACCTTTAATCTTTAACCTTTACTTGGTGTTTATTCACAGTCTATGATAATGGTAGCCTTGCAATTCTGTGGTTGGTGAGAGATGGCTCTTGGATATGGAATAACAACTATGCCGGAAGGGATCGCTGTTTGGATTGCAACGTTCTGGGTGTTGTCATAATATGGTACAGGCTCTGAAATTTCGCAACAATTGCTGTTTGTACCAAATGCTTTTCTGAGAAACACCAAATTGCTTTGTGGCGCGGACTGGTCGGACCCTATTGCGTGGAAACCATAAACCCATTGGTCTAAGGCGTCAAAACGGGTGATTCCAATCCACGATGCGACAATGTTTACAGGAATAAATGGGGAATATGGGCCGATTTCAAGCACTGTGCTTCTGGTCGTAGTGTGAATGGGATAATCCATATCGAGCAGCAGTGCCAGTTTCCGTAGGCTGTTGTTGTATCGTTTGTCGCGCAATTTCCAGGATGAACCAATAATAGGCAGGGTATTCATCGGAATTTGTATGGAACTGACGAGCGACGCATTCGGGTATGTCGCCGAAGCGGCAAACCGTTTGACTGTCAACCCGGCTTCGGTGCTGTTGTAATAGAAATTAGACACTGCAAACGTGTCGTTGTCCATTGCGTCCACAATCACCTTTCCCTCGGGCGTGTTGTCAACGACGTTGATACAGTGATTTGATATTGTCGAGGAAAGGAAGCCACTGACTTTGTCGAAAAGCCGGACATAGCAATTGTTATAAAAATAATAATCCGTTTTTGCGACGGCAACAACATAGTGTTCAGTGGTTACAATATCAGTGTAGTACTGCTGCCCTGGCTTTTGTGAGTATGCCTCGCAGTGCCAGCCTGTTCCGTCAAAATAGACATCATATACGGCTGTGCCGTCGATAGGGGTTCTTGATGCTCCTTTTTGCACGCAAGCGCCTACTGCGGCTATATGGGTGTATCCTTTGTTGAAGACATCCATCCGCCAAGGAATGGTGGGTTGTAAATCGTATTCTGCGTAGTATGGATTGGTTGAAAAAGTGAAATAAGCACAGTTAAAGGCTCCTCCGTTAAAGAACACTTCGTTTATGTCAAAGAATCCGAACAAACCACATACACCATATATGTTATGTTCATATTTTCCACAGAAGAAGACTGTGTCGTTGTAGATCTCAAAGTCATATACGCGGCAGTTGGGCAACATATCGGCACAACGAAAATCAACACCGTAATTGTCGTAGAGAAAATAGCCTTGGTCGTCTTTTTCCTGCGTGTATGCTATGGCGATGTTGTTGTCAAGTTGCCGTACAATGGTCTTTTCTCCTGTATAAGTCGTTGAATGCCTGAAACTGTTCTGTGCTTCGGCTAATCCATACGTGGCAGAAAAACAAACAAACAAAAAAAATAATCTATGTGCTTTCATAAGTGTTTAAAAAATAAGATATTAGTTATATGGTTTTGTTGTATTGTTTTTTGCAAATATACATTTTTTTTTGAATATAATGATTTGAATATCATATTTGGAATATTAAAACTAGAAATGAATGGTTATTATATTGATAATAAATACATTGCTTATGATGTTTTGTGATGTTAAAAAAACAGAGGCCAGTTGTACTGACCTCTGTTTTGTTGTATTATGTGCTGTGGACTTTATTTTTGCAGCAGTGCCCTAACCAGTGCAGGTACATTGGCGAGGTCGGTCTCTTCGGGATTCCACAATGAGCGAATATTCTCCTCAACGACGTCAAATCCGGCGTCGCGCAGACGTTCCTGAAGTATTTTCACACTTTCTCCGCTCCATCCGTAGCATCCGAAGGCTGCAGCACGTTTGTTCTTGAACTTGAGCTGCTTGAGGAACTCGAGCCAGCCTGCCACGCTCGACAGGATGCTGTTGCTGACTGTGGGCGAGCCCACGGCGATGGCCTTGGATTTGAAGACTTCGGTCATTATCTCGTTTTTGTCGGCTTTGGCGATGTTGAAGACTTTGACAACGGTGTCTGGACTCTGGCGGTGTATCTCTTCGGCGATGCGGTGGGCAATCTTGGTGGTTCCTTCCCACATTGTGTCGTAGGCCACGACGACCTGGTTTTCCTGGTAGGCGTCGGCCCACTGGGCATATTTCTCTACAATCTGCATTGGCCGGTCGCGCCAGATGGCTCCGTGCGACGGGGCTATTATGTCTATTGGCAGGTTGAGGCTTGCAATCTCGTCAAGTTTCTTTGTGATTAGCGGCGCAAACGGGTTCAGTATATTGGTGAAATATTTAACAGCTTCTTTGTACAGAAGACATTGATCTGCTTTGTCGTTGTACAGCTCTTCGACGGCAAAATGCTGTCCGAAGGCGTCGTTGCTGAACAGTATGTTGTCGCCGGTCATATATGTTGCCATCGAGTCTGGCCAGTGGAGCATCTTCATTTCTATGAAAACAAGCTTCTTGCCATTGCCGATCTCAAGGGTGTCGCCGGTCTTCACTACGTTGAAATTCCATCCGCGTTTTCCATACTGTCCTTCCAGACTTTTTACACACTGGGCGGTGCAATAAATGGGTGTCTCGGGTATCTCTGCCATCAGGGCGGTGAGTGCGCCGCTATGGTCGCATTCGCCGTGGTTGGCGATGATGTAGTCTATTTTGTTCAGGTCGATTTCTTTCTTGAGATTCTCGACGAAATCAAAACGGTGCGGAGTCCAAATTGTGTCGATGAGAACGGTCTTCTCTTCCTCTACAAGGTAGGCATTTTGGCTCGAGCCGTTGAAAATGGAGTAGTCGTCGCCGTGGAAGGTCTCGAGTTCCCAGTCGATATATCCTACCCAGCTAACGTTGTTTTTTATCTGTTTTCTCATATTCGAAATTTATTTTGTGCTTTGTTCCGTTTCTTCTTTTCTCTTGTAAACAAGAAATATGGCGGCACCCATTGCAAGTAACATTATAATTGAGATTATGAGTGTCACATTGTCAAGTCTGTGCAATGTCGGTGCCTCGTTGACAAATTCGATTGTATGGTCGCCGGCGGGCACTATTATTGCACGCAACACATAGTTGGCGCGGAAATAGTCTGCCGGTTTGCCATCGATATAGGCACGCCAGTCAGGTGCATAGTAAATCTCTGAAAACACAGCTACACGCTCACCGTTGGTATGGCTTTTATAGGTGATGTGGTCGGGAGTCTGTGGATAGGTATGCACAATGGCAATGCTCTCGCTGCTGTCGGAAATTATCTGTTTGTTTGCTATATCTTTCACAACATCGGCCCACTGCGACTGGTCGACGATGGCAGTCTTGCTTGGGTCAAAGTCGTTGAGTGCCAGTATCTCGGCATTGGCATCGTCAACAAATTTCACTTCGTCGACAAACCAGCAGTTGCCAAGGGCTGAATTGCGGCGCACCGGTGTCGGCTGGTTTTGTTGCAGGTTGATCATCAGATAGCGTGCATTGAGCATATCCAGAACAGAATACGATTCGTTGACGGCCAAAAGGTTGTTGCCATTGTATCCTATCTGGCAGCTGTTGACATATTCGTACAGTTTGCGGCTGCCGAGATAGAAGTCGATAAGGTCTTGATAACGGCGCAGTTTTGCAGCGCTGTATCCGCCAATCTCGTTGTGGAATGCGCTTGGACGTGAGTCGTTGAAAGTGTTGACGGTGAGGTCGTACACACGGTAGTCGTGGTCGCCGTTAGCAGCCGCTGTCTGGTCCAGTTGCTGTTCGCTTGGTGTGCGGTACAACGCCATACGCTCGGGGGCAACAAAATTGTCGTCGTTCAGATAGCGACGGTCTACTCCCCAAAGGTCAATGACGCATATCACGGCTATGATTGAAAGAACTATTCCGCTTTTCTTGATTTTGTTGTTTATGTATAGCCATAGGCACACGAAGGCAAGTGCCACAAACAGCAATGAACGCCACGAGTCGCGCAGGAACAGTGCACTGCGTTCGTCGACAAGAAGGCTCTGAAACATCGTCCACTGGTCGCCGAGCTGGTTGCGATATTGTTCGTCACCGGCACCGATGAAGCTGAGCTTTGTCTTTGCAACGATGACTCCAATGACAATTATGCCTGCCACAATGCCGCCCGACCAATAGAGGGCACGGTTTAGCCGTTTGTGCAGGTCGTAGTCGCCGACTTTGTTCTTGTTTGAGTTGCTGTCCTTCAGTGATGTAACGATTGTTTTAAGTGCCAAAGCCGCCATAATGACCATAGTCGCGTTGGCAAGTACAAGGCTCATCGACGGAGTGCGGAATTTGTTATACAACGGCAATGTGTTGAACAGGAATTCGTTGACAGGGAGGAAATGACGTCCCCACGACATCACAATGGCTATCAGGGTCGCAGTGATTATCCACCAGCGTTCAGGCCCCTTGACGATGAAACATCCAAGGACAAACAGGAATATGACGATGGCGCCGAAATAGACAGGACCCGACGTGAAAGGCTGGTCGCCCCAATAGAGCGGGGCCTGCTTCTGGCCTGTGCGGCGCGTCCATTCGCTGTCGTCGGCTACGCGTTCGCCCGAACCGCCACCGGCGGCACCGGGAACAAGCAGCGTGTAGGTCTCGCCGACACCGTAGCTCCAACTGAAGGCATAGTTTATGTCAAGTCCACCGCTTTGGTTGGCTTCGGCAGGTTTAAGGTCTTCAATGCCGATATCGTGTGGCGTGACTGTTATCTCACTGCCGCCACGCATTGTAACTTTGGCATATTCCTGGTTGACAGCCAAATGCCTGTAGTTGCCACCAATGGCGAAGGCACAACCTACAAGCAGTATGCCTACAATGGCCAGAAACTGTGGAAACCATTTGTCTTTGATGGCGTATACCATATAGGTTAAGCCGATGATTACGCCTCCAATGGCTGTGTAGAATGTAATCTGTATGTGGTTGAAAGTGATTTGCAGACCGAGGGCAAGTGTGAAAAGCACAGCGCCCCATATAAGTTTACGCCAGTTGATTGCCGCTCTCTGCTCTTCGCTTTCCGCTTTGAAAGCCAGCACCATTGCTGCCAGAACGGGTGCTATCATCGCTATGGCCCAAGCTTTGGTGATATGGCCGGCTTCAACAATGATGATGTTGTACGAACCCAGTCCGAACGCCAGTGCCGTGAGCAACGATATTCCGGGTCCGCAGCCAAGGGCAATCATAGCGACATAGAAACCAATGAGGTACAGCCACAGAACGCCGATGCTGCGCTCCAGGCCGAAGGGTCGCATAATGAGTATTGACTTGAGGGGCGTGAACACCGAATGTTGCTGTTCGCTGGCCGTCTGATAGCCGGGCATACCGCTGAACATTCCGGGATTCCAGTTGGGAATAGCGCTGGTCGAGTCAGCCACTTGGTGCTGCTGGTATCCCATAGCTTCTGCTTTGTGGATATCGCCTTGGTAGACAACGTCGCCGCTCAACGCTGGCGAGAAATAGACGCAGGCCACGATGAGCATCGTGACTATTGCTCCGATGTGGATAAGTGTTTTCTTTAAATTCGACTTCATATGGTTTTTGTTATCATTATCGTTTCTGTTGTTGTGGTTTGGCTGTCGTCTTCGTTCACTTCACTGGATATTCGATTCTTACGTGGTAAATGCTCATCATCCTCTCTTTAATGTATGAGCGAATGCGAGTGATGTCTTCCAGTGTCAACGGACAGTTGTTCAGCTGTTTCTGTTCGATTTTTCCGTCTATGATCTTGTCGACCATACGGTCTATTGATTCTTTGCTGTGGTTTTTAAGGCTTTTGCAGGCCGCCTCGACCGAGTCGACCATCATCACCACCGCCGTCTCGCGCGAAAACGGCGTGGGACCCAAGTAGCGATAGTCGGCAATGTTGATTTCGGACTCGTCGCGATGCAGCTTGGCTTGGGCGTAGAAGTACCCCGTCACCGTCGTTCCGTGGTGGGTGCGTATGAAGTCTGTCACCTCGGCGGGCAGGCGGTACTTCTTGGCAAGGGTAATGCCATCGCGCACGTGTTGGGTGATGATGTGCGCACTCTCTTCGTAGTCTATGTTGTCGTGCGGGTTGAAACCGTTGTTCTGGTTCTCGGTGAAATAGATAGGTGCCATAATCTTGCCGATGTCGTGATAGAGTGCCCCGACCTTGGCCAGCAGGGCGTTGCCGCCGATTTCGTTTATAATGTCCTCGGATATGTTGGCCACTTGCATCGAATGCTGGAAGGTGCCGGGAGCTTTCTGCGACAGTTCGCGCAGCGCCGGCGTGTTGGTGCTCGATATCTCAAGCAGCGTAAGGTTGGTGGTCATTCCGAACATACGCTCGAAAAGGAAAATGAGCGGGTAGGCGAGAAGTGTCAGTATGGCGTTGATGAAGAATATCAGGAAGCGCTCGGGCTGTATGTTGGCGAAGCCAGCGTCGGTGCTGAGCACACCGGCAATGTAAATCAGCGAGTAGGTGGAGAATATGACCAGGGCAACAGCGAAGAAACTGCTGCGTTTTTCAAAGTTGCGCACCGTTATGATGCTCATCATACCCGACACAAGCTGGTAGAAGATGAATTCGTAACTGTTTGGCACCATATTGCCTATGATGATGACGGCGACAATGTGGATGTAAAGAGCCACACGCATATCGAAAAATATACGCATCAATATGGGCACTATGCAGATTGGCGCTATCAGCACCAGCGACGGGTCGCTGCGGACAATCAGCGCCACCACTGCCGAAATAAAGATGACGATGAAGAAAGCAAAACTGACTTTCTTGATGTCATCAAGCATAGGGTGGCGTATGTTTTTGAGAAAGATGTAAAGAGCCACAAAGGCTATGACGCACAGCAGAGCCTGTCCCAAATAGTGCAGAAAAATATTGTATTCGCCAATGCTGCGGCGCGACTCCTCCTGTTCCAGCGTGGTCAATGTCAGCGCAGTCTCCTCGTCCACACGCTGTCCTTTGGCCACGATGAGCTCGTCCTTCAGCACCATTCGCGATGAATAGGAAAGTTGCGACAGGCGCGTGTCGAGTTCCAGATGCGTGCGGTTCTCGTCGAACACCATTGTCGGAACAAGTATCGAGTCGGTAAGGATTCTTGCAAAACGTGCCGCTTCGGCCGAATCAGGCAGGGCTTGTGCCACAAACTGCCTGACATCATAGGGTGTCATAATGCCCTCGGGGTCAATTTCCTGGCCTATGTTGCCCGTCAGCACTACCACAGGATGGCCGTTCAAATCATCCTCTTCAATACAGTAGCCGCGCGAGTTGTATACCAGTGTGACGACCTCCTGCGCCAACTGCGATTCACGGCGCGACAGGTGCTGTGCATTGCAGTTCTGGTGTGCCTTGTGGCGCGCTTCGTTGTCAATGTGGTAATAGCGTGTCGATGCATCCTTGATGCGCTGTACCTCTTGGGCGTTCTCTTTCTCAGACTTCAAGACGGTGAAGTCGAACGGAGCGTAAAGGTCTTCGCCGTGCCAGTAAGAACCAACGGCATAGTCGTATTGCACACGCGAATAGTTGTCGGGAAACATCACGAGAATCAGCGCTACCGTGACTGCCAGGATTGAAATCAAATAGAGTATGCGCAGATGCGATATTATATAAGATGCAAAATTCTTCATAGCCTTATCTTTCATCTTTTGAATGAAATAAATATCCTTTTTCTATAATTATGAAACTGCAAAATTAGGAAAAAAAATCGAATTGCAGTCTTTTCTGACACAAAAAATAAGTTTTGTCATATTTTTGACTTTGATTTGTCATACTTTTTCATCGTCACAACCAGCCACCAGCATAGGCATATGTACAGTATATGTACAGTATATGTACAGTATTTGTACGCTTTAGAAGCGTACATATACTGTACATATACTGTACATATACTGTACATATGCCTTGGAAAGCACTGTATTGGTTTGGTGTTCAATGAGTTATGGTAAATACTTGTCTATATTTATAATATACTAATATTCAGTGTATTATGTAGGATTTAACATATTTTAACCATAAAACGACTAAATTTTAACATTTCTACACCAATGAAAGAAATGCTGACAGCGTTGCGACATTTAGTTACCTGTAGACTGACAAAATGTCAGTTTGTGCGACATCGTGTCATTTTGGCACACTTTTGGATTGTATTACTGTGCCGCACAAAAGCGGCCACAGATCATCTAAAGTAAATAAACAATTAAAAAACATCAAAGATATGAAAATTAAACCGTTAGCAGACAGAGTTCTGATTGAACCTGCAGAAGCAGAGCAGAAAACAGCCTCAGGAATCATCATTCCCGACACAGCAAAAGAAAAACCGCAGCGTGGTAAGGTCGTTGCCGTTGGCAAAGGCACCAAGGATCACGAGATGACCGTCAAAGTGGGCGACAATGTGCTTTATGGCAAGTACAGCGGCACCGAAATCAACCTCGACGGTACTGTATATATGATTATGAAAGAAAGCGATATTTACGCGATTATTTAATGTTGAAACGGTTGTAAAGGTTCGCTTCGATTGAAAGTTCAAAAGGACTCAAGACCTATAATTTTAACCAATCAAACCCTTGGAACCTTTAAAACCCTTTTAAACCTTTTAACCCTTTAAAACATCAGAAATTATGGCAAAAGATATAATTTTCAACAATGATGCTCGTGAGCAGCTCCGCAAAGGCGTCGACGCTCTGGCAAATGCAGTTAAAGTAACCCTCGGTCCCAAAGGCCGCAATGTCGTCATCGACAAGAAGTTCGGTGCTCCCCAAGTGACCAAAGACGGTGTCACCGTGGCCAAGGAAATCGAACTTGAGAATGGTGTGGAGAATATGGGTGCCCAGATGGTTAAAGAGGTCGCCTCGAAGACCAACGACCAGGCTGGTGACGGTACCACCACCGCTACCGTGCTGGCACAGGCTATCGTCAACACCGGTCTGAAGAACGTCACCGCAGGTGCCAACCCGATGGATCTGAAACGCGGTATCGACAAGGCTGTCGCTGCCATCGTTAAGGACATCAAGGCTCAGGCCAAGGCTGTGGGCGGCGACATCGCCAAGATTCGCCAGGTTGCCACAATCAGCGCAAACAACGACAGCACCATCGGCGACATCATTGCCGAGGCTATGGAAAAAGTGACCAAGGACGGCGTCATCACCATCGAGGATGCCAAGGGTATCGACACAAACGTCAAGGTTGTCGAGGGTATGCAGTTCGACCGTGGCTACATCAGCCCCTACTTCGTCACCGACACCGAGAAGATGGAATGCACCTACGACAATCCATACATCCTTATCTACGACAAGAAAATCAGCACTATGAAGGATCTTCTGCCCGTGCTCGAGAAGGTTGTCAACACCGGCCGTCCGTTGCTCATCATTGCTGAAGACGTCGAGAGCGAGGCTCTGGCAACATTGGTTGTCAACCGTCTGCGTGGCAGCTTGAAGATTGTTGCCGTCAAGGCTCCTGGCTTCGGCGACAGAAGAAAAGAGATGCTCGAGGATATCGCCATCCTGACCGGCGGCACCGTCATCAGCGAGGAGAAGGGCTACAAGCTCGAAGACGCCGACTTGAGTATGCTCGGCCAGAGCGAGAAGATTACCATCGACAAGGACAACACCACCATCGTAAGTGGCAAGGGCGACGCTCAGATGATCAAGGCCCGTGTCCAGCAGATCAAGGCTCAGATTGAGAAGACCACCAGCGACTACGACCGCGAGAAACTGCAGGAGCGTCTGGCAAAGTTGGCCGGCGGAGTGGCAGTCATCTACGTCGGCGCAGCCAGCGAGGTTGAGATGAAGGAGAAGAAAGACCGTTTCGACGATGCTCTGCACGCAACCCGCGCAGCTGTCGAAGAGGGTATCATCCCTGGCGGTGGCACCGCTTTCATCCGCGCTGCCGAGAAACTGGCAAAGGTCAAGGCTGAGAACGAGGACGAGAAACTGGGTATTGAGATTATACGTCGCGCCGTCGAGGAGCCTCTGCGTATGATTGTCGAGAATGCCGGCCTGGAAGGCAGCGTCATCGTCAACGAGGTGAAGAACGGCAAGGGCGACTACGGCTACAATGCCCGCACCGAGAGATTCGAGAAACTGTTTGAGAGTGGCGTCATCGACCCCGCCAAGGTTACCCGTGTTGCCCTCGAGAACGCCGCCTCGATCGCCGGAATGCTGCTGACCACCGAGTGTGTCCTCTGCGACATCAAGGAACCCGAACCCCCGATGCCCGCCGGCAATCCCGGAATGGGCGGTATGGGCGGAATGTACTAAGCCGCCCCTGGAGCGCAGGCATATCCTGCCTGCATTAATAAAAAATGGAGCACCCAATTGGGTGCTCCATTTTTTTGTGTTATTGCTTAGTAGGCTTGTTGGTTCTAATTTGTCGGCTTATTACGGATGTGTCGATACCGCCTTTTCATTCAACTGGATTGTGACAAGATACGTCGACTTAATAAAGGACAACAATAACTATTTTTGAACCTAAGGGAGACTGATTTGTCTTCCGGGGTTTGTCGTTTTCGATGTTTTTTTTCACAATTATATAATAATGTTTTCTTTTCGTCGTTAATGATAGCAAAAATACAGAAATAAGAAAAAGCATAATAAAAATGAAGCGCATAATTTTGATGTGTGCTGCTATGTTCGCTATTGGAACGGCGACGGCACAGGGAGTGGGGCATAAGACTGCTTCCTCGCAACTTTATGGAGAGGCTACTGATTTGTTCCGTAAGGAAAAATATGCTGTAGCCCAGCATCTTTTCGATAAATATCTGCGCTGTCCTGACGCTACGGAGTCGGCGGAGGCTGCATATTATTCGGCTGTCTGTTCGGAACGGCTCAGAAACGACGATGCGGTGTTTCGCATCAATGAATTTTTGCGTCTATACCCTGAGAGCGAGTTTGTTAATATGGCTCGTATGGCGCTTGGCAATGTCTATTTCGACGATGGCGACTGGAATGCAGCATTGCGCGAGTACCTGAAGGTTGAACCGTCGGAAGTGGAATTCAACCACAAGAGTGAATATGAGTACAAGACGGGTTTCTGCTATTTCCAACAAGGTGACAAAGATAATGCCAAAAAGTATTTCAAACGTGTGTCCGATGGCAAGTCGTACTACAAGAATGCAGCTACATACTACTATGCCGACATTCTTTTCTCGGCAGGTCAGTATGAGTCGGCAGACAAGGAGTTCCGCAAGATAGAAAAGGAAAAATCGTTCAAGAAGTTGGTGCCTGTCTATCGTTTTTATATCAAATACCATCTTGGTCAAGAGGACGAAGTGATACGTATGGCACCCGACTTGCTGGCCGATCCAAACTTGGTGCTTCGCGACGAGGTGGAACGCATTGTCGGCGATGTCTATTTCAACCGTGGCGAATACAGCCGTGCTTTGGATTATTACCAGCTGTCTGCCGCCGATGCTGCCAAAAAGAAAGGTGGCGCCAAGAGCAGCAATGCTATGGACTATCCTATGGGCTATTGCCACTATATGCTTGGTCAGTACGACTCTGCAGCGGCGTACCTTTCGTCGTTCGCAGGTCGTGACGACTCGACAGCACAGAACGCTCTTTTCACGCTCGGCGACAACTACATAAAGATGAACCGTAAAAGTGACGCCCGGACAGCATTCAAGAGTGCTTCGGAGATGCGTCATAACGCCGACATTCAGGAAGAGGCGGCTTTCAACTATGCCAAATTGAGCTGTGAGTTGAACCCTAATGCATACAACGAATCGATACGTTCGTTTGAGAACTACCTGCAGCATTATCCCAAGACAAAGCGTAAAGCCGAAGTGCAGCAAATCCTCACTTCATTGTATTGCACCACAAAGAATTACAAAGATGCATTGGCTTTGATAGAACGCAACAAAAAGGAACTGCTTAAAGATGCCACTATGCGTCAGGCCTACCAGCGTATCCTTGTCAATAGAGGCATAGATCTGTTCAATGAACGCAACTTGCAACAAGCCGCTGTATGTTTTGACAGTGCCGTTTCAGTCAATGCTACACCGTCGATAACCACCGATGCACTTTACCTTTCTGCCGAGTCGCAATACAGGCTTGCCAACTATAGTCGCAGTCAGAAGATGCTTGACCGATTCTTTACCGCCACTTCGCGCAAGAACTCGGTTTATTATCCGCAGGCACTATACACGGCAGGATATGTCTATATGCGTCGTAAACGCTATGACCTTGCCGAAGAGAAATTCGGCGAGTTTCTTTCGACATCGTCGGCGTCAGCAGAACGCAAGCAGGTGTTGGATGTCTATAACCGTATGGGCGACTGTCTGTATGTGAAGAAGAATTTCGATGGTGCTATTGGATACTACAATCGCGTCATCAATGCACAGGGACAGGATGCCGACTATGCAACATATCAGAAAGCGCTCTGTTACGGTGCGCAGGGAAAGAATGTTGAGAAGCTGAACAGTTTGAACTATATTTTCGAGAAATTTGAGAATTCACCCCTGTCACCAAAGGCTATGTTTGAAATTGCAAACACATATCTGATTTGCGACAATAACGAGATGGCTCTGCTGTACTACAACAATTTCATCAAGAAATACTCGCAGAGCAGTTTTGTTCCCCAGGCGCTGTTGAATGTGGGTTTGATATATTACAATACTGAACGCAGCGACAAGGCTCTTGAAACATTCGACAAACTGCTGGCTCGCTATCCCGGAACCGACGAGGCACGCGATGCCCTGATGACTATCAAGAATATCTATGTAGAACAAGACAAGGCAGAGGAGTATTTCGCATATGTCAGTCGCACCACCAAAGGTACGGTGTCGGCTGTTGAACAGGATTCAACCCTTTACCTTGCTGCGGAGAACCGCTATTTTGCCGGCAACTACGACAATGCCATTGCAGGATTTTCCAACTACATACAGAAATTTCCTCACGGTCTTTTCATCCTCAAAGCGCACTACTATCTGGCTGATGCTTTGACTCGTACCAACCAGCAGGCAAAGGCTTTGTCGCACTATGAATGGGTCGCCGAACGAGGCAACAATCCCTACACAGAAAACAGTCTTTACCAAGCTGCCAGTACGCTTTATACCCAGAAAAACTACCGCAAAGCACTTGACTACTACGTTCCGCTTGTCGTTGTATCTTCGACCGATGCATCGCGTCTGCAGGCAAGAATGGGTATTGTGAAGTGCTGGTATGCGTTGAGAGATACGGCCAACATTGCGGCTTCGGTCGAGCAGCTGCTTGCCGAACCCAAAGCCACCACGGAGCAGAAAGACGAGGCTTCTGTGTTGCTGGCTCGTAGCTACTACTATGCCGATGCCCACAGAAAAGCTTTTGATGCCTATGGCATACTGGTTTCCTCCGCCAATGGCGACTATATGGGTGAGGCCACCTACCGCCGCGCAGAGATGTGCTATTCGCAGAATGATCTTGACGGAGCCGAACGCATAATCGAAGCCGTTGTCAACAATCCCGGTTCCGACTACTGGCTGGCCAAGTGTTTCGTTCTCTGGGCCGACGTTTTCCACCGTCGTGGTAACGACCTGCAGGCACGTCAAACCTTGCAGAGTATCATAGAAAACTATGAAGTCGAGAATGATGCCGACGAGGAAGTTGTGATGGAAGCCCGCCAGCACCTTCAGGCACTCGACACTCCGAAAAAAAATGTCGAAGAGCCTGCATCAGGCAGCGAAGACAATGCACCAACAATTTTAATTGAAGAATGAACGCCAAAAATAGCAGAAATATGAAGACAGCATCCAAGATATTTATAATTTCCACAGTTTTTTTCAGTTTTCAATTGTCGTTCCATTCAACCCAAGCCCAGAACGACACAACGAGTAATGTGTACAATGAGTCAGTCATTGTGGTGGGAGATTACAATCCTGTGCTTGACGGCGTTACCGAAAAGGTTAATGTGCCGCCGGCTGTCAACGACAATGTCGCCGAAAACCTGCAACCCAAGTTTACCTACAGCATCACTCCGCGCCGCATCAGCTCGCTGACATCCACATCGGGCATCAAGGCTGCCAAGGTTCTTGGCTCACCGACGCGCTTGTACAACAACTATATGCGTTTCGGATTAGGGCACGATTTCGCCGCCTTTGGCGATTTTAATCCGTTGGTGGATCTGTACTATACATCCACGCGTCACGACAATTACTCGTATGGTGCCAGATTTTACCACAATACCGATATCACTACTTTCGGACGCAGGGACAAGAACGCACCGTCACCTGACTACTATGGACGCGACCGCCACACAGTCAACAAGTTGGATGTCTTTGGAAAATACATTTTGAACAAGAAACATCTGTTTTCGGCCAACCTGGCTTTCGAGCGCGAATATGGCAGATATTACGGATTCTCAGATTCCACGCTTAATACTTTCAAGAACTACACTCGCGATTCCGTTTCATTTTCTGACTACGCTTTTGCTTACAACAATTTGGCGTTGAATCTCGGTGCAAAGAGTCTCAATACCGATGTCAACAAGATTGGATATGAGGCCGATATGGCAATGGCGGATATGTGGGGACGCTACGATTTTTCGCAGCTTTCTATGGACCTCGATGCCAACGTCCACTATGGCATACCCATCCTCTCAAAATACAAAGCAATAACCTATCTGCGCTTCAATTGGCAAGGCTTCAAGCAGCGTTACGATGCGCCAGCCACTATTGACGTTATGCCTATGGGATATACAACATTTACGGCACCGACGATTATGCCAGATTCATTGAATGCTGGTCGCCATCTTGTTACCATCAACCCATATGCCGACTTCCTTTTCAACGGCTTCAAGTTCCACGCAGGACTCGCTTTTGGATTCAACGACTATGACACACCGGGCACTACCACGCACAATTTGTTTCCCGACGTTGTCATAACCAAGTCGCTTGCCAACAATATAGCAAGCATCTCGTTGGGTTTCAAGGGCCAATACCAAGCCCAAGACTGGCGCAGCATCACAATACTCAATCCTTATCTTATGCCTGCACCCGATTCGCGTGCCACCGTTGACAACAATCTGTATGCTCATTTCCGACTGAATTTTTCCAAGAAACTGATGCTCAACATAGCTGTCGACAATCATTTTATGCAGAACAATGTATATTTCAAACTCTGCGACAATTATATTTTGAAAAATATATATAAGCCATATTATGTCGACTTAAATGAAATTATGTTTGCTGCCGACTTCACCTTCGTCAACGATGAGATGATTACCCTCAATCTTGGGGCTGAGTATTCGCACGATTACAACGTTCCTCAAAACGAAATACTTCTTTTCAGCCCTGATTTTGAAGCTCATCTTGATGTCGACATCAACTATAAGGACAAATGGCTGTTCAAAATGCAAACACGCTTTTTCTCATCAATGGATGCCGAATGCAGCATTAACGCTCTCACAGGTTTGAATCAGGTCACCAAAACCATTCCTGCCCGTTTTGGCATATCGCTCGGAACCGAATACATACACAGCCGTGCTCTTTCCTTCTTTGCCGAAATCGAAAACCTCACCTGCCAGCGCTACTTTCTTTGGGCAAACTATCCTGCGCAGCGTTTCAATCTGATGCTTGGATTGACATATACATTGCCAAATAAATAACAAGAGGATGCATAAAAATAATGGAGTTATGACCTATCCTGAAACTCTCGACTATCTCTTCAACGCTTTGCCCGCCTATCATCGTATAGGAGCAGCAGCGTACAAAGCAGACCTCGGCAACACCATAGCGATGATGGAGCACCTTGGACATCCCGAACAAGGGTTCCGTTCAATCCACGTTGCAGGTACCAATGGCAAAGGCTCCGTGTCGCATTTCCTTGCATCTGTTTTGCAAGAGGCCGGCTACAAAGTGGGACTTTACACTTCGCCGCATCTTGTCGATTTTCGTGAGCGCATTCGCATAAATGGAGAAATGATACCGAAGGAGCGTGTTGTCGACTTTGTCGATGCCAATCGCTCTTTCTTCGAGAGACAGGAACTTTCATTCTTTGAGATGACCGTCGGAATGGCATTCGATTATTTCCGCAACGAGCAGGTCGACATTGCTGTCATTGAAGTCGGTATGGGAGGACGGCTCGACTCGACGAACGTCATTACTCCGCTGCTCAGTCTCATCACAAACATAGGACTTGACCACACCCAGTTCCTTGGCGACACACTTGAAAAGATAGCCGGAGAAAAGGCAGGCATTATCAAGCCGGGCATTCCTGTCGTGATAGGGCAGACTCAACCTGAGACACAACCGGTTTTCGAACGCATCGCTGCCGAACGTCACAGCCCCATAACCTTTGCCGACAAGCATTGGAATGTTGACCCCAACTGGCGTTTCGATGGCGAGAGAATGGTCTTTCAGCTGGAACACGACGGAGAATATATAGACGATTTCACTTCGGGACTCATAGGTCCATACCAAATGTGGAACATTGCCACCGTCTGCGAAGCTGTTCAACAACTGCGCAAAGGTGCTGTGCTCTCAATAGATGACGATGCATTCCGTCGGGGGCTTGATCGCGTCATCGACAATACTCACTTGATGGGAAGATGGCAAATCGTTGGTCATCACCCTCTTACGATTTGCGAAACGGCGCACAATTTCGATGGTATCAATGCGATGATGATGGGACTTGTAGGACTCGATTTCAAACGGCTCCACATCATCTATGGCTGCGTCAACGACAAAGACTACGGCAAGATACTCACTTATCTTCATTCGCAGCTCAACGCAGAGCACATCAAGCAGGAACCAATTTGGTACTTCAGCCAGCCTTCCGTCCAACGTGGATTGGCGGTCAATATACTTCAAGATGCTGCACGTCAGTTGGGCATAGTAGGGGAGGCCTGTGCCAATGTGAAGGAGGCTGTTGCAATGGCTCGAAGCAACGCCGCCCCTGACGACCTGATACTCGTAACCGGCAGTATTTTCCTCATTGCCGACCTGCTGGCATAGGTTTGGTGTATGTTTTTTGCCTATTGGAACTCAGAGTTGACTCAGAGTTGACTCAGAGACGGATGACTGTCCGATTTCAAAATCTTTTACCAAACTGTCGTCATCCGCTTTTCCCCGATACTTTGAAATTGTTGGAAAAACGGTTTATATCTCTTCGCCTGTCATAGTCGCTATGTCGTTTTTATTTAGTATTTTTGCAAAAAATTATTCTGCAGAAAATGAGTGACGATATAAACGATATTTACGAAGAAAACGAAGAGCAATCTCTTGAAAATCAAGGTCAACAACTGGCCAGTGGCACCAAGCCCCCTGCCGACGACGGCAAAGACGGACACAATGTCGACAACGACGGCGAAACGATTTCGCTCGGCGCTATGTTCAAGGATTACTGGATCGACTATGCTTCGGACGTAATCCTGGATCGCAGTGTGCCCGACATCGACGACGGTTTCAAACCCGTCCAGCGACGCATCCTCCACGCTATGAAGGAAACCGACGACGGACGCTTCACCAAGGTGGCCAACATCGTGGGTAACACAATGCAGTACCACCCGCACGGCGATGCCTCGATCAAGGACGCGCTTGTCAATCTTGGACAAAAGGACTTGCTGATCGACTGTCAGGGTAACTGGGGTAACATTTTCACCGGCGACGATGCTGCTGCCGGACGCTATATCGAAGCCCGTCTCTCAAAATTTGCCAACGAAGTCGTTTTCAACAAGAAAACTACTGAATGGAAACCATCCTACGACGACCGCAAACAGGAGCCTGTCACTCTGCCTGTCAAGTTCCCGCTGCTGCTGGCACAAGGCACCAAGGGCATTGCCGTCACGCTTACATCTCTTATTTTGCCCTACAATTTCTGCGAACTCCTTGAGTCGTCGATAAAGATTCTGCAGAATGTCCCCTTTGAAATTTATCCCGACTTCCCCACCGGCGGCCTCATCGATGTCTCAAAATACAACGACGCCGCCCTCGGGGGACGACTCCGCATACGTGCCAAGATGCACTACGACGAAAAACGCAAAGCCATCGTCATCACCGAGCTCCCCTATACCGTAACAACAGATGTCTTGATTGACAGTATTTTGAAAGCCAACGAGAAAGGCAAAATCAAAATAAAGAAAGTGGACGACAATACCGCCGCCGAGGTCGAAATCGTTGTTTACCTCCCTCAAGGCGTCTCGCCCGATCAGCTGATCGACGCCCTCTACGCTTTCTCCAGCTGCCAAATCAGCATCTCGCCGCAAACCTGTGTCATCGTCGACAACAGACCTGTCTTTATGACAGCATCCGAAATACTGCGCCATTCCACTATGCGCACCAAGGACCTGCTGCGTCAGGAACTCGAAATCCAACTGGCTGAACTCGAGGATAAATGGCATTGGATTTCGCTCGAAAAAATATTCTTCGAAAAACGCATCTACAAGCAGTTGGAAAAAGATCAAGACTCTTTCGACGAGCAAATCACAGCCATCGAAAAAGCTTTTGACCCCTATCGCAAACACTTCAAAAAAGAGATTACTCGCGACGATGTACTGAAACTGTGCGAAAAACCTGTACGCAAAATATCGAAATTCGACATTAAGAAAGCCGAAGAGGAAATTGAAAACATCGAAATCAACATCGACGAAACCAAAAACCACCTCGATCACCTCACAGAATACGCCATTGCCTATTTCAGGCATATACTCGAAAAATATGGCAAAGGACGCGAACGAAAAACCGAAATACGCAATTTCGAGGACATCCAGGCCGTCGCCGTCGCTGTCGCCAACGAAAAACTCTATGTCAACCGCATCACCGGCTTCGCTGGCTATGCACTCAAAAAAGACGAAGGTGCCGAATACGCCTTCGATTGCTCCAAAATGGACGACATCATCGTCTTCCGAAAGGACGGCACTATGCTCGTCACCAAAGTGCAGGAGAAAGGCTTCGTCGGCAGCACCGAATGCAAGGAAATCGAGTTCATAGGTCTCTTCCGCAAGGGTGACGAACGAACCGTCTACAATATGATCTACCGCGACGGCGCCTTCGGATTTGTCTATGTCAAGCGTTTCTCCGTGCTCGGCATCACACGCGACAAAGAGTACTCCCTCACCAAAGGCACCAAAGGTTCCAAGATACTCTATTTCACCGCCAACCCAAACGGCGAAGCCGAAACAGTCACCATCCACCACGTCTCCAAACCCAAACTCAAAAAGACAAGCTTCGAGTTCAATTTCGCCACACTCGCCATCAAAGGCAGGGCTTCGATGGGCAACATCCTGACACGCAACGCCGTTCGCAGCATCAATATGAAAGGCGAAGGCGTCTCCACACTCGGTGCTCGCAAAATCTGGTTCGACGAAAGCATCAAACGCCTCAATGTCAACGAAGCAGGCACCCTCCTCGGCGAGTTCAAGGGCAAAGACCGCATTCTCGCCATTATGGCTTCAGGCTTCCTCCGAACCACCAATTTCGACCTCGCCAACCATTACGACGACGACCTGCTCCTCATTCGCAAATTCAACCCAAAAACCATCGTCACCGTCGTCTACAAAGCCAACGACAACGGCAATTTCTACATCAAACGCTTCAACATCGAAGAACTTGACAAAAAGATATCCTTCCTCGACGAACTCTCCGGCGACTCTATGGTCACATTCTCCGTCGACACCTTCCCGCGTCTTGAAGTCGAATACGACCAGAACTCGAAGAAGAAAATTGAGTCGGAGATAATCGAAGTAGACGAATTCATCGGCGTCAAAGGCTACAAAGCCAAGGGCAAACGCATCACCACCTTCGATGTCAAAGACTTCCGATGGCTCGAACCGCTGCCCGAACCCGAGCCCGACGAGGAAGACTCGTTTACTGAAGGCACAGACCACCAAATCCCCGACGACCGCGAAGGCTTCGCCGAAGGCACACAGACGACACTCTTCTGACAACCACCAACCTTTCAAACCTTTCCAACCTTTCCAACCTTTCAAACCCTTTAAACCCTCAATACCTTGAAAATCCTAGTCATCCTGCCCCGATTCCCCTATCCGCTCGAAAAAGGCGACAAACTGCGGGCCTTCCACCAGATTCGAACACTCTCCGCCAACAACGAAATCTACCTCTTCGCACTCTCGCATTCCAAGGTAGACAACAACTCACTGGCCGTGATGCAGAAATACTGCAAGGAAATCTGCATCGCCAAACTGTCGCGCATTGGCGGCGCATTCCGCGTACTGCGCAGCTTCTTCCGCATCCGGTCCCTGCAGATCGCCTACTGGGACAGCCGCAAAGCACGCAAACAACTCCAGCAATTCGAAACCAAAGTCAATCCCGACGTCATCTATTCACAAATGATACGCACCATCAAGTACGCCGCCCGCAGCCAGCGCCCCAAAGTGATGGACTTCCAGGACGCCCTCTCTATGAACTTCGAACGAAGAATGATGAACCACAAAGGACTGCGCTACTTCTTCCTACACTACGAATTCAAAATGCTTCGTTCTGCCGAATTCAACGCCTGCTCCATCTTCGACCGACTCACCGTCATCTCCGAAACCGACCGACAGGCGATCCCACAACACAAAGACACCCTCATCGACATCGTCCGCAACGGCGTCGACTTCCAATACTTCCACCCCCTCGAGCTCCCCAAAAAATACGAAATCGTCTTCTGCGGCAATATGCAGTACCGACCCAACATCGACGCCGCACGACACCTAGTCGGCGACATAATGCCCATCGTCTGGCGCACCCACCCCCACGCACACGTCGTCATCGCTGGTGCCACCCCAAAAGCCGCCGTACGCCAGCTCGCATCAAACCGCGTGACAGTCACAGGCTCCGTCGACGACATACGACCCTCCTACGCACAGTCCAAAGTCTTCGTCGCACCTATGCGCATCGGCTCCGGACTACAGAACAAACTCCTCGAAGCTATGGCTATGCACATCCCCTGCGTCACAACACCCCTCGCCAACGACGCCCTCCAAGCCAGCGACGGCAGCCAAATACTCCTCGGACGCAACCCCGCTCAGCTCGCAGCCGCCATCATACAACTCCTCGACAACGAAAACCTCCGGCAAACCATCGCCGACAACGCACAGCAGTTCGTACATCTCCACTTCTCCTGGGAAGCAACAGGCCGCCAGCTCGAAACCCTGCTCCACAAAGCAATCGAACAAAAAAAAGCATAATATAACCATCGCATATCCTTTAAATGCTCCCCTAAGTTAGTATGACTGTCATTAAATCATATACTCCAATTTTCTAACCCAAGTTATGGTGACTGTAACTAATCATACATCCCAATTTGCTCCCCTAAGTTAGGGGAGCTGTCACGAACTGACTGAGGAGTGTGTCAACCCTTAACAAATCAACCCTTAAACAAATCAACAAATCCTCAAAATGTCCCAATACTCACCACAAGGATTCCGGATGCTCCCGACGGGTGTCAAGCATCTGTTGATAATCAACCTGCTGTTCTATCTTGCTGCTATGGTTTTCCGCGAGGCACTGCACATCGACCTCGACGAATGGCTGGCCCTCTTCTACATCGGCAGCGACCATTTCCGCCCGTGGCAATACATCACCTATATGTTTATGCACGCCAACTTCAGCCACATATTGTTCAATATGTTTGCCTTGTGGATGTTCGGCTACATACTCGAAAACTATTGGGGCACGAAGAGGTTCCTCATCTTCTACCTTATATGCGGCATCGGTGCGGGCATTGTCCACACGGCGGTGATCGGCCTCACCTCGCTGCCTGTCCTCAACGCCATAAACGACTACGCCGCCAGTCCTTCGCCCGACGCGCTGATACAGATCTGCAACGAGTATTTCCACAACATCATCAATCCGCGATGGGTTGCCGAGGTGACCAATGCCTGGCGCAGCGGTGCTTCGGGCGATTTTGGCTACGAGACGACGAGTGCGCTGATGCAGCTATACAACGAGCGCATCATTGGGGTGCCCACTGTGGGTGCATCGGGTGCGGTGTACGGCATACTGCTTGCGTTTGGAATGATGTTTCCGGAGGAGAGGATATACCTATATTTTATGGTGCCCATCAAGGCGAAGTGGTTTGTTATCGGCTATGCTGCCATAGAGCTCTTCACGGGAGTGACAGGGACGCAGGACGGTGTGGCTCATTTTGCGCACCTTGGCGGAATGTTGGCGGGATTGATAATGATACTGATGTGGCGCAAGAAAGAGCGCGACAGTCATTGGAACTATTGACAACACGCTGTCCGTTATGAACGAATACCGCAAAGGGTTGCTGTACGGCCTAGTGTGCTACTGCATCTGGGGGCTTTTTCCTCTATATTGGCGGTTGCTTGAGCAGGTTGACAGTTTCGAGATACTGGCGCACCGAATGCTGTGGTCTGGAGGGTTTATGGTCACCCTTTTCTGCGGCATACGCAAGATGCGTCTCAAAAAGCACATCCAGCGCCCCCGTCAATACCTGATGCTGCTCGTCACCGGCGCGCTCATCAGCTTCAACTGGGGACTCTACATCTGGGCCATAAACCACGGCTACATACTGCAAAGCAGCCTGGGATACTACATCAACCCGCTGGTCAACGTGCTGCTGGGCTATCTGTTCCTTCACGAGCGCCTCAACCGTGCACAGACGGCGGCGTTGCTGCTGGCGCTGGCGGGAGTGCTCTATTTCACCATCGACTACGGCCACTTCCCCATCATCTCGCTGGGGCTGGCCTTCAGTTTCGGCATCTACGGTCTTCTGAAAAAGAAGATGGGTCTCAACGCCACACCTGCGCTGACCGTTGAAACCATCTGGATGATGCCTGCGGCGATGGTATACATCACCTGGCTCTGCGCCCACGGCCAGTCGGCGCTCAACCACTTCGAGTGGTTCACCTGGCTGTTGCTGCTGCTGGCAGGCGCAGTCACAGCGATACCGTTGCTGCTCTACGGCAAAGCCGCCGAACGCATTACCCTCACCGCGCTGGGTTTCCTGCAGTACGTCTCTCCGACGGGCCAGTTTCTCATAGGCATCTTTGTCTACAAGGAAAGCTTCACGACAGCCCACATTGTCTGTTTCGCCTGCATCTGGCTGGGACTGACCATCTTCACCATCGACATCGTTAAAAGACTGAAGAACGACAGCCACAAGCAGCCGGCCAAACAGGACAAATCAAAATCACTATGATACTGTTTTTTAGATGGGAGTATATACTTCAAATCTACAATCAAGAATATACATTATATAACAGTATTATTAAATGACAAAATGTTGTTAAAATGATTAGTTTAAAAAAAGCGGCACTAACAATCCTTGTTTTCTGTTCAATATCATTCAGCAGCAAGGCGGGAGAGGACACCATCCCTCTTGCATTAGAGACGGCCGGAGGTTTTTGGAAGATGGTTCCGAATGACGGCAGCGAGAAAGGAATAAATGATTTGGAAAGATTCGGTTTTTTTGTAACGTATACGGATTGGTTTCAGCTTGGCATAGGACTTCAACGACGGATGTCGTGTAAAAGATATTTTGAACACACGAACCACCAACAGGATTTAAAATATAATTTTGGTGCATTTTTTGTTGAGGCACGTTTCCGATTTATCAAGATTGCAGACTTTGACATCAAGGCCACCCTTCTACTTTCTCGCAATAATACTTTAAGCAAGCAATACAGGTTGGACGGGATTTTGATTGAATCACATAATTGGCGAGAAGATGCTTTTCTGTATCATTTCACCGAATTAGGAGCAGGCCTTTGTTTTGACTATACAATAGGTGAACATTTTCAATTGTATTCGCAGTTATCTGTTACCAAGACGTTTGTTTCGTGGGGTGGTGACAGATATTCAATAAATCATAAGGAATATGATTTCCAAGTGGACAAGTGGTATATTCCTGTTCTTGTAGGAATAAGGTATAACTTTGGTATTCCCGTAGGCAAAGCCGTTCAATAAAGGAAATTGTTGGAGGGGTAGCGAATGGCGTGAATTTGGCATATCTCGTCGTATATCATTTGCCGCAGAGCGTCGATGTTCTGGCGTTCGGCGGCGGAGATGAATATTGTGGGCTGCAAGGCTGACTTTGAGAGCCAGCTGTTCTGCAGCATCTGGAGTGTCCAGTTGTCCTTGGTGACGGGTGTCAGGTCGTCGGGGTCTTTCTCGACGTATCTGTAGGCATCAATCTTGTTGAAGACCATAATGGTGGGTTTGTCGGCGGCGCCTATCTCGTCGAGGGTATGGTTGACGGACTCGATCTGCTGCTCGTAGTCGGGATGGGAGATGTCGACGACGTGCATAAGGAGGTCGGCCTCTTTGACTTCGTCGAGGGTGGATTTGAAAGATTCGACGAGTCCGTGCGGCAGCTTGCGTATGAAGCCCACTGTGTCGGTGAGCAGGAACGGGAGGTTGTCGACGACGACCTTGCGGACAGTGGTGTCGAGAGTGGCGAAGAGCTTGTTTTCGGCAAAGACGTCGGACTTGGCGAGGAGGTTCATCAGCGTGGACTTGCCGACGTTGGTGTAGCCCACAAGAGCCACACGCACAAGGCTTTCACGGTTCTTGCGCTGCTGTGTCTTCTGCTTGTCGATGTCCTTGAGGCGTTCCTTGAGGAGGGTTATTTTCTGTGTTATAAGCCTGCGGTCGGTTTCTATCTGGCTTTCACCCGGGCCGCGCATACCGATGCCGCCCCGCTGGCGCTCGAGGTGTGTCCACATACGTGTGAGACGCGGCAGCATATACTGTAGCTGCGCCAGTTCGACCTGTGTTTTGGCTATGGAGGTCCGTGCCCGTTTGGCGAAGATGTCGAGGATGAGCGTGGTGCGGTCGAGGATGCGGCAGTCGAATGCTTTCTCGAGGTTGCGCAGCTGTGCCGGCGAGAGTTCGTCGTCGAAGACGATGAAGTCGGCCTCGAGAGCGTTCTTGTATTCGACGACTTCTTCGAGCTTGCCGCTGCCGATGTAGGTGCGGCTGTCGGGCCGTTCGAGTTTCTGGATGACTGTTTTGACGGGCACACCGCCTGCCGTTTCGAGCAGGAAAGCCAGCTCGCGCAGGCATTCTTCAGTGCGTTCCATCGTCGTTTTGGAGTCGCAGACGGATACCAGGATGGCACGTTCGGGCACGGTGTCGGTGCTGAAGGTGTTGCGTTCCTGTGGCGAGGGTCGACGCTGGTTTTCGTGTTCCCAGATGCCGGTTTGGCCTTTGAACTTGCCTTTGTCTGTCTTCCAGTTCGACTTTTTCATTGGGGTGGAGGGGTAAGGGTTAATTTGTTGGAGAGGTTTTAGAGTTTGAATTTTTCGCCCAGTTCCTCTTCGCCGATAATGACCATTGTACGTCTGCCACTCGGCGAAATATTCGGAGCCTGACAACTGAAAAGGTCGCCAATGATGCGCTGCATCTCCTCCGCTTTCAGGACTGTGCCCCCTTTGACGGCCATTTGGCGCGCTATACTGATGCAGATGCTTTTGTCCCGGTCGCTGAACTTCTGCATCATCGAATTCCTGTAGTCGTCGATGGTCTGCTCCAGCAGCTCCTGCAAGCCGTTGTCACCGATGTCGGCAGGAGTGGCACTCACCACAAAGTTATTCTGACCCAGCGGCGAGATGATGAAACCGATGCGCGACAGTTCGGGCATCAGTTCGCACAGCATCTCGCTGTCGGCGGCATTGAAGCGCACGTTGACGGGAAAGAGCAGCTGCTGGGCCGCTGTGGCTGCACCGCTTCTGGCCAGAAGACGCTCGTAGAGAATACGTTCGTGTGCCCTCTGCTGGTCAATCACCACAATGCCCGACTTGAGCGTGGTGACAATGTAGCGGTTCTGGTAGCCGATGGGCGTTGCAGTGAATACCGTCGCCGGCTCTTGGACGGGTTCCTCCTCGAGAGGCAGTCTTTCCACAGTGCAGTCGTCAGCCGGGGAAGTACTGCTGTCGAAAAAGTGCTCAAACTCACTGCGTTTGGAATAATCGCCACGAGGTGTGCCACCGCCGCGGAAAGGATTGTAGTTGGGATTGAAAGTCACCGTAGGCTGCTGCGCGATATGCCCCTTGGGGGCAGGAGAAAAGTCTATCTCGGTCGAAGGATCGAATTCAAGCTCCGTAGCCAGCGAATACTGTCCCAGGGCCTTCTTGGTGGCCGCCCGAAGGATGGAAAAGATAATGTTCTCGTCAAGGAAACGCACCTCGGTCTTGGTGGGGTGAATGTTGACATCGAGCCGCGACGGATCGACCTGGAGCAGTACAAAATAAGAGGGATATGTGCGTTCCGGTATCAGTTCACTGTATGCACGTTCTATGGCAGTGGAGAACACCGGGTGCTTGATAAAGCGGCCGTTGACAAAGAGATACTGCTCACCGCGAGTGCGTTTTGCATATTCCGACTTGCCCACATAGCCAAAAAGCTTGACCGGCTCCGTGGATTCCTGTATGTTGTATAGCCGCTCGCTAAATCCCGACCCGAAAATGCCTGCTATGCGCTGAGCAAGGTTGCCACCCTTAAGGTCGTAGAGCAAACGGCCGTTATGGTGCAGACTGAAGGCAATGTCGTGGTTGGGTAGTGCTACTCGGCGGAAGATTTCCTCTATATGCGACATCTCGATGCTGTCCTTTTTGAGAAAGTTGCGACGGGCAGGAATGTTGAAGAACAGATTCTTGACAGATATGGAAGTACCTGTCGGACAGTTGCAGGGCGACTGCTCCTTGACATCCGACCCCTCAATTACAATCCGTGTACCCAGTTCACTCTCTTGCTGACGGCTTTTGAGCTCCACCTGCGCAACAGCGGCAATGGAAGCAAGCGCTTCACCACGGAATCCCATCGTGTGTATCGCAAAAAGGTCGTCGGCACGTCGTATTTTGGATGTCGCGTGACGCTCGAAACATAGTCGCGCATCAGCATCCGACATACCACATCCGTTGTCTATGACCTGAATGAGTGTGCGTCCCGCATCCTTGACTATCAGCTGGATAGCAGTTGCACCAGCATCCAAAGCGTTTTCAAGCAACTCCTTGACAGCCGACGCAGGACGGTCGACCACCTCGCCGGCGGCAATCTGGTTGGCAACACTGTCGGGCAATATGTTGATTATGTCTGACATCGTTTTTTTTTGTCTCAAAACGTATTTTTGTCGCCTTTATTATTATTTGACAACAATTATTTTTCAACAGTAACGGCATCGTGGTGCGCCTATGGATTTTTTTTATTATCTTTGCATTTTTATGAGATAATTAATAACATTTAAAAACAATTGAAAATGGATAAGTTAAGTTATGCTTTGGGCCACAATATAGGTCGTCAACTACTTGATATGGGGCTTGAAACCACACTGAATGTCGACGATTTTGCAACAGCTGTCAGCGACCTTTTCTCGGGCCGCGAGCCAAAGATGTCCAACGAGGAAGTCCATTCCGTTCTTGATCGCTTCTTCACCGAGGTTGAAGAACTGCAGCGCGCCGAAGCTGCCGAGAAGGGCAAAGCCGCCAAGGTGGAAGGCGAACGCTTCCTGGCCGAGAATGCCAAGCGCGACGGCGTGTTCTGCACCCGCAGCGGTTTGCAATATGAGATTTTGAACGAAGGCAACGGCCCTCGCCCGACAGCCGACGACACTGTCCGCTGCCACTATGAAGGCACACTCCCCGACGGCACAGTGTTCGATTCCTCCTACCGTCGTGGACAGCCTGCAGAATTCGGTTTGCGTCAAGTGATTGCCGGATGGACCGAAGGCGTACAAATGATGCGTGTCGGTGCCAAATACAAATTCTACATACCCTATAATCTGGGCTATGGAGAACGTGGAGCGGGTGCTTCGATACCGCCCTATTCGGCACTCGTTTTCACAGTCGAGCTGCTGGCTATCGTATAATGTATAGTTTTTTGATTTATAATTCATAATTTTGTCTTATGAAAATTGCAGTTGTTGGTGCCACAGGTCTTGTCGGCGGAGTGATGCTGCGAGTTCTGGAAGAGCGCGGATTTGCCAATGATGAGATTATTGCTGCTGCTTCGCTCAAGTCAGTCGGAAAACGTATACCCTTTGCCGACAGAGAGTTGACAGTCGTATCGGTTGACGACGCCATTGCTATGCATCCCGATTTTGCTATCTTTTCGGCAGGAGCGTCGGCTTCGCGCCAATATGCTCCGCTCTTTGCCGCTGCAGGCACAACGGTGATTGACAACTCTTCGGCGTGGCGCAAGGATGCCGACAAGCCGCTTGTTGTTCCGGAAATAAACATTGATGCCGTCGGCGACGACGACCGCATTATCGCTAATCCCAACTGTAGTACTATTCAGATGGTATTGGCGCTGAGTGGTTTGCATCGCAGATATGGAATTAAACGCATTGTTGTCAGCACATACCAGTCGATTACAGGAACAGGAATAAAGGCCGTACGCCAGCTTCAGGAAGAGGAGAAAGCCTTTGCAACCCTTTATGCCGAGAAAGGCGATGTTGTGCCTTCGCCTGCGCGTCCTCTGCCAGCTCCCGGGCAGCTGAATACTGAGAATAAAGCATATCCCTATCAGATATTCCGCAATTTGTTTCCGCACGGCGGCGATTTCCAAGCCGATGGCTATACCACAGAGGAACAAAAACTTGTAGATGAAACACGTAAAATATTTGCTTCGCCCGACATAGCTGTTTCTGCCACAGTGGCACGTGTGCCGGTGGTAGGTGGTCACAGCGAATCGGTTAACGTTGAATTCAAAAAAGAATTCGATCTCGACGAAGCACGTGATATAATAGCCAAAACCCCCGGAGTGGTTCTGTATGACAATCCCGAGCAGTTGCTGTATCCTATGCCAGTGATATCGGAAGGACGCGACGAAGTCTTTGTTGGACGAGTGCGGCGCGACAACTCCCAGCCAAGAACGCTGAACCTGTGGGTTGTCGCCGACAATCTACGCAAAGGTGCTGCAACCAACGCAATTGAAATTATGGAAAGGCTGATAAAGTGAAAAAAATATTGCTATTTTTGACTGCATCATTATTGTTGGTATCGTGCAGCAAAAGAGTTTTGCTGGATGAAACCCACGATTTTGCCAACAACATATGGCTGCGATTTGAACCCGAAGTGTTCAAAGTGGATGTGAAAAACATTGATGACCCTTATCTCGTTACAATGACATTGAGCTACGATACGTCGTTGTTTGATTATGAGACTCTGCCGCTTTCAGTCGAGTTTTTTGTCGACAGTAATGCCCGCCACACTTTTTTTCCGTCAATACGTCTCGTGAACAGTGACGGTGTACGTCGGGGAACAGTCATTGGACAATACTGTACGGTGAGCGATACGTTGGACCGCTGCCGACTGTACAACGAAGCAGACCAATATACATATCGCATCAAACAGCGCACCAGCAAGTATGAAATTGATGGTATATCGGGAGTCGGTTTAAAGATAGAGAAACTATAAGAATTGCATTTAAAGCTTTGCTTAATTCAATAGCTGAATATAGTTGATTGATAGTAGTATAAATAAAAACATTGAGCGTATTAAACTCAAGCTGCGCACAGTACCCGAGACGCCAGGGGTATACCAATACCTTGACGAATCGGGTACGGTGATCTATGTCGGTAAGGCACGCAACTTGCAGCGACGGGTAAGCTCGTACTTCAATCGCTATGACGACCATAGTTCAAAGATAAAGATGCTGGTGCGACACATCTACGACCTCAGGACAACCGTAGTGGCTACCGAAGTCGACGCCCTGTTGCTGGAAAACAACCTCATTAAAGAGTACCAGCCGAGATACAACAGTATGCTCAAGGACGATAAGACCTATCCTTATCTTTGTATTACTGACGAAGACTATCCGCGGCTGATTTTTACACGCGACCGTACCAACATTAAAGGCCATTTTTTTGGCCCGTATCCAAACCAGCGCATACTGCGTGAGCTGCAGGAAATAATCCGCAAACTTTTCTTTTATCGCAGCTGTAGGAAAAACCTTAAGTGGAATGCCGATAAAAACATAGTTACTGGTGGCGATAGACCTTGTATGAATCATCAAATAGGACTATGCAAAGCACCTTGCGTGGGAATGCAGAGCCACGAAGAGTACTTGGACACGGTGAATCAAATACGGAAAATGCTTAGGGGCGATTTTGGCGAGATACTTGACTCTATGAAGAAAACAATGTTTGACTTTGCAGACCAGCTGCGTTTCGAGGAAGCAGAAGTTATGCGTCGCAAAATCAGACTTCTGGAAGAGTATCAATACAAGTCGACAGTTGTCAACACAAACGTTCGCGATGTTGATGTGTTTTCCATCCTCTCGAACTCCAAATACGCGTATGTCAATATGATGCGTATCAAAAATGGCAGCATTGTTTACAGCTTTTCAACAGAAATAAAGAAACAACTTGACGAAAGCGACAGCGAGATACTTGCCACTGTTGTCCCTGCCTTGCACGAACGCACGGAAAGTACTGCAACCGAGGCTATTGTGCCATTCAAGGTTGATGATATCCCCGAAGATTATCTGAAACAGACCGTACCCACGCGCGGTGACCGCAAAGAACTGCTTGAACTCAGCGAACGCAATGTCCGTGCCTATCAGCACCAATGCGAACACCAACGTCTGCTTGTCGACCCCGACGGTGGTCGCAACCAGCTGATGGAAAGGCTTCAACGTGAACTGCACCTTCCGCGACTACCTCGCCAGATAGAATGTTTTGACAACTCCAATATTCAGGGAGCCTTCCCAGTGGCCGCTATGGTGCGTTTCACCGACGGCAAACCCAATCGCAGTGAATACCGAAAATATAACATAAAGACCGTTGAAGGCCCCGACGACTACGCCTCTATGGCCGAAGTCATCGAACGACGCTATCGACGACTCTCCGAAGAAGGAAAAACACTGCCCGATCTGCTCCTCGTCGACGGCGGTGCAGGGCAGATGGAAGTGGCTAGACGTGTGATTAACGATACACTTCATCTTGACATTCCAATTGCTGGCCTTGCTAAAGACCAACGTCATCGCACCAACGAACTGCTATGCTTCGACGAAGCTGGCAAAATAAGTGTTGTGGGTCTGAAACCTACCGACCAGCTGTTCCATCTCTTGGAACAGATACAGAACGAAGTGCACCGCTTTGCCATTACATTCCATAGAGACAAGCGAAGCAAAGGCACATTTAAAACGCAACTAACAGACATTCCTGGCATTGGAGAAAAGACGGCTAGGGATTTGCTTCTTCGTTTCGGCTCCCTAAAAGAGGTCAAACTCCAAAACCTCGACGACCTTGCCAAAGTCGTCGGTCCAGCCAAAGCTCGGTTGGTGTGGAATTATTTTCAACAAGCATAATCTTACACCTTGCTTTGTTGAATACACTTTATCATTTTTTTATTGGAATTAGCGTCACTTCTACTGTGTCGCCGAACGATTTGCCTGTTTTGTGGCGTATTGCTTTTGTAAGCCCAATAACATAACAGATGCTGTCATCCTCATTGCGGACTCCCATATTTACAACGCTGCCTTCATAAGGTTCGTCGTCGAAAGTTGCTCTCACTTTCAGCCTGCCGACACCGTAAAGTGCTCGTATGTCGACAGGTACACGTACATATGCAGCGTCAAGCCCGTCACTCTGTTCGATGACGGCAGTGAAATGGTAGTGTTCAGGAATTGAGTTCATAAAACTTATTATGAGGTTTCGTCTTGTATGAAGCCTACTTCGACGACTGGATTTGACACGGAACCCAAAGGTGTATGTCGAAAGTATTGTTCTGTCAGTGTCTGAATTGTAAACAATAATAACAGGCTGCTGCTGTGGTGATAAAAAACAATGTGATAACTATCCAAAACCAAACACGTCGTTTGCGCGGAGGATAGGTCGTCTCAATTTGGTTTGGATCTAATAAGGATTCTGTTGTTTCGGACTCGACTAGGACAGAGACAGAAGTAATGGCTGCCATTGTTTCTGCTCTGAGGTTGGATGCAGCATTGGAATCAGATGTTTGAGAAAATGTAGTCGAGTCTGTTTCTTTTTCAATCGTTGGTACTTCATTCATCAAGTCCTGCTCATTGTTGCCCATTTCGAATGGTGGCAAGGAGTCAAAGGCGTGTCCACAGTAGGGGCACGCCTTTTCCTTGTCATAGAATGGTCGGCCGCAGAGGCCGCAGGTGATGAGTTTCATTATTTTTTAAGATAAGTGTCGAACCAGTCGATGAAGTTGCGATGCCAGAGCAGGCTGTTCTGCGGTTTCAGCACCCAGTGTGTTTCGTCGGGGAAGTAGAGGTAGCGGCTGGGGATGCGACGCAGCTGGGCAGCGTTGTAGGCAGCCATACCCTGCGAGGCAACGATGCGGAAGTCAAACTCTGAATGGATGACGCAGATGGGGCTGTTCCACTCACCCACGAAGAGGTGCGGCGAGTTGGCAAAGCCTTTCTTGATTTTGGGGTTGTTGTCGCGTTCCCAGTAAGGACCGCCAATCTCCCAGTTCTCGAACCACATCTCCTCGGTCTCGAGGTACTGCTGCTCGAAG
>JAEEMK010000058.1 GCA_016283175.1 Bacteroidales bacterium
CTCGGCATATGTACAGTATTTGTACAGTATATGTACAGTATATGTACGCTTTAGAAGCGTACATATACTGTACATATACTGTACAAATACTGTACATATGCCAGGGTAAAACCCTTTTTTTTCCAAAAAAAGCATTCTTACATTTCAGATTTTTTTTCCTTTCAACACACGATTTTTCTACACGACACGTTATTATTTCCCGGACACGAAAAAAAATTTTGTTTTTTTATGATTTTCTCCTGAACTTTTCAACGCTTCCGATGCACTTATATCAACAAAACCAAAACAACAGTCAAAATGAGAAAAAAAATCCTGGCAGTCGTCACAATACTGTTACTCTGTTTCTTAGCCCAACCCGCCAACGCCGCACGAAGTAAGAAGGGTCCTCAGAAAGGCTACCGCTTCACGCTCTTCATCTACGGCAACACTGACTCCGTGATGTATCTCGGCAACTACTACGCTGGCGCCACCTACGCCTTCGACACAGCCCGAATCTCACCCAAGGGTATGTTCGTCTTCGAAAACAAAGAAGCCACACTCAAACCGGGCCTCTACTTCTTTGTGAACCCTTCGGGCACCTACGTTGAATTCGCTGTCTACGGCAATGAAAAACTCGACTTCCATTTCGACACCGAAGAACCTGGATGGCAGTATAATATGAACGTCAAAGGTTCCGAGCAGAACAAACTGCTGTTCAAATACCACAAGGCCAACCGCGACATCTACCGCGCCGTCGACTCGGCCAAAGCCAACATCACCGACAGCGCACTGTTGGCCGAATTCAGACGCAAACAGGGACTGAAAATGGACAGCATCAAACACGACTTCATCGACAAAAACCCCAACACTATGCTGGCTCTGCTGATGACCGCCACGCGTGAACCCGATGTACCTCAAACGGACAAGGACGGCAACAAACTCAACGACAAACAGAAGTGGGAGTATTTTATGGATCACTATTTCGACTACACGCAACTGGACAACGACGCCCTGATTCGCACACCGGAAATGATTTTCAAAAAAAGGCTCGACCGCTATCTGGACGTCTACCTCAAAAACGCTCCCCCGGAAACCATCATTGAGTACGTCGACAAAGTCATCGACAAGGCAAAACCTTCGAAGGAAAACTTCCGCTACCTCGTCAACACCATTGCCGAAAAATATCTCCAAAGCACCGTGATGAGCTACGATGCCATCTATGTCCATCTCGTGAAACGCTACATCGAGACCGGTATGTGCGACTGGATGTCGCCAAGCACCGTGGATATGAACGTCAAACGTGCCGACAAATGGGACAAACTGCTCTTAGGCAAACTGGCACCGCAACTCATTATGAAGGACGACAAGGGACAGTGGCACAATCTCCACTCTCTGCCCAACAAATACACGCTGCTCGTCTTCTGGTCGCCAACCTGCGGGCACTGCAAAACCATCATCCCCGAACTATTCAAACGCTATGCCAAATACCAAAAGAAGTGCGACATCGGCTCCTTCGCCATACTCAGCGAACCCGACGACGAGACACGACCCAAATGGCGCGAATTCATCAACAACCACAACCTTAACTGGCTCAACATCGACGGCGGCGAGGCCAATATCGACTGGCACGATGTCTACGACATAGAGACAACTCCGCAGATATACCTACTCGACAAGGACAAAAAAATCATAGCAAAAAAACTCAACGCTGAATCATTCGAAGAAGTGATAAAAATCCTTGAAAAAATAAACGACTGAACTTCCCCACCATAAATAAAATCTAAAAAAAAATCAACAACATTATAATGAAAAAAACTTTACTTACCATCGGCTGCGCGGCATTGCTGCTTATGACGGCCTGCAAAAACAAAAACAATATGGAGAATCCGTTTTTGGCGGCTTTCCCTGCCGACGAACAGACTCAGGGACAATGGAACACGCCCTACAATATCCCCGACTTTAAGAAAATCAAGCCCGAGCACTATATGCCCGCCTTCGAGGAGGGCATCAAGCGCCAGAAGGCCGAAATCGACGCCATCGTCAACAACAGCGAGGCTCCGACATTCGCCAACACCATCGAGGCTCTGGAACAGAGCGGCGCCCTGCTGAACGAGGTGAGTGGAGTGTTCTTCAACCTTGCCGAAAGCAACAATTCCAAGGAAATGGAGAAGATTGCCGAAGGGGTGTCGCCCAAACTGGCTGCACACGGCGACGACATTATGCTCAACGCCAAGCTCTTCGAGCGCGTCAAGACCGTCTACGACCAGCGTGAAAGCCTTGGTCTGACCGGCGAACAGCTGCGACTGACCGAAGAGACCTACAAGAACTTTGTCCGCAACGGTGCCAACATTCCTGCCGACAAGCAGGAGCGCTTCCGCGAAATCAACAGCCTGCTGGCTTCACTGACGCTGCGTTTCGGCAACAATGTGCTGAAGGCCACCAACTATATCACTCTGGGACTCCGCGAGGATCAAGTCGCCAACCTGGGTCTCACCGCCGACCAGCTGGCCGCTGCAAAGGAGGCCGCCGAAGCCGACTCCAGTTTCAAGGAGGCTTACAAGTTCACGCTCCATATGCCCAGTTGGGAGCCCTTTATGCAGAACTGCAATAACCGCGATATGCGAGAGATTATGTGGAGCGACTACACCCACCGCTGTGTCGGTGCCGACGGAGACAACCTCGCCATCATCGACAGCATCGTAAACCTGCGCCTCGAGCGCGCCCAGATTCTGGGCTTCGAGAGCCACGCCGCCTATACCCTCGACGACTGCCTGGCCAAGACCCCCGAAGCTGTCTACAAGTGCCTTATGGATCTCTGGGAACCGGCTCTGAAGAAGGCCAAGCAGGAGCGCGACGAGTATCAGAAGATGCTTGAGAAAGACCACCCCGGCGAGAAGTTGCAGCCTTGGGACTGGCGCTACTATTGCGAAAAACTGCGCAAGGAGCGCTACGCCCTCAACGAGGACGAGATACGCCCCTACTTCTCGCTCGACAATGTCCGCGAAGGTGCCTTCACCGTTGCCAACAAGCTGTACGGCATTACTTTCCGCGAGAACAACAAACTGCCCAAATACGACCCCGAAGCCATCAGCTACGAGGTTATGGACGGCGACAATGTCATCGCCATACTCTATATGGACTTCTTCCCGCGCGAGAGCAAGCGCAGCGGTGCCTGGATGACAAACTTCCGCGAGCAATACGTTGACAAGGACGGCAACAACGTCATTCCCATCATTTCGATGGTGTGCAACTTCACCAAGCCCACCAAGGACAAGCCGTCGCTGCTCAACTTCGACGAGAGCGAGACCCTCTTCCACGAGTTCGGCCACTGTCTGCACGGCATCCTGAGCAAGTGTCACTACCGTTCCATCAGCGGCACCAACGTACCGCGCGACTTCGTCGAAATGCCCAGCCAGGTGATGGAGAACTGGTGCCGTCACCCGCAGGTAATGAAGGAATACGCCAAACATTACAAGACCGGCGAGGCCATCCCCGACAGCCTGATAGCCAAGATTGCTGCCGCCGCCACCTACGGCCAGGGCTTCATCAACACCGAGCTGCTGGCAGCATCGCTGCTCGATATGGACTACCACAGCATCACCAAGCCCACCAAGATTGTGCTGCCCGACTTCGAAGACCAGGCAATGGCGAAGATAGGCCTCATTCCTGAGATTATCAGCCGCTACAAGAGCCCCTATTTCCAGCACATCTTCAGCGGCGGATACTCTGCAGGCTACTACAGCTACACCTGGACCGCCATCCTCGACGCCGACGCCTTCGAGGCCTTCCGCGAGAGCGGCGACCTCTACAATCCCGAGCTGGCCAAGAAGTTCCGCCACCTGCTTGAAAGCGGCAACACCGAGGACCCGATGAAACTGTACATCGACTTCCGAGGCAAGGAGCCCAGCGTCGAACCCCTGAAACGCAACCGTGGACTTATTTAGTTAATAACCTTTACCTTAACGTTAACTTTAACTAGTTAATTCATCTTTTGATATATTAATTGACCAACTGTCACATCCTTAGTTAAAGTTAGGGTTAACGTTAAAGTTCTAAAAATTCACCCAATGGGAAGAGCATTTGAATACCGTAAAGCAAGAAAACTGAAACGCTGGGGTCATATGGCCCGCACATTCACCAAGATTGGAAAAGAAATTGAGCTGGCGGTGCTAGCCGGTGGCCCCGACCCGTCGAGCAACCTGCGTCTGCGCCTGCTGATGCAAACCGCCAAGAGCGAGAGTATGCCCAAGGAGAACGTGGAACGCGCAATCAAACGCGCCACTGAGAAGGACAAGTCGGCATACAAAGAGGTCGTTTATGACGGCAAAGGCCCTCACGGCACCGCATTCGTTGTCGAGACCGCTACCGACAACCCCACACGTACTGTGGCCAACATCCGCGCAGCCTTCGTTCGCGGCAAAGGCGAACTGGGCACGATGGGTATGAACGATTTCCTTTTCGAACGCAAGTGCAGCTTTGTCGTGGCTTGGCGCGACGACATCGATATGGACGAACTGGAACTTGAGCTTATCGACTGCGACATCGACGAGGTGTTCCGCGACGAGGACGAGATTATGATCTACGCCGACTTCAAGAACTATGGCCCCATCTCAAAGTACCTCGAGGACAAGGGCTATGAAATCAAGTCGTTCAAGTTCGAGCGCATCCCCCTAACAATGCGAGAGCTCACTCCCGAGCAGCAGGAGGATGTCAACGGCCTCATCGAGCGTCTTGAAGCCGACGACGACGTGGTAAACGTGTTCCACAATATGGCCTGATTTTTCAGTTTTCAGTCTAAAACGAAGATGCCTTTCAGCCAATATGGCAGAAAGGCATCTTTTTCTCCAATCCATATCATTATAAGAACCAACAACATACATACAACAGAAAACTTTTTTTTATCATTTTCTATCCAAATCAAAAAAAAGTTGTACTTTTGCACCCGATTTCGCTAGAGAAATCACGAAAAAAAAAGCCGCATTCGTCTAGTGGTCCAGGACAACTGCCTCTCACGCAGTAGATCATCGGTTCGACTCCGATATGCGGTACAAAAGAAGCGACAAAATTTTTGTCGCTTCTTTTATTTCACGCTAATCACAATGCGAATGCCTATGTCGTCACTTTCTTTTGAACTGTAGTAGAACTGGCGACAAGTGTTACGCAGATAGTACGGTGACTGACGAAACGAGCCACCACGGACTACGCGTTTCTGGATATTGATGTTCGACGGCATCTCTGGACCTTGCGGGTTGACTTGCGGATTGGAGGTATAACTGCCGTACCAGTCAGTACACCACTCCATCACATTGCCCGACATATCATACAATCCAAGTGCATTAGGCATCAACAAGCCAGATTGATGAATTGTCTCACTGTTGTGCGACGACCAAGCGACAGAGTCGATTGAATTGCTGCCGGCAAAATAATAGTTGGAATCAGCACGTCCAGCACCGCGAGCGGCATACTCCCATTCCGCTTCGGTTGGCAGGCGGAAACGGAATCCCGTCATCTTGCTAAGTGTATCGACAAACTGCTGCGCCCTTGTGAACGACACATCGTGTACTGGCAAAGTAAGGTCGGAAACAGTCGATGGATTAAAGCCCATCACAGCATAATATAGAAACTGCGGCACCTCAAGCTCGGCAATAAGAAAGGCACTGAGCTGAACCGTATGCGGAGGCTGTTCTAGAATGTCAGCATCGGGGTCATAGACTCCTGACGCAACGTTAGTCGTTGCACCCATTGTGAATGTGCCTGCTGGAACATATATCATATTGAACCTCACCCCACCAGCTTCGAAAGCTGTGTCGTGGGCAGGAGCAAGCTTCAGTTCCTGCTGTGCAGGAGGATCCACACCGTGATTGCCAAAAGGATCCTCCGGTTCATCATCAGGATCGCAAGCCACAAAAGCCAGCGCCGCAAACGACAGAAACAAGTATTTCAAACACTTCATCCTATCAGTGCTTCAATGTCTGCAATAATCTTTTGTGCCAACGAGTCAGCCTGTTCAGCCGTGTGGGCTTCGCAATAGACACGAATGATAGGCTCGGTGTTCGATTTGCGAAGATGCGCCCAACTGTCGGCAAAGTCAATCTTTACACCGTCAATGGTGCTGACCTGCTCGTTCTTATACTTTTCGGCCATCTGGCGAAGAATTGCATCGACATCCATATCAGGTGTAAGGTCTTTGCGGTTCTTCGAGATGACGTATTCCGGATATGTGGCACGCAATTCGGAAGCCTTCAAGCCGCGATGCGCCATATTGGTCAGGAACAAGGCAACACCAACAAGTGCGTCGCGACCATAATGCAATGCGGGATAGATGACACCGCCGTTGCCTTCGCCGCCGATGACGGCATTGACCTCCTTCATCTTGGTTGTGACATTGACTTCTCCAACTGCCGAAGCAGCATACTTATAGCCCATCTTTTCAGTCACATCACGCAGAGCGCGAGTAGAAGACATATTGCTGACAGTGTTGCCAGGAGTGTGCTGCAGTACATATTCAGCCACCGACACCAAAGTGTACTCCTCACCGAACATTTGTCCATTTTCACACACCAGTGCCAGACGGTCGACATCGGGGTCAACAACAATGCCAAGGTCGCACTTCTGGGCCGGCACCACAGATGCTATCTCAGTAAGATTCTGAGGCAGCGGCTCGGGGTTGTGGGCAAAATGACCTGTGGGCTCACAGTTGAGTTCCACTACATCCTTGACACCCAAAGCACGAAGAAGGCGCGGAATAGCTATGCCCCCCGTTGAATTGACAGCATCGACAGCAATGCGGAAACCAGCCTTGGCAATGGCTTCCCTGTCAACCAACGACAACTCAAGGACGCGCTTGATGTGGTCATCAATTGCATTGTCGTCTACGATGACGGTGCCAAGATCGTCTACCTCGGCAAAGCACACCTCATCGCTGTCGGCCAGACGCAACACTTCATTGCCCTCGGCTGCATCAATAAACTCGCCCTTGGCGTTAAGCAGTTTTAAGGCATTCCAATGCTTCGGGTTGTGCGAAGCGGTGATGATCACGCCACCATCTGCTTTATGGTCGATGACCGACATTTCGGTAGTGGGAGTCGTTGAAAGCCCCGTCTCTATAACATCAATACCCATTCCCATAAGAGTACCAACCACAAGGCGGTCAACCATAGCACCCGACAAACGAGCATCGCGGCCGACAACCATAGTAAGACGCTTGCCAGGCTGCTGACGTTGCAAGAATGTGGCAAAAGCCGAAGTGAATTTTACGACATCGATAGGGCTTAAGCCCTCGCCTGCTGGACCGCCAATAGTACCGCGGATACCAGAGATAGATTTTATCAAAGACATTGTTTTACAAATTTTTATATTAAACGCGCATTTTGTTTATGAGATGCAAAAATACTAAATAATCATTAACCAGTCAAAAAATAATCATCGCAGGCTGCTACTCCCTCGTAAACTTATGAATATCCAGTTCTTCGGGCGATACAAACCACACGATGTCACCATCGGCGAAACGTGTGTATGAACGCGGGTTGAGTATCTGCTCGCCGCCACGCTCTATGGCTATTATCATTGCGTGATAGTGTTGCGAGAACTGAGACTCTGCAATTGTTTGGCCTATGAAGGGGTTGTTCTCGTGGACTGTCAAACGGTAGATATTCAACTCGTTGTCGCTGTGGTCGTGGATAAGCATATCGGGCTCGACATCAAGCACGGTGCGCAGATGGGCGATCTGGTCCTCGCTGCCCATCACCGACAGGCGGTCGCCGGGCAGAATAAGCATATCCTTCTTCGGAAGGTCGTAGACAATGCCGGCACGTTCGATGGAAACAATATTGATGCCATAGTCTTCGCGGAAATTGGTGTCCATCAACTTGCGGCCAGAGAAAGGCGAATACTGCGTGACAGGTATGCGCTCGAGGTAGAAATTGTTCTCCAGAAGGGTCGGTATCTTGAACGACTGCTGCGCCTGACGCGAGTTGAAGTTGGAAATAAACTGGTTCTCAATGCGCTGGTAGAACCCGATGGTGCGTTTGGAAAACAGCACGACAAGCACTATGAAAACGGCGAGAATGACGAGGAAACCGACGGCAAGGTGGATGTAGCGGCCGATGACGAGACCGATGAAAAAGAGTGCAAGGAAGTAGCGCAACAGCAGCACAGGTATCACGATAGCCTGGCTATACTCCTTGGAATCAAGCAACTGTCTGATTTTTTCACGGTTGACATTGCGTACGGCGATGGCCCAGATGAAGGGCAGCATCAACGCCAACGTGACAAGCATACCAATAAAATTACCCCAGAATGAAGGGTTGCCTGCCGATGTAACAATCACTTTGTTGAGAAAAGGTTTCAACAACGTGAATGACAACAGACTGAGAGCAGCATTAATAACGCCGTACAGGAGTATTGACGAGAACTGTTTCTTGAGGAACAGCCTCACCGAACTCTTCTGGTTGGTCTGCTTGGCCGAGTTGCTGTAGCGTTCAAGGGCTTCTTTGAATCTCTGCGGCAATCGCGGTTCAATCTTGTTGTATATCGGCACAGCGCCTTTTATCATATATGGAGTCACGAAGGTGGTGACTATCGACACCGAGACGATTATGGGATAGAGGTCTGGATTGATGACTCCGAACGACAGGCCCAGACCGGCGATGATGAACGAGAACTCACCGATTTGGCAGAAGCAGTAGCCCGACTGCACGGATGTCTTGAGGTTTTTGCCCGAAAGAACAAAGCCCAGCGTCGCAGCACTTGATTTGAAGATGATTACCGTGGCTGCGATGATGAGTATCGGGACAATGTATTTGACCAGAATCTGCGGGTCAACCAACATACCCACTGAGACGAAAAAGACGGCGCAGAAGAGGTTCTTGATTGGCGTAATGATGCGGTGGATGACGTCGGCCTCAATGGTTTCGGCCAGGATGGCACCCATCACGAAGGCTCCAAGTGCCGTCGAAAAACCGGCATAGGAGGCCAGCACCACCATTCCGAAGCAAAGGCCGACAGCTACGATGCAGAGCGTTTCCTCGGTCATATAGCGGCGCATCCAGCGTAAGAATGTTGGAATCAAGAATATACCGAACGTAAACCAAACGATTAGGAAGAAGACAAGCTTGACGAGACTCATCACCAACTCGCCGCCATCAAAGCTCTTACTGACTGACACTGTGGAGAGTATCACCAACAACAAGACCGCTATCAAATCCTCGACAATCAGCACCGCCGTCACCGACGAGGTGAATTTCTGCTGCTTGAGGCGCAAATCCTCGAAGGACTTGATGATAATAGATGTCGACGAAATAGACAGCATACAGCCGAGAAAGATGCAATCCATTGACTGCCAGCCTAGCAGACGGCCAACACTCGATCCTATAAGGAACATAATAGCCAACTCGGTTAGTGCTGTAATAGCACCAGTAGCTCCGACTTTTTTCAACTTTTTAATGCTGAATTCCAGACCCAAAGCGAACATCAGGAAAACAATACCAATGTCGCTCCACACGTGCACATCGGTAGCATCCTTTATGGCAGGAAACCAGGGGAAATATGGTCCTATAAAGAATCCAGCAACAATATATCCAAGAACGAGCGGTTGTTTCAACCATTTGAAAACCACAGTAATTACACCTGCTGTAACAAGAATGATGGCAAGGTCGAGAAAGAGTGGCGGCAAAGAGGACATAAAATGAGGTTTTGATTTGCAAAGGTACGACTTTTTTTAGAATTTTTAATAAAGTTGGGACATTTTTATTATTTTTGCAAAACAATAGTACTTTCCATTCACAGCGCAAAACATTTAATAACATTCAATTACAAGAATATGAAAAAACAAGACTGGATTCTCATTTTGTGCATTGCCGTCGTGCTGGCACCGTTCTTTATCCCCGCCACAGGCTTCTTTGACTGGTTCAATTCCACCACCAGCAACCACCCATACATTATGGCATTCTTCAAGTTTGCCATCCTCGCCACGCTGGGCGAGATGTTGGCACTGCGCATCCGCGAAGGTGTCTATAACAAGCCCGGCTTCGGTATCGTGCCGCGTATGATGGTTTGGGGCTTCCTGGGTATGTGCATTGCGATGGCAATGGTCATCTTCAAGAGCGGTACGCCCGTCTTCCTGGCCAGCGTTGCAGGATGCGACCCGCAGGTGCTGAAAGACGTTTTCACGGCACCCGAGCTGACTTGGGGCAAACTAGGCATCGCCTTTGCCGTCAGCGTGCTGATGAACAGCATCTTCGCACCGGTGATGATGACCTTCCACAAATGCACAGACATCCACATCCTCGACAATGGCGGCACCGTGCGCGGACTGCTGCGTCCGATGAAGATGCGCGAGATTTTCGCCACCAAGGTCAACTGGGACGTACAGTGGAACTTTGTCATTAAGAAAACCATACCCCTCTTCTGGTTCCCGGCACACACCATCACCTTCATCCTGCCGCCAACATTCCAAGTACTCTTTGCAGCACTGCTCGGCGTGGCACTGGGCCTCATCCTTGCACTGGCCGGAGGAAGCAAGAAATAGACTTAGGAGTTAAAGGGAAGTTAAGGGGAGTTAAAGAAGTTAAGAGACAAATCACTGATATTCTGTCAATATGATAAAGAAATTATTATTGCTGGCAGCACTGTCGAGCGTTATGACATCGGCTATGGGTCAGAGCGACACGGCTTCAAAAAAGTTCCGCTTTGACTTTCACGGTTTTGTCAATCCGCATTACTATGCCGACAGCCGCGAGGTGGTGGGTGGCCGCGAGGATATGATGCTGTTCTACCCCAAACCTGTCAACCTTGACGCCAACGGCAACGACCTCAACGACGGCTGGCAAGCTAATATGCTCGCCATCACCGCCCGTATGGGACTGCGCATCAACGGTCCAGACGCTCTCGGAGCAAAGACTTCCGCATACGTCGAAGGCGACTTCACAGGCAGCACCAATGCCACCATCAACAACCTGCGACTGCGACACGCCTACATAGATCTTTTGTGGAAGAATCAGGGTCTGTTGATAGGTCAATACTGGTATCCTATGCAGATTCACGAAGTGATGCCTTTTACCAACCCCCTAAATATGGGAGCACCATTCGCACTTTACGCCCGTCAGCCGCAGGTGCGCTACGAATACCATCTCCTAGGACTAGAGGCTGTGGCCGCCGCATCCTGGCAACTTGACAATATGAGCCAGGGCGAACTCAACGGCCAGCATATTAGTTCGACGGCATTTGCACGCCACAGTCTCATCCCCGAACTTACGGCACAGCTGCGCTACAACGGCGACAAAATCTTCTTCGGCGCCGCAGTTAACGCAAAGACCATCCAGCCTCAGATACCAGTAACGACCCTCGACAAACGCCTTCACACTTCGCTCTCCTACACGCTGTTCGGCAGAATAAAACTCGGTCCAGTAACCATTAAGGCGCAGACACTGCTGAACAACAGCCTCTACGAAGGCTGCTCATTGGGAGGATATGCCTTCCTATACGGAAGCAGTATGAGCCACGCTTTTGTGCGCGACTGGCATTTCAACACCGTCTGGCTTGACATATCGAGAAACAGAGGGCGACTGCGGCCCGGTCTCTTCGCAGGCTATGCCAAGCGGGGCTATATCGTCGAGCCCACCGAGGACTTTCTGCATATAGAGACATTCGGCCGAGGGGATAACATATCGTACCTTTGGCGCATACAGCCAAGAATGACATTCTACCTAAGCGATGTTATGTTCTGCACCGCCGAAGCGGAATACACCTATGCCAACTACCTCACCAACAACGGTCCCGATCCTGTGGGCAATCTTAGACTCTCTCTGACTCTCCAATATAACTTCTAACACAATATTTCACTCTTGAAAACCAATTACCACACCCACTCAAAATACTGCGACGGTAAAGGCGAACTGCGCGAATACGTCGAATATGCCTTGTCCAAAGGCTTTACCGCTTTGGGGTTCAGCGGGCACTCGCCTGTCCCCTTCCCAAGCACTTTCGCCATCAAGGAGGAGGAATACACCACCTACTGCGACGAGGTGCGCGCATTAAAGGCGGAATATGCTGGTCGCATCGACATCAAGCTTGGAATGGAGATTGACTACATTCCCGGCCTGCAGGAGGACTTTGCGCCGTTCGTCGAGAAAGGCGGACTTGAGTACACCATCGGCAGCGTACACCTTATTCCCAACCCCGACGACGTTGAGGCGCTGCGAAATCTGAATACCACCGCCGTTGGCGACGAGCGCAAGCAGATACCGTACCATATATGGTTTATCGACGGTCCCCGCCAAGAGACATACGACAATGGTCTGCACCACATCTTCGGCGACGACATTCGCGCTGGAGTCAGGGCTTATTTCTACCAGCAGAACGCTATGATCGAGCGCAACCGTCCTACCATCGTCGGCCACCCCGACAAGATAGTGATGCACAACAAGGGGCGCTATTTCCAGTACGACGACCGCTGGTTCCGCGACCTGATGTACGAGACCCTGCAGCTGATCAAGGAGACCGGATGCATCTGCGAAATCAACACGCGAGGCATCTATAAAGGCCGCCACACCGACTACTACCCCGGCCGCGAGACGATCAAGTATATGAACACCCTCGGCATACCCGTCATCGTCAGCACCGACGCCCACCAGCCCACCGACCTCGACCTCTTTGAAGGCGCCTTCGAGTTCCTCCACGAAATCGGCTACAGGAATATCATTGAGAGAATATGAATCAGTGCCTTCTATATTTTGCAGCAAAATCTAATGAACAACAACTAAACACAATATGGAACAAGAACCAGTTTTAAACGAGCACAACAAGCAGGAGTACCCTCCGATGCATACGGGAGGGTTGAACACATCCGAATGTTTCTTGCATTGGGTGTTATTTATGGTACTTGCGTTTGTTGTTATAGGTTGTGGCTCTCGAGAAAGTGAGACAGATAGTTATAATTTTGATGAAGCCCTTTCGGAAGATTGTATAGACGAGACAGAACAATATTTATCTCAGTCAGGTACGTCTGATGTTTGGGAGAAATATTATACTATGTCATTGGATACCGTGCTGAACATTCTGTCCCACACGCGGGATCTGGCTGTTAATGACTATGGCTGGTTGGGAAGTCCGATTGAGCAGTGGGGATGCCATCTCCGAATGGACTCGCTTTGCAATAACGAGATGCTTGTATCGCTTACAAAGACACATCCCGCTCCTGTGGTGAGAGCCATGGCTTTTGATATTTTGCATAATCGTCGCTACATCGGATGCTATCAGGTGTTGAAAGACTGTCTGAACGACACTGCGACAATCACTTGGGACGATGACGTTGCGGTAACAGAGAGTGTTGCGTCATTCAGAGTGTCAACAATGGAGATTGTGAATGATGGTGGCTGCTATACACATTTCAGAATGACCCCAGAGCAACAACAGGAGTTGGACAGTATCCTCATCTTCTGCGAAAATTTGGGACATATAGAGCGCCAGA
>JAEEMK010000059.1 GCA_016283175.1 Bacteroidales bacterium
ATTATTAGGTCTGCTGGCCGTGGGGTTGGGGGCGCTGGGCGTGGTGGTGCCGGGGCTGCCGACAACGCCGTTCCTGCTGCTGGCGTCGTGGCTGTTCTATAGGTCGTCGCCGCGGCTGCAGCAGTGGCTGCTGGCATCGTGGCTGGGCCGATACGTCCGCAGCTACCAGCGACAAGGCGGAATGACAGCCACGCAGAAGGCCGGTGCCGTGGGCGTTATGACTGCTATGGTGCTGCTCTCCACTTTTGTGTTCATCCCCGCAGGTTCAGTGGCCCGCATCATCGTTCCCGTGGCCGGCGCCGTGGGCGCGCTGACGGTAGTGTTCCTTGTACCAAACGCCAAAAGCGACGACTAACCGTTAACCAATCAGTTTCGGGATAGCCTTTCACAAAGTCTCGGGCAGCAACGGATGGCACTTTTGTCTCTATTCCGAAAGAACAGCGTCCGTTATGCCGAAGCGTCCGTGAGTGGTGTCAATAGTCTTGTCATTTACCGCGACAGGTTTGTTTGTTCCGAATCACTTGACACGTTAGTCTATATCAGCCGTAACAGTTTCTTCTGACAAAAAAAAATAATTTCAAAGGAAATGTGTATTTTTGCAAACTCAAAACAGAATGGGCCAGGACGGCCATAAATGTACAACAATATGGAAATCAAACCTTACCGACACGAAGTCAAATACTACGAATGCGACCGTATGGGCATTACGCACCACAGCAACTACATACGATTTATGGAAGAGGCACGCGTCGACTGGATGGACCAGCTAGGCTACGGTTTCGACCGTATGGAGGCCGAGGGCGTGGTGTCGCCCGTTGTGGCCATTGAATGCCGCTATCGGCACACGTCCACCTTCAAAGACATAATTGACATTGAGGTAGACGTGGCCGAAATAACAGCACTGAAAATAAGTTTCAAATACACTATGCGTGTAGGCAGTAACACAGTCTGCACCGCCACCAGCACACATTGCTTCCTTGAGCAGGGGCGGCCAGTATCGCTTGAAAAACGTTTTCCTGAACTCTACAAACGCATCATCACCATTCCGAACAGTGAAAAACGCTGATTCGGATTTTTTTTATATTTTTGTACCTTGTTTTATAATAAAACCAAATATATAAACCAATGAATATCAAAAAAATATTCACATTCTGCATCGTATGCAATTTTGTATTGTCGGCAATTTGTTTTGCTGCACCGGTCTTCAATGCCCCCACAGTCCGAATCCAGCCCAACGGTGACACGCTGCACTGCCTGCTGAGCGGCGACGAGTACTATCATCGCCTGCACGACACTCAGGGCTACACAATCGTTCAGAATCCACAGTCTGGATGGTGGGTATACGCTGCGAAAAGTGAAGAGCGGAGAACAGAAAACGGTGAACGATGGAATGTTGTAGCAACCGAATATGTGGCCGGAAGCGTCGACCCTGCTTCGGTAGGTTTGATGCCCAATATAGGTGTCGACCGCGAGACGTGGCACGAGCTGCAAAAACGTTACGATGTGCCCAAACAATATCAACACAATCAAGCCAAAACCTCTGGACGCAACCACGGCACCCTGAACAACATAGTTATTTTCATCCGCTTCAGCGATGAAACCGAAATCAGCACCTCGTTGAACAGCATAAACGCAATGTTCAACGACTCCACAAGCGGTTCGACGTCGATGTACAACTACTTTAAGACAGTGTCGTACAATAAACTACATATCCTTACACACTACTACCCTACCCCCAACGGCAGCAACGTAATTTCGTTTCAGGACTCTCTGCCACGCAGCTACTATATGCCCTACAACGCCACAACCAACCCTAATGGCTATCAAAACGACACAGAGAGCCGCAACCGCGAATTCAGCCTGCTGCAGCGCGCTGTCAACTATGTCAATGCCAATTCGCCGGTTTCCACTACGCTCAATCTTGATATGGACAACGACGGCTACGTCGACAACATATGCTTTGTGGTGAAAGGCACCTACACTGGTTGGAGTGACCTTCTGTGGCCGCACAAATGGAGTCTCTACGACCGTTATGTTTACATCAACGGCAAGCGTGTATACACTTTCAACCTGCAGCTTGAGGGCAGCGGAGAACATTATTTCAGCAGTTCAACTTTCTGCCACGAGATGTTCCACACGCTCGGTGCCCCCGACCTTTACCGTTACGAGAACAACACGGACGTGAGTGGCGTAGGCAGTTGGGACCTGATGTGCAGCAACACCACACCGCCACAGAATATGGGAGCCTATATGAAATGGAAATACGGCAACTGGCTTGACTCCATACCCACCATCACCATTCCTGGAACTTATACGCTCCACTCGCTGGGCGATCCGACATACGACAACTGCGTATATAAAATCGCCGCCCAGGAGCCGAACCAATGGTATGTGCTCGAATATCGCGACAACCTTGAGCAGTTCGAAACAACGCTGCCCGGTCGCGGACTGCTCATCTACCGCATCGACGACCGATTCAACGGCAACGCAAACTTTGACGGTGTAAACACCTTCGACGAGGTCTATCTGTTCCGACCCAACGCACACAACGACACAACCAACGGCAATCTGGCACAGGCCTATTTCAGTGCCAATGCAGGCCGCACACAGTTCTCACCAACCTCAAACCCTCATCCGTGGCTGACAGACAATGTCATCGACTCAACCATTTCTATTACCAACATAAGTGCCCCGGGCACCACCATCAGCTTTACCTACAACGACCTGCGTGGTTGCATTATTCCCGACAACCTCAGCATATCAAACCTTGGCGGCAATACGGCACAGCTGCATTGGACCGGCAACGCGCCGTCGTACACACTGCAGTGGAAAGTGGCTGGCGGCACAAGCATCAACAACGTAAATGTCAACAGCACGTCGCATACGCTCACGGGTCTTGCCCTCGACACGGACTACGAATGGCGTGTGAAGGGCAACTGCGGCATCGGCTCGGAAAGCGGATATTCAGATTGGCACAGTTTCCATACATATTCGTGCACAGAACCGCAGCAGACCGATATCGGCACAGCAGAAACGACGTACTACTATCTTCCTGTAAACACTTACTACAACTACACCTATTCGCAGATGATATACACAGCTGCAGAGATAGGCACCTCAATGAACATCAACAAGATTGCCTTCAACTACGCCACTAACAACACCCTCGACACAAAAACGAACTGCACCATCTATATGGGCAACACGCCACAGAGCACTTTCAGCGGTGCGAATGCAAACAACTTTGTGCCCATAAACCAGTTGCAGGTTGTATACCAAGGACCGCTGAACTGCACAACGGGATGGAACGAGATTGCGCTGGACAACAACTTTGCATACAGCGACACTTCCAACCTCGTCATCGCCATCGACGATAACAGCGGCAGCTATAACAGCAGCAGTTACAAGTTTGCCTGCAGTTCGACGTCGGGCTACGCTTCGCTGACATTCTACAGCGACAACAGCAATCCCGACCCCAGCAATCTATCGAGTTTCTCGGGCACCAAGACGAGAAAGAACTATCGTCCGGACATCCGCTTCACAGGCTGTCCCATTGAGGACATTATTGTTATGGACACCATCACGGTTGTCAATGCCACTCCTACTCGTGGCAGCGTCACCGGAGAAGGGGTCTATATGCCTGGCAGCACAGTGACCCTTTCCGCCACAGCAAACACCGGCAGCATCTTCTCCTGCTGGATTTTCCCTGGCAACGACACGGTCACTGCCAACCCTTGCATCTTTACAAGCGACGGCAGCATCACTGTCGAAGCACATTTCGCAGCCATCACCCATACTGTCACCATCACTGCCGATGGCAATGGCACCTACGAAGGCGACGGCACCTACGAATACGGTGATACAGCAACAATATCCGCCAGCGCCGATGAACACTGGCACTTCTTAAACTGGACCGTTGGTGATAGCCAATACAGCGACAACCCGCTGACATTCATCGTAACCTCCGACGTCAACTACACCGCACATTTTGAAAAGGACAAGCACCATATAACGATAAGCACCGACGGCAATTCATCGCAATGGGGTGAAGCCGCTTTCAACACCGAAGAATACAGCCTTTATGCCACCGACGCTTATTACGACTACGGTACTCTCGTGACACTTTACGCCAATCCCTTCAACGACATTCCCAACACATTATGCACCTTCACAGGATGGAATGACGGCAACAGCGACAACCCGCGTGTCATCACGCTTACTCAAGACACCGCTTTCACAGCCTTTTTTGCCGGCGAGGTGGTAGGTATCGACGCCACCGATGGCAGCAACATCGTCATTGGCGTTGCCAACCATAGCGTTACCGTTAGCGGTGCCGAAGGACGCAACATCGAGCTGTTCGACATCACCGGCCGCACCCTGCACCGCGCCACTGGCTGCGGCATCGACACGTTTGCTATGCCGGCCGTAGGTGTCTACATCATCCGCATCGAAGGCATTCCTGCAAAGAAAATTGTCATCAAATAATCAATTCTTCATATCAAAAAAAACAATCTTACTTAAAAATGAACACCAAACGACTGCTTGCCATAAGCATTATCATCTGCATTGCCCTTGGGCGCAACATTTTCGCGGCTCCTGTATTCAACGCTCCCGCAGTGAGAATCCAACCCAACGGCGACACTTTGCACTGCCTGGTCTCTGGCGACGAATACTACCACCGTCTGCACGATGCCAAAGGCTATACCATTGTCCAGAATCCGCTGACAGGCTGGTGGGTCTACGCTGCAAAAAGCGGGGAACGGAGAACGGAGAGCGGAGAGCGATGGGATGTTGTAGCCACCGACTATGTAGCCGGAAGCGTCGACCCTGCTTCGGTGGGTTTGACACCCAATGTGGGTGTCGACCGCGAGACGTGGCACAAATTGCAGAAACGCTTCGATGTGCCTGAACAATACCAGCACACTCCTGCCAAAACCTCGGGACGCAACCACGGCACACTGAACAACATTGTCATATACATAAGATTCAGCGACGACGACGAAATAAGCACCCCATTGAGCTATATCAACTCAATGTTCAACGACTCGTCGGCAAACTCGACATCGATGTACCAATACTTCAAGACGGTGTCGTACAACAAACTGCACATCTTGACACACTACTTCCCCACCCCCAACGGCAACAGCATCATCTCCTACCAGGATTCGCATCCTCGCAGTTACTATATGCCTTACAACGCCGCGACCAACGCCAACGGTTATAACGGCGACAACGAACGCGCCAGCCGCGAATTCACCCTGCTCGAGAACGCCGTCAACTATGTCAACACAAACTCGCCGGTACCGTCAAGCATCAACCTCGATATGGACAACGACGGCTACGTTGACAACATCTGCTTCGTGGTGAAAGGCACCTACACAGGATGGAACGACCTGCTGTGGCCGCACAAATGGAGCCTCTACGACCGCTATGTCAACATCAACGGTTTCCGCGTCTACACCTTCAACCTGCAACTCGAAGGCAGTGGCGAGCACTATTTCAGCAGCTCCACTTTCTGCCACGAGATGTTCCACACCCTCGGAGCCCCCGACCTCTACCGCTACGAAGACAGCCACAACGTCAGCGGTGTCGGCAGCTGGGATCTGATGTGCAGCAACACCACGCCACCACAGAATATGGGTGCCTATATGAAATGGAAATACGGCAACTGGATTGACTCCATACCCACCATCACCGTTCCCGGCACCTACTCGCTCCATTCGCTGGGCGATCCGACCTACGACAACTGCGTATACAAAATACCGGCACAGGAACCTCACCAATGGTATGTGCTCGAATACCGCGACAACCTTGAGCAGTTCGAAACGACGCTGCCCGGCCGCGGTCTGCTCATTTACCGCATCGACGACCGCTTCAACGGCAACGCAAATTTCGATGGCATAAGCACTTTCGACGAAGTATACATCTTCCGTCCCAATGCTCCCAACGACACCACCAACGGCAACGTGGCTCAGGCCTATTTCAGCCCCGCCGCAGGCCGCACACAGTTCTCGCCGGTCACCAACCCGTTCCCCTGGCTGACTCAAAACGTCATCGACACCACCATAGCCATAACCAACATCACCGCCCCCGGCGAAACCATCAGCTTCACCTATCAGGACCTGCGTGGCTGTTCAAAACCGGCAGCACTGCAGATTCAAAGCATAGTACACGACACCATCGTGCTTGGATGGTGGGGTCGTTCCGGCACCTACCGGCTGCAATACCGACTGGCCGGCACCACCAATGCCACAACGGTGGAAACCAGTACCAACTCCTTCACGCTGACCGCACTGCCGCTCAACACAAGCTACGAATGGCGCGTGATGGGCATCTGCTCGGCCGATGAAGAAAGCGATTACTCAGACTGGGCCACATTCCTTACAGCACGATGCGACGAGCCGCTGACGGCAGAATACGGCTCGGCAGGCCTGCCAACATACGAAATGCCAGTCAATGCCACCTGCAACTCATACGTCCAGGCATTATACACCTCAGACGAGATAGGAGGACAGATGCGCATAGACCGCATCGCATTCCGATATGCCTCCAACGAGGCTGTCGACTTCCTCGACAGCTGCACCATCTATCTCGCCAACACAACAAAAGAAACCTTCAACGGTGTCGCAGAAAGCTTCCTGGTGCCTTTCAACGAGCTGCAACAGGTGTACAAAGGCCCCATCGACTGCAGCAACGGCTGGAACTACATCGTACTCGACAGCCCGTTCCTCTACGACGGCGTCTCCAACCTTGCAATCGCCATCCTCAACAACTCCTACAGCATCAACGCCGACCAACGCTACAAATTCCACAGCACCAAGAAAGACTGGCAAAGCCGCACGATGATGTACACCTCATTCAGACCCATAGACCTTTCGCAATCACTTTCCAACTGCGAAAGGAACCGCAGCGCCTACCGTCCCGACATACGCTTCACAGGATGCTATGAAGACATAGAACGCTACCACGTCACCGTACAGGTAGCACCCGCGTCGGCACAATACGGCGATGCCTGGTTCACAGCCCCTGGCGTCAACGGTCTCGCCAACGACGAGTTACTCAATGCCGGTACCGTCCTGACACTATATGCCGCACCTTACACCAACATACCTGGCACAGTATGCACCTTCACAGGATGGAGCGACGGCAACACCGAAAGCACTCGCACCATTATACTGACACAGGACACCGTCCTCCTTGCCAACTTCTCGGGGCAGCCCGCAGGCATCGAAACGGCTGAAGGCGACATACGTATAGCCACTGCAGGACACAACGTCACCGTCAGCGGTGCCCAAGGACTTGCCGTCGAGTTCTTCGACATCACAGGCCGCAGCCTCCATCGCGCTACAGGCGACTGCACACACCGTCTGCCTGCAGCAGGAGTCTACATCGTCCACATCCAAGGCCATCCCGCAAAGAAAATTGTAATCAAATAGCGGAAGCCCCCATTAAACCTTTAAACTCTTAAAACCTTAAAACCCTAAAACCCAATGTTAGACGAAACTGAAAAACTGCTTGCTGCCGCCGCGCAACAAGCCACAACGCCCGCAGCCACCGACACTGTGGCACAAGGCAGCATCGCCGAAGGCGTACAGAAATTCGACAGCATCAACCACACCATCATCGACACCGTTCGCAATATGAACCTTGGCGACATCAAGGCCGTGGTCACAGGCCAGAACACCATCTTCAAGGATGCCCTCTCCGGTCTGCTCGACCTCACCGTGGCCTTCATTCCCAAGCTGCTTGGCTGCATACTGGTGTTGTGGATCGGCTTCAAACTTATCAAGCTGCTCAAAAAGGCACTCACCAAACTGCTCGACAAGCGCAACGCCGAGTCGACCCTCAAGGGTTTCCTCACCTCGCTGGTCGACGTGCTGATGAAGGTGATGCTTATCATTATGGCTATGGACATCATCGGCATCAAAGCCACCTCGTTCATCGCCGTCCTGGGTGCTGCAGGTCTCGCCATAGGTATGGCTCTGCAGGGCACCTTGCAGAACTTTGCCGGCGGCGTCATCATCCTGCTGCTGCGTCCCTTCAAGGTGGGCGACTACATCGAAGTAGGCTCTTTCAAAGGCTACGTCAAGGAGATACGCATCTTCCACACCCTTATCCGCCCCTTCAATGGCCGCATCATCATCGTCCCCAACAGTGAGCTGGCCACCAAAAGCCTCATCAACCACACGCGCGACAACGTCATACGCCTCGACGTCGTAGCCAGCGTGGCCTACGGCACCGACCTCGACAAGGCACGCCAGGTCATTATGGACGTCATCAATGCCGACGAGCTCATCCTCAAGGACCCCATACCCAAAATTGCCGTCAGCGAACTCAACAACAGCTCCGTCGACTACTCGCTGTGGCTCTGGACAACCGTCGACGACTACTGGACAGTCTGGATGCGCATCCGCGAAAACATCTACAAAGCCTTCTACGCCAACGGCATCAGCATCCCCTTCCCGCAGATGGATGTCCATCTGGACAAATAAGATGCACTTTGAATACAAAAAAAAGGTGTCCGAATGGACACCTTTTTTTTATTCACGCAACAATAATTATTCGTTGCTGATCTTTACGTCGTCGAGGTCCAGATAGAACATATCGCTAACGTCATAGTGACGGAAAGCAATCTGGATGTCCTGACCCTTGAAAGCGTCAAGGTTGACAGTTTTCTGCATCCAAGTGCTCTGTGCCTTGCTGCCGATGGTCTCCTCGAAGAGAGCGTTGCCAGTGGCGACAAAGGTGCCATTCTCAACGTGGCCGGCATAAACAGCATAGTGCTCAGCAGCATAGGACGCATCCTGACCGCAAACCCAGAAAGTCAGTTTGTAGCCGCCAGCGCCGGGAATGTGGATAGTCTTCGTAACCAGGTAGTTGTCTGGTTCCAGAGCACCAGTGTTGTTGTCATACGACTGCGAGTAAGCAATACCATTGCCGGTGTGGCCACCAAAGGCATCGCTGTGAAGCCACTTAACGCCGTCGCCGTCAGCATCGATGTTGACCCAATCCGAAGGAATGCCAGACTCAAAACTCTCATCCAGCAGAACAGGGTCGCCGGTCTCGTTGTTGTTGCCGCCGTTACCGCCGTTACCGCCGTTCTCCTCGGGGTCATCCTTGCAGGAAACCATCATTGTCATTCCAAATGCAAAAGCTGCAATTGCAAAAAATCTGAATACTTTTTTCATAACTGATTTTTTTTTGAATTAATAATTGGTTAATAAAATATTGTATTTCGTCTATTTTTATTTTTGCAAATGTACACAAAAAATACATCACAAAAATGTTTTTTTCAAAAAATTTATTAAACTAAATTGTTAATTAACTGAACAACAGCATTTGCGAATAGATTTTTTTTCTGAAAAAAATCCAAAAAAAATCTCAAAAACAGAAGAAACCACGGAATACAACACAGTTTATAATGAATTTGCGGTGACCAATGGCTTGAAATGCCCCAAAGACAGTCAAACGACCGGAATTGCTTCCTTTTCCGCTCATTTCCAACAAACAACGGCTATTGATGTTTCAATTGGTTTCGATTGGAACTTTTAGCTACAAAAACGTTGTTTTCCGTATACATTCCCTGGCATATGTACAGTATATGTACAGTATATGTACGCTTCTGAAGCGTACAAATACTGTACATATACTGTACATATACTGTACATATGCCTATGTTGGTGGCGGGAAAATGGACGGAAGAATGAAGAAAAAACCGGGCTGCCACGCACAAGGCCACTCCACGCGCTCCACCGGAGCTTGTGACATATGCCTATACAAGTAGGGGGAAATCGGAATGAAGAATGAAGGAAAAACGGGAAGAGGTGTTGAAAAAAAATGATGAATATTTTTCCTAAAAAAAGCATATAAACAAAAAAAATATGTATCTTTGCATTTTGGAATAAAAACAAAACAAATTATTAACTAACACCGAAGAGCCTGACGGTCAATAACAAGGCGCAAAAAACACAATGAAAAAAATATTTTTAGTTGCATTGGCTATGATGCTGGGCATTTCGGCTTACGCCCAGTTTGAAAGTGCCAAGAATGTGGCCACCAAAGGAGGTGCAAAAAGCAACCCCGTGTGGTATCAGATTCAGCAGGATGTCACCGGCGTGAACTTCCTCGACAACTCGCAGACCATCAGCACCGCCGACATC
>JAEEMK010000060.1 GCA_016283175.1 Bacteroidales bacterium
AGTTCTCGAACCACATCTCCTCGGTCTCGAGGTACTGCTGCTCGAAGTTGAACATACCATTGTGGGCGAGGAAGACTTTGAAGCGGCGTCCTTCGTTGTATTCCTTGACGTCGTGGTTGTGGCCGGCAAGCCAGTATACGCTGTAGCCGCCGAAGCTTGCACCGCAGGCACCGATGCGTTCGCGGTCGATCTGCTTGATGTTGTCGGCAGCCCAGTCGGTAGCTGCCATATAGTCCTGCATACAGAGTCCACCGTAGTCGCCACTGATTTCCTCAAGCCATTCCATACCAAAACCGGGAACACCGCGACGGTTGGGAGCTATGATGAAATAACCGGCACCGCTCATAACCTCGAAGTTCCAGCGAGTGCTCCAGAACTGGCTTACGATACTTTGGGGACCGCCTTCGCAGAAGAGAAGTGCAGGGTAGGTCTTGGTGCTGTCATAGTCGTAGGGATAGATGAGCCAGGTGAGCATCTCTTTGCCGTCGACGGTCTTAATCCAGTGAGGTTCGACCTTGCCCATACGCACTTGATTCAAAGTTTCATCGTTGAATGTTGATATCTTCTTGCCTTCAGCCTTGTCGTCGTTCAGGCTGTATGTGTATAGAGTAGCGGGATACTGCATAGAGACCTGCGAGGCGACAATGGTGTTGCCGTTGAGCTGGAAGCTGTTTATGTCGTGCTGTCCGGCAGAAATTTGGCGTATTGCTTTGGTTTCGCGGTTAAAGGCAAAGACCTCGAGGGTGCCTTGATACATAATGACGGCCAAAAGTTCCTTGTCGTCGTTGGTCCAAGATATGCCGCTTACACCGTAGTCGAACTCGGCAGTAAGGTCGGTTTTCTCGCCGGTGGCGAGGTCCATAACCATCAGACGCTGCTTGTCGGCTTCATAGCCGTCGCGCTCCATACTCTCCCAAGCGATGTATTTGCCGTCGTGAGAGAAGACGGGGTTTTGGTCGTAGCCCTTGATTTCCTCGCAGATGTTGCGGGTCTTGCCGCTAGCTATGTCATAGAGGTAGATGTCGCTGTTGGTCGAGACGGCATAGTCGTAGCCGGTTTTCTTGCGGCAGGTGTAGGCGATGGTTTTGCTGTCGGGGCTGTAGTTGTACTGCTCCGTGCCGCCCCAAGGACGCATCGGCGACTCGTAGGGTTCGCCGTTGAGGATGTCCTTGGCGTTGTCCATATCGGCCTTGCCGTTGTTGAGGGTGACATAGTAGATGTGGGGAATTTCGTCCACCCAGTTGTCCCAGTGGCGATACATAAGGTCCTCGTTGATGCGGCCGGTGGTCTTGTCGAGGCCTTCGTAGAGCTTGTTGATGTGGTCGGGACGCTCGACGGGGATGGTCGAGATGTAGACCATCGACTTGCCGTCGGGAGCCAGTTTGAAGCCTTCAAAGCCACGCTCGCACTCGGCAACGACACTCTCCTTCTTGTTGTCAATGTTCATCGAGAGTATTTGGTTGCCGCGGCAATACATAACTGAGTTATCGTCAATCCATACGGGGCAGAACTCGCTCTGTGCGGTGGTGGTCAGGCGCTGGGCGTCGCCGCCCTCAACGGGCATTACGTACAGCTCAGCGTTGTTCTTGTTGCGCTCCATATCGGTGTAGCGCACGGTGTAAAGCACCTGCTTGCCGTCGGGGCTGACGGCATACTCGCTCATCACGCCAAGACTCCACATTACATCGGGGGTGAAGCGACCGTCCTCGACTTTTACCTGGGGTTTCTCAACGACAAACTCGTCATTGCTGTTGTTCTGCTTCGAGCAGGCACACAAGAGTGCCAACGAAGCGACGGTTAAAAGTAATTTTTTCATTTTGATATTATTATTGGTTCTAAATTCTTCTCATCAGATTTGTCACTACCGAAGCCTTCCATTGGCTGAAGTCGCCGTCGACGATGTGTTGTCGTGCGGCGCGCACCAGTGAGAGGTAGAACGTCAGGTTGTGTATTGATGCTATCTGTAGTCCGAGCAGTTCCTCAGCCTTGATGAGGTGATGCAGATATGCGAAGGTATAAACGCGGTCGGCCTCGGCCGGCGACTCGGGGTCGATGGGCTCAAAGCAGGTCTCCCATTTCTTGTTCTTTATGTTAACCGTGCCGTTCCAGGTGAAGAGCATCCCGTTGCGGCCGTTGCGGGTCGGCATAACACAGTCGAACATATCCACACCGCGTTCTATTGCTTCAAGCAGGTTGGCCGGAGTGCCGACCCCCATCAGGTACCGTGGTCGGTCGGTTGGCAGAATTGCGTTGACAATCTCAATCATCTGGTACATAACATCGGTTGGTTCGCCGACGGCCAGACCGCCTATTGCATAGCCTATGGCGTTGTGCGATGCGGCGTGTTCGGCACTTTGGCGTCGAAGGTCGGGGTATTTGCAGCCTTGCACGATGGGAAACAGTGCCTGTTGATGACCGTAGAGAGGCGCAGTCTCGCGGTATCGTACAATGCAGCGGTCCATCCAGCGGTGTGTCAGTCCCATTGATTTTTTGGCGTAAGGGTAGGGCGATTCGCCTGGAGGGCATTCGTCGAAAGCCATCATTATGTCGCTACCTATGCGTCGCTGTATATCAATTACGTTTTCTGGAGTGAATGTGTGACGCGAACCATCGATGTGCGATTTGAAAGTGCATCCTTCCTCTTTTATCTTTCGGTTGTCGGCAAGCGAAAAAACTTGGAATCCGCCGCTGTCGGTCAGAATGGGACGTTCCCAGCCAATGAAGCGGTGAAGGCCACCGGCATTCTGCAGTATGTCCATTCCAGGACGCAAATATAGATGGTATGTGTTGCCAAGAATGATTTTTGCGTCTATGTCGTTGCGCAACTCATACTGGTGCACGGCTTTGACGCTCCCCACAGTGCCCACAGGCATAAAGATTGGTGTAGGTATTTCTCCGTGGTCGGTGTGCAGTATTCCGGCACGGGCTTTTGACAAGCGGTCTGTAGCTTCAAGATTGAATTTGAAGTGGGAATATGGGAAATCGTTTGGCACGTTATTAATATTATTTAGAATATAACTTATTTAATATCACCTGTTGATGGTGTCGGCTGTTGATAAAATGTTTCTAAAATCAGATGCAAAGGTACGAACATTTTCCAAATAATGACTACTTTTGTAAAATCAAAATGTCAAGGAAATGAATTTCGAAGGACTCTTAAATAGCAGATACACACTTGTTTTGTGCATACTGCTGCTTGTGTCGTTTGTGGCGCTGTGCCTCTATTACGGACTTTTGTGGCTGCGCACGGCACGCTGCCGAAACGACAAACTACCCAAGCCCGACCAGTTGCCATCCACAGACAGGCTGTCGGTGTCGGTAGTCATCGTGACGCACAACGAGGCTGATGCACTCAAGAAAACGCTGCCTTATCTGTTGGAACAGGACTATCCCGACTATGAAGTTGTAGTGGTTGACTATATGTCCACCGACGACACGCCTTTTGTGTTGAGGGTATGCTCGGAGAACTATTCCAACCTGAAAGTGGTGAAGTTTAAGGAAGATGTCAATATGTTCCGTGGTAAAAAATACCCGCTGTCGATAGGAATTAAATCGGCTGACGGCGACATCATATTGCTTACCGAGCCTGACTGCCGTCCGAAAGGATTCGACTGGATATCGGAAATGGTGTGTGGCTATATGCACGGTGCCACTTTGGTGCTAGGCTACAATATACTCAGCAGCCGCAAGGGACTGCTCAACGCCCTTGAACGTTACGATAACCTTACATATACGGCTTCCTATGCCGGCTCGGCATTGCTTGGCAACCCATACACAGCAACAGGTCGTAATCTTTCATATAAAAGACAGTATTTCTTTGACCGAGGGGGATTTATCAGCCACTATAGTTTTCCTGATGGAGCAGACGACATTTTTGTCAACCAGAATGCCAACAGTTCCAACACTGTCGTTAACCTTCGCGACGGCGCAGGTGTGATTTGCGAAAGCAGCAATACGTTCGGCGAATGGCGGTTGCGAAGATTGCACAGACGAACGTCGAGGCGTTTCTATCCTGTCAAGGACAAGGTGCTCCTCGCCATCTATCCTTTATCGCAGGTGCTGTTTCTTGCCTGTCTTGTTTTGTTGTTTATCGATGCCTTTTGTCCTTGGCAGGTGCCTGCAATAGTTCTTGCTGTGAAAATAATTTGGCAAATAATATGTTCGTTTTTTCTTGCCAAAAAGTTTAAAATCAAATTATTGCATTTCTTTTCTCCATTTTTTGAATTTTATTTTCTTTTGGCAGATACTTTTTTGGCGTTATCTACGTTACGTAAGAAAAACACTCAATGGAGGTAAAGTCACAATTGACAACAGAAAAAGCATTGCGCGACTACCAACTGGTGTGCCGTGCACGCGAAAATGGCGACCAACGTGCATACGCCGATCTTATGCGTATGTACAAGGAGCCTATTTACCTTATGCTGTTGAAAATGACCAATAATCCCACCGAGGCTGACGACCTGACTATTGAGGCTTTTGGAAAAGCTTTTGCTTCTCTACACCTATACACACCTACCCACGCTTTCAGCACCTGGCTGTTCTCTATTGCCACCAACAACTGTGTTGATTTTATACGGAAAAAACGCATTCAGACTGTTTACCTTGACGATATTCGCACCTCGTCGGGCGACGAAGTCTATGAGTATCCTATACCTTCAGAAGCCAACAACCCAGAGGAAGACATCATACACCAACAACGTATTCAAATACTGCGCGAAGTGGTGCGCCAACTCAAACCACGATATCGCCAACTCGTTGAACTACGCTACTTTGAGGAACTCTCCTACGAAGAAATAGCTGAACAGATGAAACTTCCTCTCGGAACTGTAAAAGTGCAGCTTTTCCGCGCACGCGACCTGCTGCACAATATACTGTCATCAAAAAAAGAATTCTTCTAATAGAAACATTTCATCCAAACAAAATACAACCGACATTGTGAACGACAAAGATCGAGACCGAAGTAGCGACGGAGCAGGACCCGTCGCACATCAAAATAACAACAGACCATTTCCGGCCAGAGTTTCCATAATGAGACTCTGCATTTTTGTTGTCCTTCTTTTTTTGTTTATTGCCAATCCTTTTGTAGCCCGTGGCGGTAATAGAGGTTATGAAGGATTGCGTGGATTTTCGCTTAGCGTCGATTTCGGACTTCTTAAAGCCTCATCGGCAACATCCAACTTCTACAACGGCAGCCCAGGTAATGTCAACACCCTTCATCGCATTCTTTACAGCGAAACCTACGGCAACAGTATCTGGAACAACCTTACTGAACAAAATCTCATTGGCAGCTCTGTCGCCAGCTACAACCAGATAACTGTGGCTGAATACGGCAATATGTATTACAGAGCCGCCATACAGCTTGGACTAGGATTCCGTTATGATTTCTATAACAGCAACTGGGGCTGGCTAGCCAAATTCGACTATTCCAAACTGCACGCCATCGGAGCAACGCTTCTCAACAGCGGCCACAACACTGCATATCTAACCAACCAAAATGCCTATGTCAACTGCCCGACGTCGGGAACTGAAGAACGCATTTATGTCGACTTGGGCATTTTGCACAAGTTCAAACTTAAAAGCAGCACCGACATCGAACTAGCCGTCGGTGCCAATTTCAATAACACCAAAGTGCTGGCCAGTGACATAAAAATAGGCGGCATCAGCTACAGCATACTGGATGTATGGGGTGGGCAGTCGCCGTCATCCTATGTCGGAACATATCCATACGTCAATCAGGGCGGCATAGGCTACGGCGCTTTCACCTCGTTGGCTGTCAATTTCTCGCTTGCTGCCGGCACGGCGGTATCGGTTGGATACACACTCCATTACAACAAAGTCAACCTGACGGGTTATGAGATGTTCGCTTTCCATCACGCCGTCAACCTCAGTTTTGCACTCAACGACTTCACTTTTTTTGACTAAGATATTTTTAAACAAGATTATTTAAAAGAAAAAACAATAAACAATATAATATGATAGAATTCGAACCATTGTCTGAAAGCAGACATCACCATTTCGCAAAAGAGCTCTTCGAATCGGCATTTCCCGACGAAGAGCGGCCTCCGTTTAGCAGCCTCGAAGACCGTGACAACCGTTTCCATTTTCTCGTTGCCATTCTCGACGACGAACCTCTTGGAATCTTAACATATTGGGTCTTCGAGGAATTTGCTTATATTGAACATTTTGCCATTGACCCTGATTTCCGCAATCGTGGACTTGGGAAGGCTACAATGCTGGCATTTCTGTCCCAGTATCCCGATCAAGTAGTGCTCGAAACCGAACTGCCCTCAACCGAACAGGCCGACCACCGGCTTGAGTTCTATACCGACCTCGGTTTTACCCGCAACCCTCAGGAGTATTGGCAGCCGTCATATCACGGTAAAAACAATCTGGCACTGCCTATGATTGTAATGTCGAAATATGAACTTGATGACGGTGAATTTGATGAGATGCGCGACATTCTATACCGCGAAGTTTACCATTACAGCGGTAAAAAAACAAAATAATTTGATTTTTTTTCTGCTGATAAATCAAGTAGATAGAGTTGTTGACTGAAAAAAAACAAAAAAAAATTTTGGCAGTATTAAAAAAGTGTGTACTTTTGCAACTCGAAAAACGATGGCTCCTTAGCTCAACTGAATAGAGCATCTGACTACGGATCAGAAGGTTGCAGGTTTGAATCCTGCAGGAGTCACTAAACAAAAAAGGAAAAGCATTGCTTTTCCTTTTTTGTTATTCCACTTCTTTTTTGTTTTAGTGACTGGAATGTGCAGGCATCCTGTCGTCAGTGTATGTTCATTTCGGAGCCATATTTGTCGAATTCGCAGATTTCTAGATCTTTGGGCACCCCGTCGAGCGTCAGTCGAACTAATGTTGCTACTTTGTGGAAACCTTGACGTCCGGCGGCACCTGGATTGATGTGCAACATATTGTAGGTCTTGTCGTACATAACACGCAGTATGTGCGAATGTCCGGTGACAAAAATATCAGGCTTTTCTGATTTTATTAATGGCAGTATACGATTCTCATAGTGGCCTGGATATCCACCGATATGCGTCATTATTATCTTCAGATTTTCGCGTTTGAAAAGTTGTGTTTCGGGTACTTCACGACGTATGTCCCAATCGTCGGTATTGCCGTAGACGGCCACAACGGGTTTAAAATTCCTGAGTTCATCAAGGATGTCGATGCCTATGTCGCCAGCGTGCCACAATTCGTCGCAGTCGGCAAAAAAAGAGTAAAGCTGGTCGGGCAGTGTGCTGTGCGTGTCTGAAAGAATTCCTATTCGAAGCATTTTTCTTTTATTTGTGTAACGTTATATTTGGGGTTTTATTATTCACGTTCAGGACAAAATCTGGTCTTAAGTGCAACATCAAGTAGAAAATAAGGGTACGCATCGCCCCAGGAGCCTTTGTCCATCATCACAATGCCGAAAAAACTTTTTATGGACATTTCTTCAGGAATTGAATATTTGTCGGGAAAAATTGATAACAAGACTGTTGTGCCGGTTTTTGTTTCACGATGATTCACAAGTTTCATCAAGGTACAAAAACGTAGTTTCCGTTATACATTCCCTGTCATATGTACAGTACTTGTACAGTATATGTACAGTATTTGTACGCTTCTAAAGCGTACATATACTGTACATATACTGTACAAGTACTGTACAAATGCCTTTGAAGGTATATGCTATGCACCTTTTTTGTACTTTGAATGACATCGTGAAACATCGACATTTGCAACGTGCTGGTTCACAGTTTTAAAACTTTTTTTTGAGGGAATTTGGTTGGCAATACCCTCTGGAGCAGCTTTGCCGGTGCTGCATTGCCAGTGCGACACACCCCGGCCTTCTTTTTTTTGTTCACCGCTTTGCGATCGGATCTTACGGTGTGTCGCACTGCGTAGCCAAAAAAGCACTGCGTGGCCCAAAATCCGTAGTTCTGAAGCAGTATAATGCCATTCGTACAATTCGCGTCATTCGTGTTCAAAAAGCTTCGCACTTGTAACTGGAAATAATGGAAAGTTTCCAGGCTGTAAGCTTTTTCTGTCTTTTTTTATTGCTGTTGTACTGACGAGTGATGCATATTCAAATTTTTATTCGTATTTTTGCAAAAAATAAAAACTGACTTTCCGATACATTATAAAGACAAAATGAGTGTGTTAAAGAAATATTTGCCGCAGGTGCTGATGATTTTTTCATCTGCTTTGTGGGGTGCGTCGTTTATTTTCACCAAGGGATTGTTCCTCTCCGAACCTGCAATATCGCCTACAATCATCCTGACGGGTCGAATGCTTATTGCCACTCTTTTTGCTATGCCGCTGTTGTGGGCCTCTGGCAGGCTGCAGCCTATTCGCAGGGAGCATATCAAGTATTTCCTGCTTTTGGCGTTTACCGAGCCGTTCCTGTACAGCATATGCGAAACCGGCGGTGTGCAGTATGTTTCAGGCAGCTTGGCTTCTATCATCATTGCCACTATTCCACTTTTCATTCCTTTTGGAATGTCGCTGGTTTACAAAGAAAAACTCAAGGTTAATGCTGTTTTCGGCGTGCTGCTGTCGCTGGTTGGCATTGCACTGATGACTCTCAACGACGATTTTTCGTTCACGGCCAGTCCAAAAGGTCTGGCACTGCTGGCTTGTTCGGTTATTATTGCTGTTTTTTACACGCTTCTGCTTGTCAAAATACTCGACCACTACCATCCGTTCACTATCACAAGTTATCAAAACCTTATTGGTCTTTTTTATTTTCTGCCGTTGATGCTTGTTGTTGATGGCCACCGTGTACCGATGCTTTCTTTTTCTGCTAAGATGTGGTTGCTGCTGGCATTTCTTGGCATTTTCTGCTCGACGGTGGCTTATATGTTCTACAACTATGGAATGAAACGTCTTGGCGCCACTGAGGCTTCGGTATACAACAACGTCATTCCGGTCTTTTCGCTGCTGTTGGCTCTTGCAATAGGGCAGGAGAGGCTCAGCCTTCTTAAGGTGGTGGGAATGTGCATTGTGCTTGTCGGCCTGACGGTGGCGCAGAAAACATTCGGCAAAAGGCACAATAAAAACAAAACTGTCTCGTTATCCAATAATATTAAAAAAACAGACAATGAAATATAGCAAACTAATCATATTTGCCTCGGTCGTTGCGGCAATTTTTGCAGCAGCCTGCGACCGCTATGAAGGCGACACGATTGTTCCGGCATACATCAAGATTGACGCTATCAATGTGGTCGACAATCCATCTGACTCCTGGAGTCAGGAAAAAGGTTTCTTTTCGAGCAACATCGACGCTGTCAATGTGATAGTTTGGAAACGTGGTGACACTGCGGAGACAAACCTGGGCACATTCCAGCTTCCTTGCAAAATCCCTGTTTTGAAACAAGGTTTGGTGGACTATATACACATACTTCCAGTGGTGAAACAGGACGGCATTGCCGGTAAACGCATCACATATCCATTTTATCAATCCATAAATATCGACAGCGTGATTTTCAACGCTGATTCAGTTATTGACCTTGGTACGTTGCAAACAAAATATGTATCCAAGTCGTTGATGAAAGTTCTTTGGAAGGAAATGTTTGAGCCCGGACCAGGCGACATCACGCTCGATTCGACAGTGAGTCGCTGCTACAGTCTTGACACTGTGCGACCCACGTATGGCGACTACGGATGCGGTGTAGTGCGTGTCCCTGCAGGCAGCACCTCGATCTCTTTTGCCACCGACACCACGTACAATATCAGTGACCCTCTGGCGATACTTTATCTCGAAATGGACTACTGGAGTGATGTAGACTTAAGTGTAGAGCTGTGCAATCCAAGCTACCAGGACGGACCAATAAACCTCAAACCACATATGACCATTTACGGTAAGCCGGAGAAAGGTTGGCAAAAAATCTACATCAATTTGGGCAGCACTTGGTCGCAACATTTCAATCACTATCCCGACATCAGACCGCACTTCACCATCCTCAACGAAGAAGGAGGTGCAGGAAACCTCTTTATCGACAATATCAAACTCATTGTAATGTAACCTCAACAACCTGCTGGTTTTGAACTCTAAACTACAGAAAATAAAATACCTGATTTGGGATGCATTCGCAGCAATGCTTGCTTGGGCAGTGTTTTTCTTTTTTCGCAAGCATTCTATCGATCACGACCGTTTTGACGATGTGAGTCACGTTTTTCAGGACTCCAACTTCTGGTGGGGCATTGCTCTGCTGCCGATAGCCTGGTGTTGTCTCTATGCGATACAGGGCACTTATAAGAATGTCTATCGCAAAGCCCGCCTAAAGGAACTGCAGATGACCTTCTGGGCTTCGGTTATAGGTGTCATTGTCATTTTCTTTGCCCTGTTGCTCGACGACAATATTGTTTCCTATCGTTACTACTATGTCAGCTTTCTGATGCTGTTTCTGCTCCATTTTGGAACCACATACATCGGCCGGCTGCTTATCACCACGCGAACTGCCCGTCTTGTCCACACACGTCGCATCGGTTTTCCAACGCTTCTTGTAGGCAACGGTTCCAAAGCCTATCAAACCTATGTTGATCTTGAAAATCAGGCTGTCCATTCCGGCAACCGTTTTGTCGGCTTTATCCATACCTCGGGCGACAACGACGAAAGGCTTGCAAAACTGATGCCCGAACTCGGCACTGCCGGCGATATCGATTCCCTTATCGAAAAGTGTCATATTGAAGAGGTTATTTTTGCCGTCGACGACTGCAATGATGGTCAGATCAACAGCCTTATCCCGATGCTCGACCGTCGCGACGACGTCATTATTAAGATTACTCCCGATCTGCGCGATATCGTATATGGCTCGGTGAAAATCAACTCCATATTCCATTCGCCGTTAATCACCATCAATCCGCGTCCTATGGAAGAATGGCAGTATTCCGTCAAACGCATTGCCGACATCGTGCTATCCATCCTTGCACTGACACTGCTTTCGCCGGTCTTTATTATCACTGCAATCATTGTGAAAGTAACCTCGCCGGGTCCCGTCTTTTATGCCCAGGAACGCATCGGCCATCGCGGAAAACCATTCAAAATGCATAAATTTCGTTCTATGTATGTCGATGCGGAATTGTCCGGTCCAGCTCTTTCCAGCGACGATGATCCGCGTATCACACCCTTCGGACGTATTATGCGCAAATTCAGACTCGACGAGATACCGCAGTTCTACAATGTTCTCAAAGGCACTATGTCGCTTGTGGGACCGCGTCCCGAACGACAGTATTTTATTGACCAGATTGTGAAACGTGCCCCGGAATACCTCCTTCTGCAGAAAGTCAAGCCTGGAATAACGTCTTGGGGACAAGTGAAATACGGCTATGCTGAGAATGTGGATGAAATGATTGAGCGTCTTCGATACGACCTCCTCTACCTTGAAAATATGTCGTTGGCTACTGATGTCAAAATACTGCTATACACGGTGCTTATCATTTTGCAAGGACGTGGAAAGTAGGATAAAACATATTGATACCCAATAAATAAGCTATAAACTTTTAAACAAAACAATATAATGAAAAAAACAATTTTAACCATTGCAACTATGGCATTAATCGCTACGGGTTGTCACAAAAAGACCGAACTCACCTCGGGCATCAACCTCGACAACCTCGACACAACAGTGTCGCCTCTCGACGACTTCTACCAGTACGCCTGCGGCGGCTGGATGAAAAACCACCCGCTCGATGCAGAGCACTCGCGCTACGGCTCGTTCGATTTCCTCGCAGAGGAGAACCAGAAGCAGCTGAAGGGTATCATCGACTCTGTCTCCGCCAACAAAAACGAGGCTGGTTCGATTGCCGACAAGATCGCCACGCTCTACAACATCGGTATGGACAGTGTCCGTCTGCAAGAGCAGGGATGCGAGCCCCTCAAGCCCTATCTGGAAGAAATCAATGCACTTAAAACCCGTGAGGACATCTGGAACGAAATCCTCAAAATGCACCATCGCGGCAACCACGTCTTCTTCGCTGTCTTCGGTGAAGCCGACAAGGACGACGCCAAACAGTGCATCGCTTGGGCTTACCAGACTGGTCTGGGCCTTGGCGATCGCGACTACTACCTCCTCGACGAGGGCAACAACGCCAAGCTCCGTGTAGGCTATGTTGACTTGATGACCAAACTCTTTGCTATGTCTGGCTATGACCAGATGAGCGGAGTCAAGGCCGACAAGCTCGCCAAGATGGTTATGGACTTTGAAACCCGTCTTGCAAAGTCGCACCTGACACAGCTTGAATGCCGCGACCCATTCGCAACCTTCAACCGCTACACTATCGAAGAGGCTTCGAAATTTACTCCCAACATCGACTGGAAGGGCTATTTCACCTCGATGAACATCCTCGACGGTATGAAAACCTTCAACATCGCTACCCCCAAGTGCTTCACCGAGGTCAACAAAGCTTTGGCTGATGCCGATATCAACACTATCAAGGCTTATTTCGCTTGGCACGAAATCAATGCCGCCGCTTCTTACCTCAGCGACGACTTTGTCAGCGCCAAGTTCGACTTCTACGGCAAGCAGATGAGCGGCAAGGAAGTCAACCGTCCCCGCTGGAAACGTGTCACCGATGTCGTTGACGGTGCTATGGGCGAAGCTCTTGGCAAACTCTATGTTGAGAAATACTTCCCCGCAGAGGCAAAACAGCGTATGGAAACCCTTGTCAACAACCTCATCGAGGCCCTTGGACAGCGCATTGATATGGCTACTTGGATGACCGACCAGACCAAGGCCAACGCCCACGCCAAACTCAGCACCATCTACGTCAAGATCGGCTATCCCAACAAATGGCGCGACTACAGCGGCCTCGAAATCAAGGACGACAGCTACTACGCTAACATTGTCCGCAGCAACGAGTTCGATATGGATTATATGCTTAGCAAGATCAACAAGCCCGTCGACCGCGACGAGTGGGGTATGACTCCGCAGACTGTCAACGCCTACTACAACCCGACAACCAATGAAATCTGCTTCCCGGCAGCCATTCTCCAGCCTCCTTTCTTCCAGTTCGATGCTGACGATGCCGCCAACTATGGCGCTATCGGTGTTGTTATCGGTCACGAACTTACACACGGCTTCGACGACCAGGGCCGCAACTACGACAAAGACGGCAACCTCAACGACTGGTGGACCGAAGAAGACTCCAAGAATTTTGACAACAACAAGCAGGTTCTCATTGATGCCTTCAACGCTGTCAAGGTTCTCGACGATCCTGAAACCTATGCCAACGGTGCCCTCACCCTTGGTGAGAACATTGCCGACAACGGCGGTCTGCACGTCAGCCACCTCGCTATGATGAACGCAATGGCAAAGGGCCAGATCAACAAAGAGAAGATGGACGGCTTCACTCCGCAGCAGCGCTTCTTCCTTGCTTACGCAGCAGTGTGGGCTTCCAACATCCGTCCTGAAGGCATTCTACAGCTCACCCAGATGGATGTCCACTCGCTGGCTTGCAACCGCGTCAACGTCACCCTTCCTCACATCGGCGAATTCCACGATGCCTGGGATGTGAAAGAAGGTAACAAAATGTGGCTCGCTCCCGAAAAACGTGCCCAACTCTGGTAACAAAATCAACAAAAAAAAAGTAAAAGGCGCCCCTTTCGGCGCCTTTTTTTATATAATCATAATATTATAAATCATCATATTATGTGTTTTAAAAACCTGACTATTCTTAATAATTCACAAAGCTAAATATACTGTATATATACTGGAGAGGGTGTTTGTGGATATTGTGTTTCAGTTGGTTACGAAATGATTGTTTTTCAATTGAGGTTTTTTAGTCGGAGATTCAGTTTTTTTTAGTATTTTTGCAGTCTAAAATATATAACGACTGATTATGCAAAACTTCATAGTATCAGCACGTAAATACCGTCCTGCGACGTTCGACAGCGTCGTGGGCCAGTCGCATATCACTACAACGCTGAAGAATGCCATTCGTAGCGGACAGCTTGCGCAGGCTTTCCTCTTCTGTGGTCCGCGAGGCGTCGGTAAGACGACCTGTGCGCGTATTTTGGCCAAAACGATAAACTGCACAAATTTGACATCTGCCACGGAGGCTTGCGGTGAATGCGAGTCGTGCCGTTCGTTCGACAACGGCCAGTCGATGAACATTTTCGAGCTTGACGCAGCCTCGAACAATTCGGTGGACGATATCCGTACACTGGTTGAACAAGTGCGTATTCCACCGCAGACGGGTCAATACAAGGTGTATATCATTGATGAGGTGCATATGCTGTCGCAAGCTGCTTTCAACGCATTCCTGAAAACTCTTGAGGAACCGCCGGCATACGCCAAATTCATACTGGCCACAACAGAGAAACACAAGATTATTCCTACCATTCTTTCGCGCTGTCAGGTGTTTGACTTCAAGCGTATTGAAACGGAGGATATTGTCAAACATCTTGAATATGTTGCCAATAGTGAGGGTGTTACGTTTGAGCCTGAGGCTTTGCAGGTTATTGCCCGTAAGGCTGAAGGAGGTCTGCGCGACGCGCTGTCGACCTTTGACCAACTAGTTAGTTTCACTGGTTCCAACCTGACAAAGCAGCTTTGTCTGGAGAACTTGAATATGCTCGACAGCGACTATTATTTCCGTTTTGTCGACAATTTCCGCAATGGAAATGTTGCGGCTGTCCTGAACCTTTATCAGGAGATCATAGATAAGGGTTTTGACGGTCAGCATTTCATCACAGGCTTGACGGAACATTTGCGCAACCTTGTGGTTGCCATTGATCCAGCAACGCACAAACTGCTTGAAGCAAGCGAGGCGAACCGCAAACGCTATGCTGAACAGTCAGCAGGCTGTGGACTTGGGCTGCTGATGAAATACTTGGAGATTGCATCGGACTATGAATACCGTTTCCGCGAAGCTTCGAACAAGCGCTTGTTTGTTGAGGTGGCGTTGATGAAACTTGCTGCCGTTGTCAAAAACCTGCAACAGGCTGCTGGATAGATAGCAAGATCGCCTGAGGCGGAACATATAACAAATAAAAAAACGGAGAACGAAGAGCAGAGAACGGAGAACGGAGAACAGAAGCCAGAGACAGTTGTTCAGAAAGAGGAGGGGGCGAAGGTTGAAAGTGCTGTTGCTTCGGTTGGCATTCCGCACCGTCGCTTGACGTCGATTTCGATCAATACGACCGGAACGATTGCCCCTGTGACTGCGTTGGAACAACGCACAGTGGAACAACTGACGCAGGAAAGGCTTGAAGAGTTGTGGAAAGAACTGGTCAACAGTTGTTCGGACGACGAAAAATTGCACGAGCTTATAGCCGACAAGAAGGTGGAGCTGAAAAACAACAATCTTTTTACGATTCAGGTTTCAAATCTCTATTTTGAGTCTGTGTTGCGAAACTATCAAGGCCGCATTCTGGGTTTTTTGCGAGATAAGACAGCCAATGAATCGTTGAACTATAAGGTCGTTGTGATGGTGGAGCACGTGGAACGCAAGGCTTATCTGCCAAATGAAAAGTTTGCCGAGATGGTGAAAGTCAATCCTGCAATGCTCTCGTTGAGAAAACTGTTTCCTGATATAGACTTCTAAAAAAGCTTCTTTCGTACTCTGAAAACATTTAAACCCTGTAACCCTATCGATGCAAAAAGGTATTTGGATATATTTCATATTTCTTGGAGTGCTGATATTCTGCGCTCACCTTTTCTCGGCCATCTTCAGCCGGCGAAGGGTACCTGATGTCCTTTTCCTTGTTGCTATTGGTATTGTGCTTGGTCCTGTGCTTCACTGGCTTACACCCGATGTGCTTGGCGGTTTCGGTGCACTGTTTGCATCTGTGACACTGGTGTTTATACTTGTCGACAGCGGAATTGATATGCACATCGACGACCTTCGACGCTATTGGGTTGGCGTTGTGCAGGTTATGTTCTACTCGTTTATCCTTTCGATGATTGCTGCCGCCGTAGTGTCGCATTTTCTGGCGGGTATAGATTGGATGTCGTCGCTCCTGCTGGGCAGTATGGTTGCCGGCACAGGGGCATCTATAGTAATACCTATGGTGCGACAAATGAAAGTAAGCGACAAGACTCGCACGGTGCTGACCCTCGAATCGGCACTCTCCGCAGTGCTATGTATCGTTGTAGCTTTGGCCATTATGGAAGGCTTCAAAATGGGGCAGATACGTGTGGAACGCATTATGGGCAACCTTTTTGCGTCTTTTTTTATGGCTTTGCTACTTGGCATTGTCGGCGGTATGGTGTGGTCGGGATTGTTGCAGCGTGTCCGCCGCAACCAGAATTCGATGTTTCTCACGCCTGCATTCGTCTTTGTACTGTATGGATTGACGGAAGCTTTGGGCTACAGCGGTTCTATCGCGGCACTTGCTTTTGGCATTGTGCTAGGCAACGCATCTTATTTCGAGTTTTCGCTTTTGCGGCGTTTCAGAAAAATGAGTCGTGGGAAGATGCAATCGCTCGAGATGAATGAAAAGGCGTTTTTCAAGGAGATAGTGTTTATCCTCAAAACATTCTTCTTTGTCTATATCGGCATCAGCATACCTTTCACCGACCCTGTCTCGTTGCTCTATGGCTTCATTGTTGCGTTGGTGTTGTTTGTGGTGCGCTTTGTGCTGATTGCCATTGTGGGTCGCGAGAATACCCGTATAGACCGTCAGATTGTGTCGATGATGATACCGAAAGGGCTTGCATCGGCAGTGCTGGCATCCATACCGCGTCAGCTCAACCTCGCTGCGGGAAAGGAAATTATACCTTATGCCGAACGTATTGAATGTATGGTTTATGCCATCATATTTTTCTCCATTGTCATCTGCTCGCTGCTGGTCTTGTTTTCGCGCAAAAAAATCATCGATACTGATTACAAGATTGAACGCATAGAAGAGGAACCGTCCGACAACGAAGAGTATATGATGCCAAAGGGAGAATGAACACGTTTAAAAAAGCTTTTTATGATAATTGACTTCTGCAAATATGACGGTGCTGGAAATGATTTCGTTCTCGTCGATATCAGAGAAAACGACCCACAGCTTTCGCAGGATCAGATTGCACGTATCTGCCACCGTCGTTTTGGTGTCGGTGCCGACGGTCTTATGACATTGGGCAACGCCGATGGTGCTGATTTTGTAATGAAATACTACAATAGCGATGGCCGACTTGGTTCTATGTGTGGCAATGGTGGACGATGCATTGCCGCCTTTGCAGCCAACCTGGGACTGGGCAGCATTGATAGTCAGTCGGGTAGGAGAGTCCTGAATTTCATCGGCTTTGATGGACCACACAGTGCCGAAATGATTCTATGGAACGAAAGCGCTAACTTCGGCATAGTACGACTTGGAATGCGCTCTGTTCCGGTCAACTCGGTCAGTAGGTGTCTCGACGGATGGTTTCTCGATACAGGTTCGCCGCATTATGTACAACGAGTCGACGATTTGGAGCATTTTGACGTTGTTGGCGTCGGACGCTGTTTGCGTAACCGTAGCGATCTCTTTCCGCAAGGCACCAATGTGGATTTCATCGAAGATTTGCCTGACGGACGCTTGTTTGTACGCACCTACGAACGTGGAGTGGAAGACGAAACCTGGGCTTGTGGAACAGGCGTAACAGCTTGTGCCATTGTAAGTGGCAATAAGAATCTGTTGACACGTGGTGGTGATTTCAAGGTCGATTTCGAACCAACAGGCACCGCATACGACAATGTGACTCTTACCGGACCGGTGTCGTTTAATTTCAGGGGTACTATTGATATTTAATGCTATGGATCTCTTCAGCAACATTCCGAGCGATGGCGTCAGTGAACGTATTGAAGAACTGACGCGTCTGATTGACAAATACAACTACGAGTATTATATGAACGACCGCTCGTTAGTGAGCGACTATGAGTTTGACAAGTTGCTGCGCGAGCTCACCGACCTTGAAAGACAATACCCCGAGCTGGCATCGCCCAACTCGCCCACTAAGAGGGTGGGAGGGGAGGTCAACAAGACTTTCCGTCAGGTGACGCACCGCTTCCCGATGCTCTCGCTGGGCAACACCTATTCCATTGAGGAGATAGAAGAGTTCGAGTCGAGGACACGCAAGCTGCTGGGCGACACGCTTTTCAGCTATACGTGCGAGCTTAAATACGACGGTGTTGCGATTGGACTTACATATCGACACGGAGAGCTGGTGCAGGCTGTAACACGCGGCAACGGTGCCGTAGGCGACGACATAACATCCAATGCGCGCACAATCAAGACTATACCTCTACGGCTTACAGGCAACTATCCCGACGACTTTGAAGCACGTGGCGAGGTAGTGTTTCCTTTCAACGATTTCGAGGCTTTTAATCGCCAGCGCGAAGCCGACGGCGACGAGCCTTTCGCCAATCCCCGCAACGCCGCCAGCGGGAGCCTCAAACTGCAGGATTCATCGGAATGCGCCAAACGCAAGCTGCAGTTCTGTATGTATTTTATGATGCTGCCGCCCAATGCTGCCGACGATCCTCGGCTTGCGACCCACAGCGGTAGGCTTGAAGCGGCACGGACTATGGGATTCAAAGTGCAGCCATATATCAAGGAATGTTGCGATATCAGCGAGATTCGCCAGTTTATAGACTATTGGGACAACGAGAGGTGGAACCTGCCTTTCGCTATCGACGGCATTGTGATAAAGGTCAACCAGGTTGCACTTTGGGATCGTCTGGGACTGACCGCCAAATCGCCGCGCTGGGCCATTGCCTACAAATTCAAGGCCCAGCAGGTGTCGACTCCGCTTGAAAGCATCTCGTTCCAAGTTGGCCGTACAGGAATAATTACACCTGTAGCGAATTTGAAACCAGTCTGGCTGGGAGGTACAACTGTTAAGCGCGCCACCCTTGTCAATGCCGACTTTATCGAGAAGATGGACATCCGTGAGGGCGACTGGCTGCTTGTTGAAAAGGGAGGTGAGATTATCCCCAAGATTGTCGGCATCGACACCGACAAACGTGCTGCAGGCGCTCGACCGGTGCAATATATCACCAACTGTCCGGAATGCGGGGCGCGCTTGATTCGTGCTGACGGTGAGGCTGGCCACTACTGTCCCAATTCAGACGGCTGCCCGCCGCAGATTGTAGGCCGACTGGAACACTTTGTATCCCGTAAGGCAATGAACATCGACAGTCTCGGTTCCGAGCGACTCGAGATGCTATATCAGAAAGGACTGGTTGTCAATGTTGCTGATTTGTATAGTCTTAAGCGTGAACAGCTTGTAGGACTCGAATCTTATGACGAAGTGGGCCAGCGACGTGCGGCGATTCAGGACAAAGGTGCCGACAACATCATCGCCGCCATAGAAAAGTCCAAAGATGTTCCGTTTGAGCGTGTCCTCTTCGCACTTGGCATACGCTATGTCGGCGAGGTTGGAGCAAAGAAGCTTGCACGATATTTCAAAAACATCGACGCCCTGATGGCCGCCGACGTTGAGGAACTGGCCGCCGTAGAGGATATTGGCGAAAAAACGGCACAGTTCATATACGACTATTTTCACGACGAGAAGCACCTTCAGCTCATTCAACGTCTGAAAGAAGCGGGCTTGAAGATGAGTGTCGTTGAATCGCAGCTATCCAGCACCCTTGCAGGCAAAACATTCGTTGTCAGCGGAGTATTCGCAAACTTCAGTCGTGAGGAAATCAAAGCCAATATAGAGCAGCACGGGGGCAAAGTCAGTGGCTCCATCAGCGGCAAGACCGACTACTTGCTGGCAGGCGACAAGATGGGTCCCGAGAAACGCAAGAAGGCAGAGAAACTGGGTGTCGCAATCATCAGCGAGGATGAGTATTTAAGTATGGTTCAATGAAACGTTTTTTGCCCATAGTAGTGCTGTTGTCTTTTTTCTCGCTACAACTTGCGGCGCAGCCGGCAAGGACGTTTTCGCTGCTGTCGGGTTACACTGTCCCCAACTCGTCCGAATGGAGCTACATAGCCGACATCCCTATCGGCATCGACGCAGCCGTCTCCAAGTTCATTTTTTGGGGCTACGATGACACCAGCGGCTATTTCCCCATCATCAGAAGTTACAATCACGGTCTCAGGGGCAACTTCACCTTTTTCCCAAACGCCATCGCCGGACAGCGCATTGGCGTTAGCGGCTTCATTCAGGAACCCATTATTCTCTTCAAACGCTGGATAACCTTTGACGGCGACAGCGTTCCATCAAGAGTGCAAAACTACCTCAATCTTGAAATGGACTGCGGTCTGGCTTTTTATACCAACCCCTATAGTCGCACACCCAACCCCGACAACGTTTTTATAGGTTCATACCTCAACTGCCTTGTCCAGATAGGCCTGTCTTACAGCCATTGTCTGCGTGACTACTCCCAGATAGTCTTTGCCGCCAAGTTCGCCCACTCCTCCAACGGCTACCTCAAAAAGCCCAACAAAGGACTCAACTACCTGCAGATCTCGCTTGGTTACACACTGCCTGCACAATACCTCAACGGTTCCTGCCGCATATCTTTTTTCGACACCGTCGAAAGAGGCGCACGAGAGATATGGCCACTTTACAACTCACGCGAAATGTGGCCGCTTGACAATCCGGCATTCAGGGGTGCAGACCTTATCATATCTTACGCACCAGGCATAGTGATGCCCCGTTACGAAGCATCTCAAAAATACTTCTATGCCCACACCGCCCAAGCTGGTTGGCTCTACCGATTCAACCCCGCACGTGCCGTAGGTGCCACGCTCGACCTCACCTACAACTACAGCCACACCGCCGTCATACGCCATTGGCACGAGGACTACAGCCTGCCGTTCTATATAGGCATTGCGGGAGTGTATGAGGCCACCTATCATCGTCTTACGCTGCACACCGCGCTGGCTGCCTACCTTGCCCGCAGCGAGCACGGCACAACACCGCTCTACGAGCGCGTCGGCCTCTTCTACAACTTCGGCAACGAGCACCGACGCCTCCGCCATTTTGTTGGCGTGGCCCTCAAGTCGCATATGGCCCACATCGACTTCATTGAATGGCACTACGGCATAAAACTCCGTAACAAAAAATGATGTTTTTTTTATACTTCCAGACTGCATTTCCCCTGTCATATGTACAGTATTTGTACAGTATATGCACAGTATTTGTACGCTTCTAAAGCGTACATATACTGTGCATATACTGTACATATACTGTACAAATACTGTACATATGACAGGGAATGTATATCGAAAGAATTATTTTTTAACACAATGTAACATTATGGAAATTTCGTGCGACATTGTTTTTTGGGGAGTGATCCACTGCAGAATTTGTCGGTAAATGACCATAGTTTTTGGGAATCATTCAGTGTCATTCCTGTCTGTTGTCGGATTTTGTTTTCATTTTTTTGTATCTTTGTACTCTAAAAACTATCAATACTTGACCGCATAAATCGCTGAGGATGAAACAACGACTGTTTTATTTGCTTAAACTCTTCGCCGCTCTTCTGGCATTATTTGCCCTGCAGAAGGTTGTTTTTATGATGGTGAATGCAGGCTATGCACATTGTGTGCCGTTTTGGACTTTGGGAGCGGTGATATGGCACGGTTTGCGTCTGGACTCGGTGACCGCGGCTTACATTCTGATTGTTCCCACTCTGTCAGTTGTGGTCAGTTCCTTTTTCTGTCATTATCCTCTGCGTAGGACCCTCAAGGCTTATTTCGTCGTTGTGGCTATTCTGATGGCTACTGTTTTTATTGCCGATGTTGTCCTCTACCATTTCTGGGGTGCCAAGATGGACGCTGCGGATTTGATGTATGCCCGCAACCCCAAGGATATGCTTGCAAGCCTGAAACTTCTCACGATTATTGCCGTTCTGGTGGTGCTTGCTGCAACGGCTTTTGTATTCGGATGGATAATGATTCGCATCACTCCAGTGTATGTGAATGAGCTCAAAAACCGCTGGCATACCCTGCTGATGATACCTGTGGCAGCGTTGGTGTTCCTCGCGATGCGTGGCGGCACCAGCGAGTCGACTGCCAATCCGTCGTATGCCTACTTTTCTGATTATCATTTCTGTAACGATGCAGCACTGAATCCGCTGTTCAACTTGATGCATTCGATGTCGAAGTCGGAGGATCTGTACAACGAGTTTGCTGCGCTTCCATCCGACGAGGCTGCCGCTGTCGCGTCGCCGTTCTTTGCGTCGGATCCCACTGTCGGCGACACGCTCCTGCTGACGCAGCGTCCTGATATACTGCTTGTAGTGTGGGAAGGCGGCGGCTGGGATATGGTGATGAACGACAGTGTCGCCCCTAACCTGATGCGCTATTGTCGCGAGGGAGTGCTGTTCACAAACTGCTATGCCAACAATTTCCGAACGGACCGCGGCCTTGTGTCACTTTTGAGCGGCTGGATGGGGCTTCCGACGGTGTCGCTGATGAAGATGAACGCCAGGTGCCGCAGGCTGCCATCACTGGCAGAAACGCTGTCCAGAAACGGCTATTCGACTCATTTCCACTATGGCGGCGACATCGATTTTACTAATATGCGAGGCTATCTGCTGGAAACGGGCTACAACACTGTCGACGGCAGCGAAAGTTTCCCGGCAGCTCGACGCAAAAGCAGCTGGGGTGCTCCTGATGCCTATCTCCTGGTGCCCAGTGTGGTTATGAGTGACAACGACAGGAGGTTTTTCTCCACAGTGCTGACGTTGAGCAGCCACGAGCCCTGGACTGTGCCGATGCAGCGCTTTGACGACGAAAGAAAGAATGCCTTTGCCTATACCGACTCTTGCCTCGGGGTGCTCCTCGACAGTTTGAAGCTGATGCCGCAATGGAACAATCTGCTTGTGATTGTTGTCCCCGACCACGGTGTGCCGCTGTCGTCGGCGCAGTCGACAAGCGATCCGGCGGTGGCACATATTCCTATGTTATGGACCGGCGGCGCTGTCCGCAAGTGTGGCCAGGTGGACGTGATGATGATGCAGAGTGATCTTGCGGCCACATTGCTGGCGCAGCTGGGAATAGACAACGGAGAACGAAAAACTGATAACGGTGAGCGTGGCGACTTTATTTTTAGTCGCAATGTTTTGTCACAGCATTTTGCAGGAAATCAATATTTTGCACTGCATTGCTTCAAGAATGGCTGCAACTATATCGACAGCACTGGCTCCACACGTTTCAACTGCGGGGACCGCACGGCAACGGCTGTGGAGGGCAATCCACCCGAAGACCACGAGTATTTGATCAAAGCTTTGCTGCAATACATATATCAAAAGACGGCTAAACTTTAAACAGAGAACTGAGAACGTATAGCTGCAATAAAAGAGATGTTAACCCTTTAAATCATAAAAAGATGACAAAAAGATTTTTCCAACTGTCAGTTGTTTTTGCGGGGATGGCCTTGCTGGCGGCTTCCTGCTGCAATAAAAACGAGGTCGCCACTACGTCCGAAAACAACGGCGAGGCTGCAATCAACACTATAATGCAGCGCAAAAGTGTGCGCTCTTACACGAACGACACCATTGCCAGCGAGGTGATGGAGAAGTTGCTGCGCTCCGCTGTCGCTGCCCCATCTGGTATGGATGTCCGACCGTGGCACATTGTCGTTATGACCGACAAGAGCAAATACGATGAGATTTTTGCCGGCAACTTCAATATGGACAAGTTCAAACAGGCAGCCGCTGTTGTGATCTTCTGCGCCGACACCACGGTGACTCGTGCGCCACGGGAGAATCCCAACGCTCCTGCTGTCACGCAGCCAAACCAGATATGGCGTGACGATATGGGCGCCTGCACTGAAAATTTCCTCCTGGCTGTAGAGGCTTGCGGACTGGGTGCTGTGTGGACTGCCTGCTATCCCTTCCACGACCGTATGGATCCTGTGGCAGAATATCTAAAACTACCCGGCAACATTGTGCCTTACAGCATAGTGCCTGTGGGCTATCCTGCTGGTGAGGAAGAGCCCAAAGACAAATGGGATGCGGACAGGATACACTACAATCAATGGTAGTCCATTGAAACATTTCGCTTCTCCTCAACTTCGGCGGCAATCCACGGTTTCGAGAGGTCGAAGATTTGGTTGATAGGCCGGTTCAGTTTTTCGAGGAGAAGGTGTGTGTTGTCTTGATGTTCGATGGTTTCCAGTTCGTTGGCGACGTTGTTCCAGTCGTGGGTTGAATCAATGAGAGGCACGAAGGTGTAGAGGTCGAAGTTGTCGATGAAGGTGTTGTCTATGCCTTCCGTTTCAATCTTTGAATGAGCCCGAGCGAGTTTTATTTCGCCAACCTCCTCGAGGACGTGGAGATATTTCTCGTAGAGTACATATTCGTTGAGCAGGAAAGCAACAATGCGGTCGCTCAAAGTGTTCCATATGGAAGTGGGCAGTGGGTTGGCCACAAAGCGGCCGAGCATAAAAGAACCAGCCTTGAGACCAGTGAGTTTCAGTCTGATGCATCGTTCGGAGGCTTTTTGGAAGAAATCGACTTTATGTTTGCTGTCCAGTAGGTTGAACACTCGCGACTGGTCGAGATGGTCGCCCATTCTACTTTGCAGCACTTGCTGAACATACAGGTCGGCATTGTCGCAGTACCAATTGTTTACGATGTCACGAGCAATATGGGTTTTGCCCTGGAGGTCGCAGCGTATGAGGCGGGCGAGTTTGTTGACATCGGTGATAAAGGCAGCTTTGTCGGAGGTGACGATGAGCTGGTAGCGCTGGTATGCGTACTTCATCTCGTTGAAGAACTCCACTTCCTGGGGGTCGAGTTTGACGTTCTCACCATTAAGGAACTTTGTGAAGCGGGCAGGCTTGAAATCGGCAACCCCCTTGAAAATGGTCTGCTGTCTGCTGGAGATTGTTATTTTGTCCATTTCGTTGATGACCATACCGTTCTCGTTGACAAGTTTGTCGCCGATTTTTTGTATGCCGTAACTGTGGAGGTCCATCAGAGCAGGGATGCCATATCCCCGGCAGGCAGTGACGACGTGGATGGCCGCCGGAGTCATACTGAGAATGGCGTCGAGTTCACCAAGCGTTATAGTGTCTTCGGGTACGAAGCGTTCCTGACAAAGGCAAACAGGAGTGCCGTTGCGTTTGAGTTCCTGTGCTTTGGAAGCCGAAAAGCAAAGAGTAGCTGTTATAGCGGTTCGGGGAAGGACGCTGAGTCCCTTGCCGAAGAAGTCGAGGCGCGAGATGGAGCGGTCGTCGATAGAGTTGCTTACAATTTGGCGCAGATGATAGGGCTTAATGAGCGACATAACATCGTGCTGGCTGATGGCACCGTGGTCGAGAAGGTCAATGGCGGATATGAGTGCTGCTCGTCCAGTCATTTCAGAGAGGTTGAGCTGCAGGACGGCAAAAAGACTGATTTTTCGAGGTCTTGTTTCGACGGCGAACTCGATGGTGACAGGTGATTTGTGCTGTTGTTCGAGCGATTCGAGCAATGGGTCGAAATGGAAAACGGCAGGGTATTCGGCCTTTATTTCTTTTCGGTCGGAATATTGAATGTCGACAGAATTGACGTCGCCAGTCATTATCTCTTCGCCGAAGATGTTGCGATAGCATTCTATCTGACGTCCCTTGCCAGTACGGCTGTGGTGACTGTAGAGCACCCCGGGATAGGACTCCTCGTTGCCGATGGTCCATACCATACGCTGCAAAATGAAAGAAGGGTAGGCCTGCTTACCTTGCATAAAGGTGAGGATAAGATCTTGGTTGAGAGTGTAAAAGCTGCGGACGTAGTTGACAAGACAAAGAGCCTGGTAGTGGGAGTCGTTAAGCAGTCGCTGTCCGTCGTGTCGAGCGGCGACAATGGCTTTTTCCATATTGTTTATACGCTGGCATTGTTCGTCGGGCGAGAGTTCAATGTCATTGCGATCATATTTGCGTTCTATGGAAAGCATTTCACACAGTGAATGGAGAGTGCTGAGATAGACGCGGTTTGCTGTTCCAACACGACGGTTACCCAATGCTTTGTAAGCATCTCGAGTAACACCGACATTCAGCAGAGTAGGCATCAGACCGGGAATGTATTGCGGCATAGCGCAACGAATGGCAAAGACAAGGGGACTATGGTCGCTGCCGAGTTTATAACTTGTCATCACTTCAAGGTTGTGAATGGCCTTTTCGAGAAGATCTTCGATCCTGTCGTCCTGAGGGAACGCTTTAGCCGTGATGATGCAGAAATCAGGCACAGGATAGCAGTCGCGCGTCAACTGAAGAAGCATACGACCTTTGTAGCTGATTTCTTCGTCAGAGAAATCACCATCGACAAGCGTCGTTACAAGCTCATCGGAATTGTAGAGTGGGTTTTGCTGCACATATTCAATGCATTGCTGTCTAAAATCTTCGCGGATACGTTCGAGCTCTTCAATTTTCTGCACCTTATAGTCTGGACTTTTATGCTCTTCGCACATAGCAGGCCCAAAATGTTCGAGAAGGAGCATTTCGAGAAACTGTCTCTGTTTTTCGCCACGTTGTCGCATAAGGTAGTACATATCGTACCATCGTGGAGGAAATTCGTGACGGGCATTGTCGCCCTTTAGGGTGTATATTACTGTTCCTGGCTTGTTGCCTTTAAGGGTGTTATCCTTGTCGTCGATATTGCGGTTGAAAATGTCACGTCCATAGTCGGCGTATTTTTTCACCATAAAAAAGTTAGGATAGCTTGCACGGATAAGAAAGTCGTTGATCATTAGTGGCTTGATAGTTGAAGTTTAAAGATTATGGATTTATTTTAATGATAAGATTAGCAGCACTGTCTATGATATTGTCGTGATGAATGGCTGTTGCAGCAGGGTCAAGATGAACGATATGGTCGGGAGGAACACCGTTTTCGTAGTTGACACCGTCGGTGGCAATGGTGCGTGTAACACCAAAACGATAGTACCAACCGTTTGGCAATGCTCCGCCCGCCGGTATTGCCAGTCCTCCGGCAGTGGTGTCGCCCATAACGATGACATTGTCGTACTGCTTGAGGCACAGTGCAAAACTGGATGCCGCGCTGTAGCAGCCTCGGTCGGTAAGGAGGATGAATGGCTTGTCGAATGTTTCGTTGTCTTCATTGTCAGGGGCAAAAACAGCATTGAGTTCACCAAAGGCACTGTGTGCTTTGCCATTCTTTATTTGGGTATAGTATAGTAGCTGTCCGTGTGAAGGAAGCATCTGCATAATATTCCATTCGTTCTGTATTGCTCCACCGCCGTTCTGACGAATGTCGAACACAATACCTTTAACATTAGGGAATCGTCCGAGTGCAGTCGTAAAAGCTTGCCTCGAAGCACTGTTGCTGAAAGAACTATAACGGATGTAGAGTACTTCGCCATCAGCAATGCTGTTGTATGCAAAGCCTCCTGTGGTGTGGTGGTTGGCACGCAAATAGGTGAGGGCTACTGTGTTGGCATCGAAGTTTCCTTTTCCATAGCGTTGCAGGAAAATTGCTTCACTGCTTGAGACGTCGTTGTTACCCCAGAGGTCAACGTGACCGTCATTGAGGGTGTTAAGCATTTTGCCTAAAACGGAGAAAAGGCTGTCATTGCTCATATCGTCGAACACCTGAGGGCGCAAACTGTCATAGACAGCCTGCCAATCAACATCTTTGACATCAAAAAGAGAGTATCGTTCGTCGACCTGCCTCCACAAGTAGTCAAAAGTGGCCGTAGGCGAGGATTCAGCGTCGTCGGGCATAAATATTTTTTCGCAGCAGACTAACGGCAGCGAAAGAAAACATAATATCAGAGTTCTATATATTTTGACCATCCTGTCCGTTTTTGTTTGAGTGTTACGGTGAAATCGATTAGGAATAAATGCATAGCGTGGTCAAAGCGGTGGATGCCGCTGTTGCCAGAAGAGTGGTAAGTCCAAAGGTAGGAAAAAGAAATACGGTTGTAGCCGTTTAGTAAGTCGAAGCCTATGTTTGACCAAAGACCGGCAAAGGGTTTGATATTCCACTGAAATTCGTCAAACAGGGAAGACAACACAGGTTGGGTGGCAGTGTAGTTGTCAATATAGGCATATCCAGGACGGAAAACGGCGGCAACTGGCATAACACCGATTTCAGTGTGAAATTGCTTGTCAAACTTGTCGTATGAGAAGATGTTGAAAATATTGTCGAAATAGAAGTCAGCTCGCAGCGACACTTCAGGACCTATGAACTCGCTAATTCCTGTTGCGGCATTCTCATACTCGCTGTTGACAGTAACATCGAGGAAGTTGGCAGCGCCAAAACCCCAATAAAATGATGCATATCTTTTTTTATCGAGCATTGTTTTTTTGCCTTCATTTCCAAAATAAACGATGCTTTCATCTTCAAAGTTTTCTTTTAAAGGCGACCAGAGACTGGCCAGGTACTTACTCATCTTAAATCTTAATGTGTTGCTTATATCGAAGGAACCAAAGTTGAGTTTTGGATCAACAGCGTCCTCAAAAATGCCTGCCGAAGTAAGAATGTCAATAGTGGTGATCCATTTACGCATACCGCTGAATTCAAGTCCGATATTAGGTTGGATAACAGCACCTTTAAAACGAATGGGAGCTGTTCCCATATCACGGTATATGCCATATCCAATGGCATTACCTATTCGAAGTGAAGTGATTTTATATCCACTGGAATGTTCGACAGCCACAGTCTTCAACTGTGATGTGTCGCTTTGTTGAGCTGATATAGGAAAACTCCTTAAAAAAAATGTTATCAACAGCAGAAAAGCGATATAATATTTTGGTAATCTGTCTGTTTTAGGCAATATAAGCATAAATGTTAAAAAATCATATTTGTAATATAAAAATAAGTCGTATTTTTGCAATTATTTTGCAAAAGTAAAAATAGTTTTTTGAATAGAAAAATAAAATAGTTAACTATATGAGAATCTTTACTTTTAAACGTTCAATCGCCATTGCTTGCAGTGCAATGTTAAGTGCTGCAATATTCCAATCCTGTGGTGGTGAGGTGACCACACTGACCAATGAACAAATTGCAGAATTACAGGGACAGCTGGATTCGACGATGCAGCTTTATGAAGAAGTGAAATCACAAAATGCCGATTTCAGCAAACAGATGGCCTCGCGCGACAGCGCTATCAACGCACAGGCTGAAGAAATACAAAGCCTTTTAGATCAGATGGGTGGCAAAAAGCCTGTCAGTAACGCCAACAAATCGCAGGTTGAAAAACAGCTTCGCGAAAAGGAAAACACTATCAAGCAGCTGCAGAAACAGTTGGATCAACAAACGAAACAACTGAATGCACTCAAATCGTCATCAAACAACAATGCGTCGAAAGACAACAGTGCCCAATACAAAAACCAGATAGCACAACTGCAAAAACAAATCGCACAGCAAGAGAAACAGATTAACGAACTCAAAAAAGACAGCAAAAAGCAGAACAACAACAATACTGGTTCTGCGAACTGCGACAATGTGAAGAAAAGCTATGAGTCGCAGGTTGCTGAACTTAATGGCGAAATCAAGACCTACAAAAACCAGATTGCTGATCTTCACAAGCAAATAAAATCGCTAAAGAGCGAAGTCTCGAAGATGCAGTCTGCTGCTTCCGGCAATGAAAGCAATGCCGAAGAGTTGAAAACTCTGAAAGGTGAACTTCGCGATGCTACTGTACAGCTTAATGAGTGCCGTCGTATGAACACTCAATATCAGAAAGATGTCAAAGAGGCAAAAGACGACCTTGCAAAATGCCAGTCAGAACTCACTTCCAGCAAGGAACAGTTGAAAATGCTTCAGAACACACAGGGAGAAAGTGGCAAAAACGAACAACTGCTACGTGCTGAACTGGCTGCTTTGACTCAGCAGGAAGCACAATGCCGTACACAAAACGAGGAACTTACGAAATCGCAGCAGGCTTTGGTTCAGGAGTGCGAAAACTCCAAGCAGAGCCTTAAGGCCAACATCAGCGACTTGCAGCAACAAGTTCTTGCGCTCCAGTCGCGTGTAGACCAATTGAATGGTGAAAACACAGAATTGAAGAGTTATATTGGTAACAAACAGGAGAGTAATACAACTACCCAGTCGGATGCACAGACTGTTGCGGAACTGACAGCTCAAGTCGAAAACCAACGTCAACAGATTGAACGTCTGCAGAACGAATTGGATGCTGCCAAGAAAAACAATGCCAGCGCAACGCCTTCAAAGGGTGCGGTTAACCAGAAACTTATTGAGCTGCAGTCACTCTGTGATGGATATGTGGCGGAAATAGAGCGTCTGCGTGCCGAAAACAAACAGCTTAGAAATGAAAATGCCGAACTCAAGGAGAAAGTATCCTCCAGTTCCGATCTTATTGCCGAGAATGAGCGTCTCCAGCAAAAGGTTAAACTTGCATCGGTACTTGTTACCAGTGATCTCAAGGCTACACCTGCCAAGAGTGTCAAGATTGGTAACGTGGTGAAGCCGACTACTAAAGCTTCGCAAACTAATTACATTCGTCTGGATTGCCGCATCCTTGACAACAATGTCATCGATCCCGGTTCAATGACTATTTTTGCCCGTATTTCCAATGCTGCCGACCGTGCTATATTCAATGGTTCTGCTGAGGATTTTTCCTTCGACCTCAATGGCACCACAATGCAGTATACTGCCAAACAGGATATAGAATTCACTGGTTCTGGCCGTACGCTGACAATGCTTTGGAAGAAAGGCGATTCTGTTGAATTAACGCCAGGCCTTTACTGGGTGAAGCTTTATGCCAATGGATATGAAATTGGCAAAGTCTCATTCAAACTTGATTGAGATGTCAAAACAAAAAGCATACAATACATATCGTCAGATATTCCCAAGGTTTGTCTACGAGAGTTTTAATTATGATGTGCAGCCAGATGGTCTGCACATCTCTTTTTATTTCAGATTGATAGCGAAAGAAGCCACAGTCTGTGGCGACAAACTTACATTCCATCCAGCCGCTTTCATACCCGCGCGTTCTTTCCTTCATCCTGAAATGTTAAGCAAAACGGCACTCGATACACTTGTGTTCAATATAGGAATGATCGAGCTTGTCAGTTATTGGAAATGTTATTGCCCACCCATTGTCGAAATTCGGCCTTACCGCCTTTCCGACAGCCAGATTGCTTTTTGGAAGAAAATATATTACAATGGCCTCGGCGAGTTTTTCTATACCAACGGCATCCATAGCGGTATAGATGATTTTATGACGTTTGAAATGTCTGATGGAACAAAAGGTTTTGCCGAATGCGACGGGCTCTTTTGTGACAATGCTACTTGCGACGACCATATTGTTCCCATCGGTGGCGGCAAGGATTCCGTTGTGACACTTGAAATCCTTGGCGGCGGAGCCGACACAGTCGGCAAGGATGCCGTCGACAGACCTTTGCCGCTGATTATGAATCCCCGGGGCGCAACAGTTGAATGTGTCGCCAAAGCTGGCTATTCTCTCAACGATGTCATTGTGATCAAACGTACCATCGACCCTCTGCTGCTTGATTTCAACAAACAGGGTGCCCTGAATGGGCATACCCCTTTTAGCGCGATGCTGGCTTTCTACACCTTGCTTGCCTCCGCTTTGACAGGTAAAAGGCCCCGCATTGCACTGTCCAACGAAAGCAGCGCCAACGAAAGCACTGTTTCCGGCACCGAAGTCAACCATCAGTATTCCAAGAGTTTTGAATTCGAGCAGGACTTCCGTTCCTATGTGGCAGATAATATCTCGAAACAATTCAACTATTATAGTTTCTTGCGGCCTCTCACCGAACTGCAAATAGCAATGCTTTTCTCGCAGTATGGTCATTATCACGATGTTTTCAAGAGTTGCAACGTGGGCAGCAAAGAGGATATCTGGTGCGGTCATTGTGCCAAATGCCTATTTGCCTACATCATTCTCTCGCCGTTCTTGGAACCACAACGTCTAAATGCCGTTTTCGGCAAAAATATGCTTGACGATGCAAGCCTTCAGAAAGAGTTCGACCAACTCATAGGCAAAGCCGAGACCAAGCCTTTCGAATGTGTTGGCACCGTAAGCGAAGTCAACGATGCCTTGTCGATGACCATCGCCAAATGGTATGCTTCTGCCAATCAACTTCCTGCTTTGCTGCAGAGTTACAGGCCGATGTCGCTTTCGAGCGATGTGTACAGCATCATCGATGAACATAACCTTGCCGACGACGACAGGCAAAAGCTTGTTGGCGTTCTGCGCAAACCGGCACAAATTGAGCGTTTACTGTGCTATAGGGAACTGTTCAATTTCTTTGTCGGTCGTGAAGTGCTGATTGCCGGATACGGCCGTGAGGGCAAAAGTACACACAATTTCTTGCAGCGTCTGTTCCCTACACGTCGATTCGACATAGCAACAAACAATGACGAGATAGACACTGCGTTGAAAAACAAGCGATACGACATAATCATCAAGTCGCCTGGAATACCAACGTTCTTTTTCGAAGGTAAATGCGACCTCGCCACCATAACGTCACAGACTGACATCTTCCTGCGCTTCTGCGGAGTCAGCGTGATAGGTGTTACCGGGACAAAGGGCAAAAGCACCACGGCAAATCTCATCTACCACGTCCTCAACAGTTCGGGGTTCGACACCGTAATGGCAGGCAATATGGGTATCCCGCTTTTCGACATTCTCGACCAGCTCAACCCGCATACAATCGTTGTCGCCGAATTTTCCTGCCACCAGCTCGAAAACATCCACAAGGGCCCTCAAACGGCAGTGCTGCTCAATCTGTTCCAGGAACACCTTGACCACTACCACGACTACGACGACTATCAAAACGCCAAGATGCAGATTGCCCTCAAGCAGACTATGTGCGACCGCTTTATATATTGCTCCGACAACAGCGATTTGCAGGCAAAAGTTATTGAGTATAAGGACAGCATCAAATCCGACATCATCGCCTATAGTCTGGTCGATGCTAAAAAAGCTTCTTTCATAGCCAATGCCAAATGCGAGCTGAAGGGCGACCACAACCTGTCTGACATCTATGCCGCCTGGCTGGCAGTCAACTGTTATTCTGTCGGTGAAAAAGAACTGTTTGTCAAAGCGCTTGAATCATTCCGTCCTCTGGAACACCGACTGGAAAAAGTCGCCACAAAAGATGGAGTCACATACTACAACGACTCAATATCAACCATCCCGCAGACAACGATAGCTGCCATCGAGGCGCTTAAGGACGTCGACACACTCATCCTCGGAGGCTTCAACAGAGGTATAGACTACAAGCCTTTGACCGACTATCTTATGAATGAACCGCTGGGCAGGAAGGTGGAAAACATTGTCCTTTTCGGTTCGGCAGGCGAGGCAATTGCAAAAGAATTAAGCGGCAGGAATATGATGTGCCATTTCGGAGCCGACTATTCAATGGCCGAAGCTGTTGCTTTTGCCGCTGCCAATACGGCAAAGGGAAGCATTTGCCTGCTGTCGCCTGCGGCATCGAGCTACGACCGTTACAAAAACTTCGAATATCGTGGCAGGGACTTCAAGGATGAAGTCGCAAAACTTAAGTGAGACAGAAGATGAAAGAGATAAATGAAATAACCGATATTCGCCACCGTCTGCACAACAACCCTGGCGTTTCAGGCAATGAAAAATATGCACACGACACCATAATTGACTTTCTCTCCAAACTGCATCCCACCGAGCTAAACAGCAACGTCGGCGGTTATGGCGTTGTGGCCTATTGGAAATCGGATACTGAAAATGCGAAGACCATCGCTTTCCGTGCCGACACCGATGCGCTGCCCATCGGGCACCGATGCGGACACGACGGCCATACATCAATAATGCTGCGCTTTGCCGAAACAGTGGCAGAAACGAAACTACGCTATAACATAGTGCTTGTCTTCCAGCCTGAAGAGGAGACGGGCAAAGGCGCCAGAAAGATTGTCGACAGCGGGCTGCTGGCAAAATACAATGTCTCTGCCGTCTTTGGACTGCACAATCTGCCGGGATATCCGAAGGGTACCGTTGTCCTCAACCGGGGCACTTTTGCGGCAGCCTCCACAGGAGTCATCTACAGCCTTGCGGGGCGTGAAACACACGCTTCTACGCCCGAGAAGGGGCTCAATCCGGGTCGTGCGGCGGCAGCCATCATCAACCGTATGGACACCTTGAACTGCAACACCGCAGATTTGCAGCAGTTCAGGCAGTCCACACTCATCTGCTGCAGGGTGGGAGAGGAGGCTTTCGGCACTTCAGCTGGACACGGCAAAGTTATGTTCACTCTCCGAGCCTACACCAACGACGCTATGTCCGACCTCCTGCGCGATGCCGACACCATTGCGACTGAAGAATCACTACGTTGGCATTTGCAGCTTGAAAAAGACCTGGTTGAGCCTTTTCGTGCAACGGAAAACACCCCCGAACTTGTCGACAAGCTCAACGACATTTTCACACACCGTCGTAAAGTCACCGTAGCCAACCGGCCGTTCCGTTGGAGTGAGGATTTTGCCGAATATCTATCCCTCATTCCAGGAGCCTTCTTCGGACTCGGCAGTGGTGAGAACCAACCCGAACTGCACCATCCCGACTTCGATTTTCCGGACGAGATAATAGAAGATGGTGCAAAATGCTTCGAATTAATAATGAACAACATAGATTTATGAAAAAAAACATTCTTTTACTATCCTTCCTCCTTGCCGTCGGCATTGCCTACAGCCAGGATTACAATTCACAAATCGTCGACGGTCAGTCCTGCACGTCAATAATGGTGGGCAAAAAAGTCTCCACCGACGGTTCCGTCATCACCTCGCACACCTGCGACGGACGCTACCGCACCTGGATGACCGTCGAGCCTGCCGCCGACTATAAAGTCGGTGCGCTCCACACCGTCCGCAAAGGCACTATGCACACCGCCTACCGCGATGACACCACCGGCGTAAGCATTGCCGGCACCATTCCGCAGGCGCTGCACACCTATGCCTATCTCAACACCGCCTATCCCTGTCTCAACGAAAAACAGCTTGCCATCGGCGAAACAACTTTCGGAGGTCCCGACACGCTTGTCAACAAGAACGGAATGTTCCTTATCGAAGAACTTGAGCGTGTGGCTCTTATGCGCTGCGACAATGCCCGCGACGCCATACGTCTCATAGGCCGTCTTGTCAAAGAGTACGGCTATGGCGACGGTGGCGAATGCATCACCATTGCCGATCGCAACGAAGTGTGGCAAATGGAGATACTTGGTGAAGGTCCCGACCGCATTGGTGGCGTGTGGGCTGCACAGCGCATCCCGGACGACCACGTAGGCGTCAGCGCCAACATACCGCGCATAGGACGCCTGCAGCGTGACAACCCCGACTACTTTATGTGTTCCGACAACATCGAACAGGTGGCCCGCAAATTCAACCTATGGGACGGCAAGGACGACTTTGTCTTCTGGAAAGCATTCAATGCCTCCTACGCCAACGGTAAAAACTTCCGCGAACGTGAATTCTTCATTCTCAACGCACTTGCACCTTCGCTGGGGCTGTCGATGGATATGGCCGAACTGCCTTTCTCGGTCAAACCCGATCAGAAAGTTGACGTCACCGATGTGATGCAGTTGCTCCGTTCCACCTACGAAGGCACCGATATGGATATGTGCCGCAACATCAAGATGGTGGCTAAACGTCGGCAGAAAGATGGCAGCATAACGATGGACACCATCATTAGCCCTGTTGCCAACCCCTGGATGGGTGGCAATATGCAGAACACACTCAATATGCTGCGTCCGGGAACAGTCGATTTCAAACGCACAGTCAGTGTTGCCTGGTGCTCCTATTCCTTTGTGGCCCAGCTGCGCGACTGGTTGCCCGACGAAGTCGGCGGTGTCTGCTGGGTGGCTGTCGACAATCCGGGCCAGAGTCCCCGTGTGCCCGTCTTCTGCGGCACAAGCCGTATGCCGCAGGCCTACAGCCTCTGCGGTCACAAAAAATATGACGACAACGCCGTCCTGTGGCAGTACCGCAAAGCCAACAAACTCGCTACAGTTGCCTGGCAGCGCACAAAAGACGAAATGATGAAGCAGGTGTTGGAACAGGAGCAAAAAGCCATCAAGGGCCTTGCCGAGTTGGAAAACAGTGTTAAAGCCCTCAAGGTTCGCGAAAGCGAAGATTTCGACCCCAAAGCACAAATCGCCAGCCTGCTCAACGACTACACCTACCGCGTCTACGACAACACCACCTATGCCTGGAAGCAGCTCGAAGCCCGCTTCTGGCAGATGTTCGGAAGTGGATTTTGATAAAACTTATAACAGAAAAAGGAAAACGGAGAACCAATTGTCGCCACAAAAGGTTCTCCGTTTTTCGTTCCGGTTTTCGTTTTCGTTTTCGTCTTATTACGAATTAGCTCCTGTCTTTTTTTCAACCTTTATATAGTTGGGCATCGGCACAGTATAGCTACCTACTGAAAGCAAAGGTTTAATACGCAGGCCAACCTTCGACGAAGTACCGTCTTTCTTGAAACTGCTGACAAAATTCTTAAGCGAATTCAGACCGTCCTTGCTGAACATACTGTAAAGATCCGTGTTCACACCCAGTGGCACAGTTGTTGTCGCCAGCTTACTGATTGTAATGTTCTTAGTGCTGTTGCCCTGTGCAAACTGGCTTCCGTCGATGTCCAAAATCCAGTCCATTGCGGTCATTGCCGCATTGCGGTCGGTGGGGTTTTTCACGTCGATGTTGACATCCATTGCCATAGGGACAGCCTTACCGAGAAGTGCCGAACTCAGTTTCACCACGTCCGTAGCGGTAATGTTGCCGTTGGTGAGGTTTTTCACATTCACGCCAGCAATAGTAAGATTGCTGACATTCTTAAGGTTATACTCGCAATTAGCCAGATTGGCGAGGCCGGCGGCCTGGTCGGCCAGCGAACTGAGAATGCTGCACGCCGAAAGTGTTGAGCACACAGCTGCAATGACGAAAAATCTTATTATTCTTTTTTTCATAACGTTATAATGTTTTAATTGTCTTCATACAAAATGCAAATTTACAAAATTTAATTTATACACTTAAAAAAAAACGTTAAAACATCATCATCGGGCAGCCGTCTTATATGGCATTTTGTTGTAAAACAAGTTTTTGAAATATTTATCAACTTATAATATTTAGAAAGTTGTCACAATCTCCAGTGGAGCGCGTGCGAGTTACAAGGTCCAGTGGACCGCGTAGAGGAGATTTGTGCGTTGAATTATTGAGCGTGGCAGCCCGGTTAAAACGGCATACTCCCCCCGTTTTTCCCCATCATATGTACAGTATTTGTACAGTATATGTACAGTATATGTACGCTTCTGAAGCGTACATATACTGTACATATACTGTACAAATACTGTACATATGGCAGGGAAAGTATATCGAAAATAATACTATTATTATTAGAAGAAATACACGAAACACTCTGAAAAATAAATATCTGTAAAATGTCGAATATCAGAATTTTATGTTTGATTAAAAAAAAAACAACAAATAAAATTTCATTTTTATTTTTTTTTTGTATATTTGCACTTATGAAAACGACAGTTAAATTTAATACACTATACTATATCTCAATCATTTATAAAAAATCAATTCTTTCCAGATTATAAATCAAAGCTTTTTGACAACATCTTACTAAAATCCAGCCAATTATGAAAAGGACCATATTTATAGTTTTTGCTATTGTTTTTCTGTCGGTGCCGCACAACGGGCGCGGTCAGCACCAGTATTATTTTAACGAGGGCGACACCATCTATGGCCGCGACACTACATACCACTACCAGTGGTGGAGTGAGCAATGGCTCGCAAGCGACTCCTCGCATCAATTGATTGTAACATCAGAATTATGCGGGTTCGGTGGTACAGGTTTACACGGACGAATTGTAAGATATTGCTATACGGAGCAGCCTCTCAATGTGGTTGGCATTGCCACCACGCTACACCTATACCACAGTCATTATGGCCACTCGGAATCTCCTATCGACACAGCCCATTTAAAACAAGAATATTTATTGCTGTACGAGGCCGACAGTTCACGCAATCCATTCTATGAAGTTGGATGCATCCCCTTTGATTACAACAAACAGCCAAGGTATATGAATTTAGACTTGAGGTCGATTTATCCCAGAGGTATTGGTTGCTGTGGTCTGGCACCAAACACAAGTTATACAGTCCCAATCAGAGAATTCTACTTTTACAAACCAATTACGGTATATGACTCGTTTTATGTGGGCCACACGCAAAACACAAATCTTTGGCTGGATCCAGAGTTGACCGAAGATCTTAATTATTATTGGGGCGTTGCCAGCTGGGAAATTGGATATTGGAAGTCACACCTTCAAGGTGGTTCCTATTGCCCGCCTAATGACACCTGCGAATCCACACCATTTCATCAGTATCGAATAAAGCAAGACGATATTCCTTTTTTTATTAATTTTTTTGACACTATATGGCAATATTTCCAATATCCCTATTTTATGCTTGATTTTCCGATTATTGAAGTGGATTCCTCCTTTTATGACGGTCCACCGCAGTATGTATGCCCCAAGGTTGAGAACTTCCGCATTGCCCAGGCCGACGCCGACAGGGTGGTAATGCTGTGGGACACGCACGGCGACCACCAGTACTGGCAGATAAGCTACGGCCCATCGGGAACGGCGCCGGAGGAGGGGACAATCGTCAACTGCCCGATACAGGTGGGACAGATAATGAACATCGACACCTGCACGGACTATGTGGTCTATATCCGCGCCGTGTGCCACCACGACAGCATAGTCTACA
>JAEEMK010000061.1 GCA_016283175.1 Bacteroidales bacterium
AGCTGCTCGCAGCCCTGCCGATCGGCTTACGACCTCGTCAACGGACAGGGAAAGACCCTGAAACACAACGAGCACCTTCTGTCGCTCAAAGACTTTTCAGCCGCACAACACATTGAAAGTATGATTGATGCCGGCATAACATCATTCAAAATCGAAGGCCGTTTAAAAGACCTGACCTACGTAAAGAACGTGACGGCATACTATCGACAACTGCTCGACAGCATAATTGCACATCACGAAGGACTAAAAGCCTCGTCGTCAGGTACAACAACATTCTATTTCACCCCCGATCTCGAACGGACCTTCAACCGAGGCTTTACCGACTATTTCCTACAGAAACGCCAGCCAATGGCCTCAACCACAACGCAGAAATCCATAGGCAAGAAAATAGGCACCGTGCTGTCGGTAAATAGCAACCGTCTGATAGTGAGCTCTTCCGACACTATTTCCGCCGGCGACGGCCTTTGCTACTTCAACAGCGAAAAGCAACTGGAAGGGTTCCTTGTGAATAGTGTATCGGGCAACACAATCATAACCAACAAGCCATTGAATATCAAGGCATCCACCACGCTGTGGCGCAACAACGACCACGCCTTCGAAAAACAACTGCAAGCAAAGAGCGCCGAACGTAAAGTAGCTGTTTCTATGATACTTACCGACACCGATTCTGGTTTGCGACTAACCGTTGCCGACCAGGACGGCTGCTGTGCCTCCGCCTCCGTCGAATGCGAAAAGGCTCTTGCACGAGACGAAGCAAAAGCGATAGACGGTGCAAAAACACAACTCGCAAAACTTGGAGGTACTCCGTTTGGAATCAACACAATAACAATTCAAACCGAGCAAACATACTTCATACCTGCCGCACTGCTCAACGACCTACGCCGAAAGGCTGTGGAAACCCTTTCAGAGACAAGGCTGGCACACTTCCATCCAAAAGATACGACGCTCATTCCAAACGAGATACCCTATTATGAATTCTCTCTTGACGGACGAGCCAACGTAGTCAACAGCAAAGCCGAAGCCTTCTATCGCCGACACGGTGCAACTGCCATAGAACGAGGCCCTGACCAGCCGGGAATAGGCTTCAAAAAAGACTTTCCGCTGATGACAACGAAGTACTGCCTGCGCTACGAACTGGGCCAATGCCTGATGCACAAATGCAACAAAAGCGTAGCATCCGATTACGCCGGCGACCTGTTCCTGCTCAATAACGGGCGCCGCTTCCGACTTGCCTTCGACTGCAAGCACTGCGAAATGCAGATTCTTCCGCTTTAATCTCTGCCCAGGAAAGGGCTGTCAGCGAAACTGACAAAAGTGGATTGACACCGTGCCAAAAATGGAGTGCGGTGCCATAAAAAACGCCCTTCAAAATTGTTAATAACTTTTCATTTTCAGCCTCAAAAAAGGCCAAAAAACGGCATTTTTCAACACGCTGATTTCCAGATACCAAATTCCTACCAAAGTTTACTCAAAGTTTTATCAAATTCTTATCAAATTTTACCTTAGTAAAGTATGATAGATTTTTGTTAATAACTTAATAAAATTTATAATCAGAAGAGCGGCGAAGAAGGGGCGGCAAGGTGAGTATGATGGACATTGGAAAGTCCAGATCCAAAAGAGCGTCAAATTTGAAAAAAGCATTCCCAATTGAGTAGTTTTTCGTACTTTTGCAGATAGCTTTTATTATCAAACAACGACATAACACTCTGATATGCACGTAGAAATCTGTTGTAATTCAATTCTTTCGGCGCGCAATGCCAAGGCGGGAGGAGCGAATAGGATTGAGCTGTGCCAGGCGTTGGGCGAAGGCGGGACGACGCCGTCGGCAGCGGCTATCGAATACTGTGTCAAGGAGTTAAATCTGCAGACGCGAGTGCTGATACGTCCGCGCGGCGGCAATTTCGTTTACGACAACGACGAGATGCGCGTTATTCTGCGCGACATCGAGCTGGCCAAACGCCTTGGGGCACACGCCGTGGTTGTGGGCTTCTTGACTGCAGAGGGCGACATTGATACCGAGAATACACGCAGAGCCGTGGAAGCAGCTGATGGTATGGGCATTACTTTTCACCGAGCTTTCGACGAATGCCGCAATCCGAAGGAAGCTTTGGAGCAGATTATCGACTGCGGATGCCACAAACTGCTGACTTCGGGCTGCAAGGCGACAGCCTGGGAGGGACGTGAGATGCTAAAAAAACTTCTATCGCAGGCCGGTAGACGAATAGGTATTATCGGCGCGTCAGGCATAAGAGTCGATAATGTGCATCAACTCGTCTTGGAAACAGGACTTTACGAGGTCCACGCCTCTCTGAAACACACCGTTGACGGGCTCACTTGTACGGCCATAGACCAAGTGCGTGAATTTATGAACATTACGGACGATTTCCCCAATTATCCGCCAATTAACTAAAAACTAAATATCAATATGAAAAGATTTTATGCATTATTGTTAACCTTGCTGGCGCTGTTGCTTACTACAACATCGTGCCACAAGGAGAAGCATTTTATCACCGACAAAGAATATCGTGC
>JAEEMK010000009.1 GCA_016283175.1 Bacteroidales bacterium
CTTACAAGTCCAAAGAAGATAAAGACGAGGATGTCGCCGAGGCCTTGAGAGCCGTAGGGACTTTTACCCAGGGGAGAGGGTGTGTCTGCCCATATTGCAGCGGCACCAAGAATCAATACCCACCAAGGGCTGCCTGAAACCAGCACCATTGCTAGGCCGCTTATGCAGCAGGCCACCACGGTTCCGTTGATTGCGCGCCACATCTGCTTGACGGTGAGACCGCCTTCTGCCATACTGTAGTTAGGTCCTTCTCTGTCCTCGCCGTCCACGCCGCTAAGATGGTCGCCCATCTCGTTGCTAAGGTTGGAAAGCACCTGCAGCAGACAGGCAGTCAGCATCACAAGGGTAAACACCAAGTCGCTGCCTCCTGGCTTATTAATAGCAAGCAAGCCTCCGCACACCACGCCTGCCAATGACAGGGGCAATGTGCGGAGGCGCATTGACTTTATCAAATTACGAATTACGATTTTTGAATTTTGAGGCATAACGTGTTAGCCTTTCAAAATTCAGTTCTTAACATCCAACTTTATGCACAACTCTTCAAGCTGGGCGTCTGCGATAGGTGATGGGCTTCCGCTCATAACATCGCGGCCGCTATTGTTCTTCGGGAAGGCGATGAAGTCGCGAATGCTGTCGGCACCTCCGAAGAGCGAGCAAAGACGGTCGAAACCGAAGGCCAAGCCTGCGTGAGGAGGTGCACCATAGGTGAAGGCGTCCATCAGGAAGCCGAACTGAGCCTGAGCCTGCTCGTCGGTGAAGCCAAGCGTATGGAACATCTTGTTTTGCAGTGTGCGGTCGTGGATACGGATACTGCCACCGCCGACCTCGACACCGTTCATCACTATGTCGTAAGCGTTGGCGCGGATGTCGCCCCAGCGCTTCGGATCGTCGAGTAGAGCTTCGTCCTCGGGTTTGGGAGCCGTGAAGGGGTGGTGCATAGCGTAGTAGCGCTGCGTTTCCTCGTCCCACTCCAGCAGCGGGAAGTCAATCACCCACAACGGAGCAAAGACCTCAGGATTGCGCAGGCCAAGCTGGTTGCCCATCTCGAGACGCAAGGCGCAGAGCTGAACACGTGTCTTCATAGCGGGACCGCAGAGTATCAGCATCAAGTCGCCGGGCTTTGCACCAAACTTCTCGGCGATGGCCTTCTGGTCGTCCTGCGTATAGAACTTGTCGACTGAACTCTTGAACGTGCCGTCAGCATTGTATTTGATATATACCATTCCGCCGGCACCTACCTGCGGACGCTTGACGAAGTCGGTAAGTGCGTCAAGCTGCTTGCGAGTGTATTCGGCACAGCCTTCGGCACAGATACCCACAACCAGTTCAGCATTGTCAAACAGGCCGAAGCCTTTGCCTTTGGCAACGTCGTTCAGCTCCACGAACTTCATACCGAAGCGAATATCCGGCTTGTCGCTGCCGTAGAGACGCATAGCGTCGTTCCAAGTGATGCGCGGAAACTGGTCGAATTCCAGTCCTTTGACCTCCTTGAAGAGGTGCTTTGCAAGTCCCTCAAAAGTCTGCAGCACATCCTCCTGCTCCACAAACGACATCTCGCAGTCAATCTGCGTGAACTCAGGCTGACGGTCGGCGCGCAGGTCCTCGTCGCGGAAGCAGCGCACAATCTGGAAGTAGCGGTCCATACCTGCCACCATCAGCAGCTGCTTGTACTGCTGCGGGCTCTGCGGCAGAGCGTAGAACTCGCCGGGATTCATACGCGAAGGCACTACGAAGTCGCGCGCACCTTCAGGCGTGGACTTGATAAGGAACGGAGTCTCTATTTCAAGGAAGTTGAGGTTATTCAGGTAGTTGCGCACCAAGATCGACATACGGTGACGCAGTTCGAGGTTGCGACGCACAGGGTTGCGGCGCAAGTCCAGATAGCGGTATTTCATACGCAGGTCGTCGCCACCGTCGCTCTGGTCCTCAATGGTAAATGGAGGAGTCTTTGCCGCGTTGAGCACATTCAGTTCCTTGACATCAATTTCAATCTCGCCGGTCGGAATTTTGGTGTTCTTCGATGCGCGCTCAATGACAATGCCCTTTACCTGAAGCACATATTCGCGTCCCAGCTTGCGAGCCTTCTCGCAAAGCTCGGCGTTAGTCTCCATATTGAAGGCCAGCTGCGTTATGCCGTAGCGGTCGCGCAGGTCGATAAAAGTCATACCTCCAAGGTCACGGCTGCGCTGCAACCAGCCGCACAGCGTCACTTCCTGACCCACGTTGTTGATATTTAATTCACCACAAGTGTTTGTTCTATACATAGATATATTAATTTTATCTTTTTCTTCGAATCTGCAAAAATACAAAAAAAGAACCACATACAAAACAATATTTTGCTCTCTTTGTATAACAGTGTTACTCTTCGTGGTTGAATCTACACACCTTTTTTTGATTGTGACAAAAAATAATCTCTATGTCTCGAAAAATGTGTATTTTTGCAACTTGAAAAAAACACCGAAATGAAAAACCTTGCATCTATTGTTGCCGCTTGTTGTCTGTTGTTCACAGCCTGCGCACAGACACCAAAAGACAAAAACCAGCAAATCCTTAAACCCTCAAACGAAATGAACAAGACATTAGTAACCTATTTCTCTGCAACTGGCAATACCAAAGCCGCTGCCGAACGTCTGGCAAAAGAGTGCAATGCCGACCTCTTTGAGATTGCTCCCGAAGTACCCTACACCACCGCCGACCTAGACTGGCGCGACAAACAGTCGCGTTCCACTTTGGAGATGAAAGACAGAACATCGCGTCCCGCCATCAAAGGCACCTGCGCCAACATTGCTGACTACGACACCATATGGATTGGCTTTCCTGTGTGGTGGTACACAGCACCGACCATCATCAACACTTTTATCGAGGCTCACGACTTAAACGGCAAAGTCCTCAACGTCTTTGCAACCAGTGGCGGCAGCGACGTCAAGGGCTCTTATAATGACCTCAAGAAGGCCTATCCACAATACCAGTGGGGCGAAAGCCGCTTGATGAACTAGAACATATATCCCATTTTGATATAGAGGTTGCTGAACTTGCCGTTGTCCTGCTTGTCGAAGGCGGTAGCCCAGTCGATAGAGAGGACAAAGTTGTCGTTCATAGCCAGTTTGAGACCACAGCCACCAGAGAGGTGTAAGTTGTGGAGTCTTGAGTCATCCCAATAACCGGTTACGGGATTATATTGGATGGGATCGGGAACTACTGATTCATCAGGCTGTACCACCATACCTGCGTCAACGAAGGGGTTGAGGCCGACATAGAACTGGTTTTTACCCACTTTAAAGCTGAAGATCTGCGTCCGCAACTCTAGGTTGGCGAAAGCCACGCCAGGGGCAAGGATGCGGTTGCGCATAATGCCGCGCACCGAGTTGGCACCGCCCAATCCCTCATACACAACACGCTGCATATACAGCTGGTTGAGGTAGGTGTTGAGGTAGAATGGACAATCGCCGGCAAGGGTCAGCTGGGTGCCGACACGGTAGGCCAATGTCAGACGGTTGGCGACAATCGGCAGATAATGCCTCCAAGCGGCATTGAACTTCAGATTATTGTAGTTGCTCATCGAGCCGATGCCTGCATAGTAGGTAAGGAAGGCGTCGGCGTGGATGCCACGTCTAGGATTCTGCTGACGGTCACGGGTGTCGTAGGTGATGCCGCCGTGCAGATAAGGATGGGCGCCGCCTGTGGCTTCGCCTGATCGGATGTAGCCATAGGCGACATAACGGTCGAAGAGGGTCACCGTGTCGGGCAGCAGCTTGTCTTCGTCTTTGGTGAACTTGTTTAGGCGGTCCACATTGACCGGACCGACACCGAAATAAAGTAGGCCGATTCCGACATTCCAAAACCAGGGTTTGTGGATTTCACCTTGCAAATCAGCCGAGAAGCGGAACAGGTCACGACGATACTTGTAGTATGCGCGGGTAATGTAGGTCGCGTCGTCCTGGTTTGAATATGCAGGAATGTAGTGCGACTGATATCCGTTGAAGCCATAGAAGTCGCACATCTGGTCGGGCAGATAGGTGAGGTCGACACTCAGACGATGGTTCGGGATAAGGTATTTGGAGTCATACGAGGTCCTGAAAATACCAAACTTCTTTGTGGTGTAGGCTGCTTCGGCATAGAACGAATGCAGATACTCTGGATAGGTAGAGCCGTCGCCGAAGTAGTAGATGTTGGTCAACGCACCATACTGAAACCCCAAGTCGGCATCGAACGCCACGCTGGGCAAAACACCGAAGTTCCAACCCGTGCGGACGTGCTTTGTGGTGTCCTGCGCCGATGCGGTAGCGGCCGTTGCAAGCAGCATTGCCAACACAGCGACACCGGCAGCTTTCCGCTTTCCGCTCTCCGCTTTCCGCTCTTTAGGCTTGCGGAAAATGAACAGGGCGAATATCGCTAATGCTACAACCATAATTCCTACTGAAATGAACGTGTTGGTGAGGCTCTGCGGAGCGAAGCCCATCAGCAGCAGCACCGGAAAACCGAATGCCAGAGCCGGAATGGTCTGGAGCACGAGGTTGTTGGCTGCCGGCGTCTCAAAGCGCGGGTCTATCTCGCGCAGCAGGATCATACCGTTCGATGCCGTGCCGGTCAGCATACCGAACATCGAGAAGAAGGCCTCGTATTTGTAGTCGGGATAGAGCTTGCGGCAGCAGCGCAGCACATACCAGAACGTCACAAGGGCGCCCAATGTGCAGACCAACACCAACGGCAGCCAGATGGCGCGTAGGTTCTGGAAGTCGATGGCGGCGGTGCCGGCAACAATCATAAAGTCGAAGCAGGTGCCGGCAATGCGGTCCAGCGTATAGTTGTTGATATACTCGCGCTGCATCCAGTTGCTCTTGCGCAGACGACCGATAATCCATTTCACCAGCACGCCAAGCAGGGTGCCCCACAGGAAGTTGAAGCCCCACACCAGCGGTTTGAGCGTCTTTACTCCGAAATCGCCCAGCTCAAGTTGCTGCACACCGAACATCAGCAAAAACACCAACGCATAGACAAGCAACACAAGACACAGCTGCACCGTAAGTTTGTCGATCGACTCCGAATGCGGTATCTCGCCTTCCGACTCATAGTCCTCAAGCGTGTAGTGCTCGACGTATGTGCCGTCGTTCACTTTCAGCTTGCCTCTGCGACGAAGGACATTCATATAGACCACACCGACAAGGCTGCCCACTATGAAACCCATAGCGGCAATGCTGAGGCCGAAGTCCTTGCCGTAGAAGGTGATGCCCTGGTTTGAAGCCCAGTCGCTGAAGGTCACACCGAAGTTCAGTGCCTGTCCGGGTCCCTGGCCATAGCCCATAGGCAGCAGCATACCGCCGGCATAGAACATATTGGAACTTCTCCACCACATAAACAGCGGAATGGTTATCAGCAGTCCGGCCAGACCTTGCAGTATGTAAGTGCTGGCGGTCACAGCACCGGTCTCGACGACCTTCATTGTGGTGGTCGAGCTCTTGATTTTCTTGTTTTTAAGAGCCATAGCCACAAAACCGAGACCCAAGGCGTGATAGGTGATAATCTCCATCACGTGACGGTCTACAAGCTCGTTGAAGAAGCCCAATGGCTTGAGGCATAGGATAAGAAGACCGGCCAGCAGCGCCGACGGCAACAGGCTGCGGCGGAACAGTGGCACATTGCAACGTACAAGGTTGGCTACAAGCAGGGCGGCGATAATGACAAACAATTGTATCAGCCAAGCCCACGACGAAATATCGGCAAAAGATGACATTGGTAATAATTTGTTTTGAATTATAAACTAAAACGGGGCGCATAGGGGTGCGCCCCGATATTATTATTTACAAGTAGCAAAGTTATTCGACGGTGGTTTCAGCTACGGGAGCGGGTTCTTCGGCAGGAGCCTCGGCAGGGGTGGCTTCCGTGGCGGCCTCAGCGGGCTGCTCGACTGCCTCAGGCTGCTCTTTCTTGAAAGGCAGGCCCACATACTTCAGCGTATTGGTGAAATAGAGGGCGCAGAAGATGCCACCAAGCACGACCAACGTGATGAGCCATTTCTTCCACCAAGCCATCTTCTTGTCGGCATAGGGGTCGGGCATCTTGACCATCGGGTATTTTGCCAAGCTGGTCAATGTAGCACCGAAAGCAGTGTTGACGCGCACCTGGGCGTTGATGGCCCAGCCGTTGGCGTTGAGCACTGGGCCCAGATTGCGGCGACGCAGCTTTGTCCAAGCAATGAACATTGAGGGGCCGGAGACGACAATCACGATGACGGCAAGGAGAAGAATGACGTTGTACCATTTGGCCGTAAGGAAAGCGCCCAATCCGGCAAGAGCCGCCGCCAAAGCGCCCAAAGCCAAGCCGATGGCAGCAAATATACCGGCAAACTTAGCTATGTCGAACGGCGTCTTCTTCTCGACCGGAGCTTCTGCAGGAGCACCCTCGGCGGGTTTGGCAGCAAGATTGTTGGTGGCGGTGTCGGCTTTAGCGGTCAGATTGTCCATCTGCTTGGCCTCCTTCTCGGCGGCATTCTTGTTTATCTTATCAGTGATGAACTTCCACAGTTTCTTATAGGGAGCCCAGAAAGCCTGGCGCACGCTGATAGGGTTGTCGACAATCTTGGTGACGGTTGCGTCCCAATCCTGTCCCGAACGGTCATAGAAAACGGCGTTCTTGCCAACGCGCAAATCGTCGATGTCGCCGTCGGTCAAAGCTGCGACGATGTCCATTTCAGCCGCCTTGGTCTTCGAAACACAATGGCAATAAAGCAAATAGAGACCGCTGAAGGTAGCCGATTCTGCCTGCTTTCCCATATCGGACACCTTGATGCAGAGATCCAGGCAACGCTGGTCGATATAAAGTTGGCCACACTGGAAAACAGCCAGTTTCGCTTTGTCGCGAGTATAGAAATCAGCGAAAGTGACATAGTTTTTCAAGAGCTTGTAGAAATCGCGATAAAGGTGCAGAAACTTGTCAACCAGCTTGATATCGGCATCCTCTTCCGCAGTTTCCTTGTCGAAGTTCTCCACCTTGGCGCTCTTGTCGTCGGCCAGACTTGCAACATATGCGTCCAACTTGGAGCATACTGCGTTCCATTGTGCCTCGTCGACAGCATCGGTACCTGGATAATCGACATCGAGAGCCATCGATTTGACCTTGTCGAAAGTAGCTTGCCAAGCAGGGTTGACACCTGTCAGCCTAAGTTTCATATCCTTGTTGGGACGTGCCAGCGGATAGTCGGCAATCTTGTCGCTGCACGTAGCCAGATTCATTTCGCTGATAGCCTGAATCTTTTCGACCGACACATCGACTGCATCGGCGCAGTTTTCGTCGAAAGCAATGAGCTTGCAGCGCATAAAATAGTCTGCAACCTTGTCTTTCAGCGCATTGACAGCAGCGATAGCATCGTCGGTATTGTCACCGTAGGGGCGTTCGTCAAAAACAACAGCCGTAGCATCGTCCTTGGATTTAACCTTTTCGTCGAAAGCCGCTTTAGCCTCAACGACATCCGCCAAAGAAACCGAGTCGGCGTCGACACCTTTGCGAGCGAGAATACGTTTGGCAGAAGCCAAAAGAGCCGCACCGTTGTCATCGGCTTCGTTGATGTCGGCAAGCGCGATGCTGTCGGCACCATCGAGAATGCGGTCGTGGTTTTTGAGCGATCTGCAAAGCCATTGCGAAGCAGCTACGACCTCGTTGACACGGATTTTACCGTCGGAGTCGGTATCCATCAGTTGCAGCGTCGTCTCGTCGAATTCAAGGCCTTTGACCGGACAGCTGAGCACAGTCCATAGCTTCTGATCCAGTTCCGCGAGATGGGCGATGTCAGCACCCGAATTGATTGTCACGCGAGTAACCCCGCCGATAGAAGCAAAAGTCCAGTTGTAGGACCCCGCCTTGCCAGGAATGATACTTTTTTTAGCCATAATATTTTAAATTTTAATTATTTGCACAGAATCTTCCAAAATATTCGACTGCAAAATTACTAAAAAAACCAACAATAGCAATAAAAAGATGAAAAAATAATAAACAATGAAACAATATACAACATAAAAAAAAACATTGCAAACAAATGAACAAGAACCCTTTCTGCAAACAACGGCCTAAAAACAACATTCATTATCAGTGCATTACAAAATCTTCCAAGGCATATGTACAGTATTTGTACAGTATATGTACAGTATTTGTACGCTTCTAAAGCGTACAAATACTGTACATATACTGTACAAATACTGTACATATGCCTATGCTGGTAGGGAGGATAGCGAGGCGTGGCGAGGAGGACACAGAGGTAAAAAAAAGACAAAAAACGGACAGCGATATTGATATTTTTTTTATATTTGCAAACTGGAATACCAATGCTACAATTCTGAAAAATAGCGTTTATTTTTTTGAAAGCAAGAAATTTACAATAACAGACAAGAAATCGTCAAGACAGAATACAACACTAAATCATCAACAATAGTAAAATATGAGACGTATCATTTTCATCATCGCCGTATTGCTCGGCATAAGCCCTGCAGTGGCGCAGAACACCCTCAACGACAAAGCAGACAACATAGTAGGAATATACAAAGGGAAGCAAGGCGATGACAATTTCAAAGTTAAAATTGTGAAACTGACCAACGGCACATACCGTGGACAGGTTATCTGGATTGAGCACGACCGCGACGCCAAAGGCAACAAACTGCTCGACACCAAGAATCCCGACAAAAGCCTGCGGACAACCCCAGCCGACCGAATAGTTCTTTTCTCCGGACTGAAATACAACGAGAAAAAACACTGCTGGAACGACACTAAGATTTACGACCCCCAGCGTGGAATAAGAGCACATCTCCACATTGAATTCACCGCCGACGGACGACTGCGCGTCAAAGGCTCGTTGATGGGTATCAGCGAAAGTGTATACTGGACAAAAGAGAAATAGGACCATCATTCAAAAGCATAGTTCATTTATTCACCTGCACCCGTCAGGAAAAATACTGCAAAAGACAAAGTTTTTTTGTTAAAAATTTTGACAATCCAGAATAGTTTTGTATTTTTGAAAATCAAAGTGCATTAGCACTTTACCTGTAAACACAAGAATTCTAACAAGATAAAATTAAAACAACAATACATAACGATGAAAATATTAGTTCTTAATTGCGGCAGTTCGTCTATCAAATACCAGCTGATAGATATGGCCAACAATGCCGCTGTGATGGCCAAAGGCCTGTTGGAGCGTATAGGTCTCGAAATGGGCGAGTTCACCCACAAGTTCAATGGCGAAAAGCACTATGAGCAGCTGCCTATTCCAAACCACACCGAAGGTATCAAGATTGTCCTCAAGGCTTTAACCGACCCGAAGATTGGTGTCATCAAGGATTTGAAGGAAATCGGTGCTGTCGGCAACCGCGTTGCCCACGGTGGAGAGATTTTCAAGGACAGCGCCATCGTTACCGACAAGGTTATTGAACAAATCAAAAGCCTAGAGCACCTGGCTCCGTTGCACACTCCTGGCAACTTGGCAGGTATCTATGCTATGCGCGAAGTACTGCCTGGTGTGCCGCAGACTGTTGTCTTCGACACTGCTTTCCACAGCACCCTGCCGCCCAAGTCGTATCTCTACGGCCTGCCGTACGAATACTACGAGAAATACGGTATCCGTCGCTACGGTTTCCACGGCACCAGCCACAAGTTTGTTGCCGAGAAAGCTGCCAAGATGATTGGCAAAGACTGGAATAACCTGAAAATCATCAGCTGCCACCTTGGTAGCGGTGCCTCCATTGCCGCTATAATGAATGGCAAGAGCTTCGACACCACTATGGGTATGACCGCACTGGAAGGTCTCATTATGGGAAGCCGTTGCGGCGACGTCGACCCCGGTGTGCTCCTATATTTGATGGATCAGGGTATGGACAGCAAGGCGCTGACCAAGCTGCTCTACAAGCAGAGCGGTCTTATCGGCATCAGCGGTGACAAGCAGGATATGCGTGACATCCGTGCCGGACGCGATGCTGGCGACGAGCGTGCCACCTACGCTTTCGATATGTTTGCCCAGCGTGTGAAACGCTACATCGGCGGCTATATAGCCGAGATGGGCGGCTGCGACCTGCTGCTCTTCACCGGCGGCATCGGCGAGAATGCCTGGTTTATGCGTCACCCGATCCTTGAAGGCCTCGAATGCCTCGGCATCAAGGTTGATATGGAACTCAACGACAAGACGATGGGCGAGGACGTCATCATCTCGACACCCGACTCGAAGATTGCAACCGTCGTTGTCACCACCGACGAGGAGTATGTCATCGCCAGCGACACTTATCGCCTGGTAAACGGAAAATAAAACATTACTCCAATTCATAGAGGGTGCTCTGCGATCGGCAGAGCACCCTCTTTTTTTGCACAATAAATGCCGGCTTCAGCCGTTATTGAGGGTATGAAATTAAGGAAACATATATTGATGGTGCTTTGTCTGTTTGCCGCCGTGGCACAGGGACAGAATTACTCGACTGACAACAAGAAGGCTGTCAAGCTGTATGAGCGTGCTATGGATATGCTGTATCAAGGCAAGAACGACGCTGCAATGAACGATTTCGAGCAGGCATTGAAGGAGGACGACGGCTTTCTGGAGGCTCATATGATTCTGGCAGATATTATGTCGGACATAGACCGCATATCAATGGAAGAAAACGGCGAACCTTCACATCATTATCGCAACGAGGCAAAGCGCCACTACCGCGCCGTTGTTGAGAAAGACAGGGCTTTCTTTGCTCCAGCTTGGGTCAGTCTGGGCAAACTGGAATTATATGATAAAAACTTCGACGAGGCCATCAAGTGCTTCGAAACATACCTGAAATTGGACAAGAAGCAGAACGAGACCTTGCTGGATGCACAGAATTGTCTGAAGAAGGCCCGTTTCCGCAAGGAGGCTTTTGCCAACCCCGTATCCTTCAATCCGCAGAACCTTGGAGGAACGGTGAACAGCAGGGATGACGAATACTTACCGTCGCTCACGGTAGATGGGCAAACGCTGGTCTTTACACGCCGCTTCCCTCGCAAGGCCACTACGACCGCCGACACCAAAGAGGAGGAGGACCTATATGTAAGCACCTGGGCCGACGGCAAGTGGGGCGGAGCAACAAGAATGCCGGAGCCGGTGAACAGCAACGACAACGAGGGCGCGCAGTGCATATCGCAAGACGGTCGTATTATGTTCTTCACCGCTTGCAACCGCAAGGACGGCGGTGGGCGTTGCGACCTCTATATGTGCGTGAACAAGGCAGGCAAATGGAGCAAGCCCCGCAATATGGGCTCGACGGTGAACAGCGTTGCCTGGGAGGGTCAGCCGACGTTCTCGATCGACGGCAAAACGCTCTATTTTGTAAGCAACCGCAAAGGTGGATATGGCGGTATGGACATCTGGAAAACCACATTCGACAAAGGCCGCTGGACAGAGCCGATAAACCTTGGACCAACGATAAACACAGAGTGGGACGAGATGTCGCCTTTCATCCATTTCGATGACCGGACGCTCTATTTCTCCAGCAACCGACCTGAAGGAATGGGCGGCTTCGACCTGTTTGTATCAAGCAGGATACACGATGGCGGTTCTTGGGGCACACCGGAAAACCTCGGCTACCCAATCAATACCGAAGGCGATGACAATAACCTTATAGTCAGCGCCGACGGACGAACTGCCATATATGCCTCCAACCGTGACGGAGGCTACGGCAAGATGGACCTATATAGCTTTGAACTGCCCGTGCAAGCACGTCCGACGGTGGCAATCTGTTTCAAGGGTACCGTGACCAACGCCAAGACAGGGCAGAAGGTGGCGGCAGACATCAAGGTCGTCGATATCCAGGAAAGCCGTGTGGTAGCCAATACTTCGAGCGATGCCCAAAGCGGGCAGTACATCGTCAGCTTGCCTGCCGACGGAGTCTATGCCTTCCACGTCAGCGCCGACGGATACCTGATGCACTCGCAGAGCGAGGTCTGGGAACGAGAGGATGACGGATATAATAATTGGAAGCCCGTTGTTGTGGACATAGCGTTGCATCCTATCGAGAGCGGCGAGCGCATAATCTTGAACAACGTGTTCTTTGAAACGGGACGCTGGGAGGTTCTTAAAGAGTCGGAATACGAGCTGAACAAGGTTGTGGAGCTACTTGAGAAGAACCCAGCACTCAAAATCGAGCTTGGAGGCCATACAGACAATGTGGGGCGTCCGGACGACAACCAGAGGCTGTCGGAGCAGAGAGCCAAGGCGGTGTATGACTACATTGTCGGCAAAGGCATTGCAGCCGACAGGCTGACATACAAAGGATACGGAGAGACACAACCCGTTGCCACCAACGACACCGACGAGGGCAGGGGCGAGAACAGAAGAACTGAAATTAAAGTGTTATAATAATGAAAAAAATTGTTGTACTTACCGGCGCAGGCATCAGCGCCGAGAGCGGAATCAGCACCTTCCGCGACAGTGATGGTCTGTGGGAACAGTATCGCGTCGAGGATGTGGCAACCCCCGAAGGCTATGCCAAAGACAAGGCATTGGTACTGGACTTTTACAACCAACGACGTCGTCAACTGGCCACAGTGAAACCCAACGAGGGGCACAAACAGCTGGTGCGTCTGGAAGAATATTTCGATGTACAAATTGTCACCCAGAACGTCGACAACCTGCACGAACAGGCCGGCTCGAAGAATGTCCTGCATCTGCACGGCGAGCTGACCAAGGCACGCAGCGAGCGCGACAGCAACCTTATTGTAGACATTGGCTACAACGACATACATCTTGGCGACAAGGCTCCCGACGGGGCACAGCTAAGGCCGCACATCGTATGGTTTGGCGAGGCTGTACCCAACATCGAGCCGGCAGCACAAATGTGCGAGACGTGCGACTATTTCATCGTCGTCGGTACCTCGATGAACGTCTACCCCGCCGCTGGCCTGATACACTATGTGCCACGTACAAGCCCCTGCTATCTAGTCGACCCCAAGGCCGTAGCCGTGTCACGCAACATCAAAGTGATTCAAGAAAAAGCCGGCACTGGCGTCAAAAAAGTTGTCGACGAACTTATTGACAGCCTAAAATAATTAAAACTTTTTCCTATTTTTGCATTTCGAAAACAAAAGATTATTCATTATGAAAAAAACATTATTTTTCGCATTATTAGTCAGTTGCATCAGTTTTGCGCAAGCTCAGACTTTGAGTTTTTCGTACAACTACCAGCCCGTTGCCGAGGGCGACACGGTGATCCTGCAAGCCGGAGCCAACAATGAGTTCCAGTTTACTCCGGCAATCCACAACAACGAGCTGTTCAACCTCGTCTGCATCATCGAATGCTCCAAACTGAACACCACAACGTCCGAAATCGTGTCTGTCTGCACTGGTATACTCTGCAAGGACGGCTACGTGTCGGCACCTTTCCAACTGGCCGGCAACACCACCTACAGCGACACGCACATCGACTTCGACGTGCCTGCCGACGCCGCGATGGGACTGTTCAAAATCACCGTCTACGACACCAACAACCACAACAGCCAGGCCACGATGTACGTCAAGATGTACAACAAGAACGGCAATTTAGGCATCGCGCAGAGCGATAACAACGTAGCCCTTACGGCCTACCCCAACCCCGCCACCGGCGAGGTGACTGTCGACTACAGCCTCAGCAACGACCACGGCACCCTGGTACTCTACACGATGACCGGCAAAATGGTCCTTGAACAGAGCCTCAACGCCAGCGAAGGCTGCGTCCGCCTCGATGTCAGCACACTGCCCAGCGGCGTCTATATGTACGGCATTAAGAACAGCAATGGATTATACGGAATAAAAAAACTTGTCGTGAAATAAAATCAGGACAGACAATACAACAAGAAAGGGTGCCCGTTGGACACCCTTTCTTGTTGTATAATCACATTTGATTCAATGTTCTGATAGTATTTAAATATGTTACGATAATCGAACCCACACTGACACCTATTGCTATGTATCGAGGCACATCGTCGTTTCGGTCCGATCTGCGCTTCTTCGTATTACTGGGCTCGACATAGACGATGTCGTTGTTGTGAAGATAATAGAACGGTGAATCAAGCATCTCTTTTTTCGTAAGGTCAATCTCGCCTATCTCCTGCTTGCCTCCATCGTTGCGCACTATGGTAAGGTTCTCACGCTGGCCGTAAACAGTCAGGTCGCCGCAAATGGCAATTGCTTCGAGGATTGTCAGGCGAGTACCTTGTACGTGAATCTGCTGCGGACTATTCACCTCGCCGACAACGGTGACACGGAAATTCATCAATTTAGACGTAACAACAGGGTCATTGACATAACCGTCCTCCTTCAACCTGCGTTCTATGAGATGGCACAAACTGTCCTGCGTAATTCCTGCCACCATTATATCGCCAAGAATAGGGAAATTGATTGTACCCTTTTCTGAAACAAAATAGCCTGTTATTTCAGCAGTGACATATTGATTGTTAGAAGAGACGACATAGCCATCCTGCTCTGTAACAGCACGGTATGTAGTATCCAACAGTTGCACCCTGTTGTTTTCAACATATATCTTGTGAGTTTCTTGATTGAAAGGGATTACGCTTTCGGGAGTCTGACTTTCAACATAAATATAAATCTGATCGCCCGGCATTATAGTGGCTGTATAGGTTTCCAATACAGCCTGTGCCGAATCACGCTGTGCGTCGCTGATATAAGCCAATTCCCGGCTATGGCATCCAGAAGCCAGTACCGCTGTCAGCGCAAGTATCAATATTGTCGTATGTTTCATAATTCTATACCTTTGCTGATTATGAAATGGATTTCAGGACACAGCCTTTAAAGGAGCTGCGGAAAGAGAGGGATTCGAACCCCCGGACCCGTGAAGGTCAACGGTTTTCAAGACCGCCGCATTCGACCGCTCTGCCATCTTTCCGATTGCGATATTGGAATCCAGCAAGTTGCACAGAACAACAAATTCCAATTTCGAATTGCAAAAATACAAACATTTTGCGAACTGACAAAATATTTGTATCATTTTTTATTTGAACTCAAGTGCAAAAGGTTATATCAATCTCATACTTTGGTGCAAATATCAATCTACCAATAGGGAAAACTCATATATCAGTAATAATAAAATCTGTTATTATGCGGTTAGAGAGTATTGAGTCCCTGAAAGGTAAAGGTGTTTGAAGAAAACAGTTGTAATAGGATATCTCGCGACAAGTGTTGCAAGTCGTTTTTCAGTGTTCCTTTTACATCCAATTTTTATAAAAAATAGAGGTTTAGGAATACTTTTGAAAGCATTACCAAGACTGGCATCACAACATTTCCAAATACAGACAATGCAACAAATCAAATAATTAGTATTTGAATATAACATTTTTTGAAAAAAAATTTTGCCATATCGTAAATTTAGAGTACTTTTGCAGCCGATTTCATAAGACGAAAAGCATTCCTCAATAGCTCAGTTGGTTAGAGCACCTGACTGTTAATCAGGGGGTCGCAGGTTCAAGTCCTGCTTGGGGAGCAAAAAGCGAAGAGGTTTTCCGCAGAGATAAAGAAAAGTCCAATGGACAATTCATCTTCCTCAATAGCTCAGTTGGTTAGAGCACCTGACTGTTAATCAGGGGGTCGCAGGTTCAAGTCCTGCTTGGGGAGCAAATAATCAAACGATTAATAAGGATGTGATGCAATATTCCATCCTTTTTTCGTTTTATAGTACAACCCACACACACATTTAAAAATGAAGAGCATTATCGTAATAATGATTATATCTACCCTAGTATTGCTGCTCAGCCTTGCGGGGCTTGGCATAAAAACTTTGGTGCTGCGCAATGGCGAGTTCAAGCGTCATTGTGCCAGTATGGACCCCTACAGCGGCAATCGATCGGGTTGCCACTGTGCAGCGCAGCATAGTGGAATTTGCCACGACCGTGCCAGACACCCTTACCAACCACTGGACGTAAACAAAAACCTTATGGACGAATTGATTCCTGAGGACAAAACAAATTAAAATTATAGTTAAATCAAAACATTGCGAAGAGACTCTATATTATCTGCGCTGCTATGTCAACAACGTTATAACGCCCAAAAAGGAGGTTGTGAAGAAATAGTTTTATAAACTTTTACTATTAAAAAGAAGCTCATTTTCGAGCTTCTTTTTTTTGTGTCCCAACAGCAAAATAAAAGCATACAAACATCGTTATTAGAATATATGCAAACAATACACAATATGAATACAATAGAACTCCTCAACAGCCACCGCAGCATACGAAGATTTCAAAGCCGTACCATAGAGCAAGACAAAATGAACCGCATCCTTGAATGCGGAATGCGCGCCTCGAACACCGGCAATATGCAGATATACAGCATTATCGTCACACAGCAGCCTGACAACGTCGCCGCCCTGTCCAAGCTGCATTTCGGACAAGGCAGCACCGCCCCCGCATTCCTTACAATATGCGTCGATGTTAACCGCTACCACCACTGGTGCCGTCTGCGTGGCTGTGACGAACCTTACGACAACTTCCTTTGGTTGATGTCTGGCACCGTCGACGCCTCGCTTGCAGCGCAGAACATCTGTGTAGCCGCCGAAGCCGAAGGCCTGGGATTCTGCTACCTCGGCACAGTGATGTACAACACAAAAGCCATTGCCGAGCTGCTGGAGCTGCCTAAAGGCGTGGTGCCGGTCGTGACCCTCTGTATGGGCTATCCTGCCGAGCAGCCTGCCCTCAGCGAGCGCCTGCCACTGGAAGGTATTGTGCACAATGAAAAATATCACGACTACAGTGACGACGATATCGAACGCACACACCGCATCCGCGAGGAGTTCCCTTTTAACAAAGAAATGGTACGCCAGAACGGCACCCGCAACCTAGCCGAGATTTTCACCAAGATACGCTACCCCAAGAAAGACAACGTAGCCATCAGCAAGGCGCTGCTCGAATTCGTCGAGCAGGCTGGTATGATGGAGCAATAATCCCATATACACATAAAAAAGCGGGGCTTCTTAACGAAGTTCCGCTTTTTTATATGTAAACCGATTTACTGCACGTCTCTCGGATCGAGGGGTTGGGCAAGGAGACCAGTGAACTTGCCGGTGTTGTCGAACTCCATACGGGTGTATTTCAGCGTGTGGCCTGCGGCCTTCTGGCTGACGACTACATAAGTGTAGGGTTTAGGCTTCTTGCCGTCCGCACCGCGATATTTGGCGTCAAACTCATAAACAACCATCTTTTCAACACGGTATTTCTCGCCTTTGTACTTCTCGTTCAAGTATTTGAGGATAGCGCTAGTATAACGTTCCTTGGCAAGAACCTTGCCAGTCTTGATAAGTTTCTCCTCACTCATACTGTAGACAGCCTCAAATTTATTCTTCTGGTTGTTGGCATAGTAGGCCACGCACTCGTCGCCCGAACGCTCATACCAATCAGGACCAGCGCTAAGGCGTGTGGCTGGATAGCGTTTTGCGAAATTGGCAGCGATGGCTTGCGACGGCTCGAAAGCTTCTATTTCAGGAACATCCTCAACTGGCTTGGGGCGTTTCTTGTTTGATTTCTTGGTCTTCGATGTCTCCTCGTCGTTGCTTACATCCTCGGGGTTTGAATGAGTATAGTAGTCCTTTTTCACTACATCAGGATCAGGAGCAGTGGAACGCTGCAGTTTTCCGCGAGTGTCAAAAATCATCTCGCAATCTGCCGAACCCAAACCCTTCTTGACAATGACCATACGATAATAATTATCGCCACTCATTTCTTCAACATATTCAGTGCTTTTGATTCGATAGCCAGGATAATTGTTGACAAAATAAGTATTCATCATTGTAGGGCATTCTTCCAGCGCAACGGGGAACGAGCTGTACTGCCAGTCGCCATTGGCGGTGAAATAGCAGCGTCCGTTCTGTCCATCAGTGACAAACTCGGCAATATACTGTCCCGGAGCCTGATACCACGTCTTGACCTTATAAGACTCATAAGTCTTTTCGAGCGACAGCAACACCGATTTTGGAACATCGGTCTCTTTCACTTTGGTCTGCGCCGCAACCAACAATGGCAGGCACATCAACATCAAGGCTATGACTTTAGAATTACAGATTCTTAAACTTTTCATAATCTTCTTTTTTTCGATTTAGTCTTACTTGCGGGCCGAATATTGCATCTGCCCCCTCGATTTTTTAACACTGGAAACGTTGAAATGTTAAAATTATTATACGGAGAAAAGATTATTTTGTTTCAATTTTTCGTTCAGGCGTTCCTGAAAAGCACATCTTTGCGGTCAGGGCTTACCGACACAGCCATAATGCGGACACCTGTGCGCAGTTCCAGCGCCGACAGGTATGCTTGCAACTTCGCAGGCAACTCTTCATAGCTCTTGGCCTTGTTCAGTTCCTGTTTCCAACCCTCAAACGAGACAAGATTCGGTCTAATTTCCACCTCGTTGAATTCAAATGGGATTTCATCGGTCTCTTTGTCGTTGATAATGTAGCTGGTACACATCTTCACCTCATCAAAATCGTTCATCACATCAGGCTTGGTAACAATAAGATCTGTCACGCCGTTAAGCATACAGGCATAACGCAATGCCGGGATATCAATCCATCCGCAGCGGCGTGCACGTCCGGTGGTGGCTCCGAATTCGTGACCCAATTCACAGAGCGTGTGGCCTGTAGCATCGAACAACTCGGTCGGGAACGGACCGGCACCGACACGGGTGCAGTAAGCCTTTGTGATGCCCATAACGCGTCCTATTGTCGACGGAGCGACACCGAGACCCGAGCAAACGCCGGCAGTGATGGTCGACGACGAAGTAACGAACGGATACGAGCCGAAATCAATGTCCAGCATAGAGCCCTGGGCACCTTCTGCAAGGACCTTCTTGCCTTCTTTCAAGCAGTTGTTGATGAAATATTCGCTGTTTATAAGTTTGAATTTGCGCAACGTCTCGAGCGATTCCATCCAGCGCACCTCGTACTCTTCAAGACTCATACCGTTGATACGGAACGCTTCGACATCGAACTTGAGCATTTTGGCCATCTGGATGTGCTGGAACTTGAGCAACTGGTATTTCTCTCTGAAATCGAACTCCAATATGTCACCGACACGAATGCCTGTACGGGCAATTTTGTCGGTATAAGCAGGACCGATGCCTTTCAATGTCGAGCCAATTTTGGCATTGCCCTTGGCCTGTTCGTTGGCAGCGTCGAGCAGGCGGTGCGACGGCAGTATCAAATGTGCCTTCTTTGAGATGTAGAGATTCTCGGTGGGCTCGACATTCTTCTGACGCAGTGCATCGACTTCTTCGCTGAAGATGGCAGGCTCTATGAGCACACCGTTGCCAATGACATTCAGTTTCTGCTTGTGGAATATGCCGGAAGGGATGATATGGAGCACGTGCTTGATGCCATTGAACTCAAGGGTATGGCCAGCGTTGGGGCCTCCCTGGAAACGGGCTATGACATCATAATCGGGCGTCAAAACATCGACAATCTTGCCTTTTCCTTCGTCGCCCCACTGCAAACCTAACAAAACATCTACTTTACTCATTTCAGTATTTCTTTTATATTTTATTATTTTCTAAACACATACACGCTTCAGACGAGCACAATGGTTGTCTGAAAAACGTTACGAAGATACGAATAATTTTTGAAACAGCGGAAAATTGAAACGAAATAAAACATTATTATTTGTCACGCTGCAACTTGAACCACTCTACAAACTCGGGCAGGTCGTCGAGCGGGCGGAAGCCAGCCTTGAAGGGTTCCTCGGGTATGGCACAGGTGTCAAGATAGCCTATCAGCGTGGCGCAGTCGAATTCGCCAATCATAGCCTCGATAGTAACATAGACTCCAACCAGCTGATCATCGTCGTCTGACACAGGATTTGGCAAAGCGACACGTATGCCCAGTATGTCCGGTTCTTCTTCGCTCTCAAGCTGCATAAAATACATCTGTTTGGTTTCAAAACGGTATTTATCGAAAGTCACCTTAAGGTCAGTGCCTTTGGGCTGTTTGAAAGCAACAAACTCCCACCAGTCGAGGTCGGGTGCATTGTCGACAAGTTCAACAACATAGCGGAACAAATCGGTGTCGCCTTCAGCCGAAAAGGTAAGCGTGCGTCCCGACGGTGTCGGCTCGCCCATCTCGAAGGTTAAACCCTCGCAATAGGCATCAAGCTGCCCTTGAAGATTTTCCAGAAGATTCTGCTGCTCTTTTTCTTCCAAATCGCCGAGCATCGTAAGCTGCTCGTTGTTGTCGGCAAACCATTGCCAAAATTTCTCGTAGTCGTGCATCGTATGAAAATTTTACAAATTTACAGTATTTACAGGCATTTTCGGACATTTCCCGGCAAAACCTTCCCTCGCATATGTACAGTATTTGTACAGTATATGTACAGTATATGTACGCTTCAGAAGCGTACATATACTGTACATATACTGTACAAATACTGTACATATGCCTTAGAAAGTACTTTAAATACCTGGTTCATATATAGTTATATTATCAACCGCCAAATCACCCTAACTTTTTAATAATCAAACAAATATTGCTTCACATTCCAATTTTACACCAAAATGGCTATAAACATCGGCTATGATGGCATCAGCCAATATACGTACATCTGCCCCACTGCAGCCACCAAGGTTGACAAGTACAAGTGCCTGTTTTTCGTACACTCCAGCACGACCCATAGCACGGCCCTTCCATCCACGGTGTTCTATCATCCAGCCGGCTGCCAGTTTGTAGCGTCCGTCGCCGGCAGGGAACGAAACGATATCGGGATACTCGCTTCTTATGGTTTCATATGTTGTGCCATCGACAACAGGGTTCTTGAAGAAACTGCCTGCGCTTCCAACAGTTTTAGGATTTGGCAGTTTGGAGTTGCGCACCTCGCTTACGACGTCGGCCAGCTGTCGAGCCGTGGGCGAATCAATGCCACGCTCGGCAACAGCCGTAGCCAAAGCCTTGTAAGAAAGGTCGGGAACGAAATCGCAAGTCAGCGCAAAAACAACACGATCAATGAGAAAGCGGTCTTTCCACTCGCCTTTAAAACGCGACCATCGGTAGCCGAAGCCGCAGTCTGCAGCATCAATCCATTGTTGCACACCTTTTTGGATGTCATAACAATGCACTTGTGCCACAACATCTTTGGCCTCCCTGCCATAGGCGCCGACATTCTGCACCGGAGCGGCGCCAACACATCCGGGTATCGAAGCCAGGTTTTCGAGACCGTGCCACCCATTGTCGATGCAGCGGTCGACAAATTCTGCCCACACCTCGCCGGCACCAGCTTCAACATAAGCGACACCGTTTTCGGTACCGACCAAATGGACACCTTTGTTGTCGGGATGAACAATAATGCCGTCATAGCGGTCGGGAAGTACCACATTGCTGCCTCCCCCAAGAATGAAAAAAGGCGAATTGCGCAGCAGTTCGGACTCCATTAGTGCTACATAATCATCGTCAGAGCAGAGCCTTACAAATCCTGCCGCCACAGCAGGGATTCCGAAAGTATTGTATTTTTGCAGAGGAAACTCTGTGTCAATTTGCGGTCGGGTTGTCATCTTTTGGCTATGTTTGAATTGTAATACATAGGATCTCCCGTCACATCCTTCACCACGTGCAGGAACGGCGGGAAATCAACTGCCGAAGCATCCTCGGCATCTTCTATTTCCAGAAGCAGATGTTCAAGGCGAGGGTTAAGGAACTCGTCAAGTTCAAAATATTGATCTTTCCACAAAAAGCAGCAACGGAGTTTATGGACAGGATGTTTGTCGGGATTGGCCTCGAGCAGCAATTCTCGATATTGCTTTTCGTCAATCTGACGTTCGTGCTCGTAGTTGCGATCCTCCGAAAGACGTATTTTTGTCGTGAGGAAATAGACATTGTGACCATTTTCGCCACGCATACGCAGACGGCGTTCCTGTCCGTCGAGAGGCATCAGATAGGTTTGCACTATCTCGCTAACATTGCCGTTTGGTATTTCCGCAATCTTGTCAACCAAGTATTTACGTTCTATTTCTATTGGTTGCGGCACTCCCAAAACGTGAGCTATTTCTTTCAGCACGCGATTCATTTTCTCTTCAAAGCCGCAGTCGTTGCTAACCACACGCAAATGGGGATGTCCCGTCCAAACGGTCATCAGGCGGTCGTCGATTTCACGAGCCTGTTCGGGTGTCTCGCTGCGCGCCGCGTTGTTGCCAAGGGTGTAGAAGCTTTCAGCGCCCTTGGCGGCCGTGGACATATGAATCACAGCCGAATAGCGGGCATCGCGCAGTTCGACAACTGTTTTCCCCATCGAATCGAGCAGTGCGTCCCACATCTCACGGCGCATATATGCTCTGATGTCCATCGTGCCACGGTCGCAGACTATCAGCGACGGTCGGTCGCTGCACTTGGCAATGCGTTCCATACGGTCTTCCATTTCAAGCTGAAATTCCATCAACTGGCGTTCACTTTCAATAAAAAGCGACTTGTTGGCAGTCAAGAAATCGACACCCGACTGCGAAAAAAGAGTAGCTGCCTCAGGAACGGTCAGCACATAATAGCCTATGTCCGAGAAATGTTCCACGATGCGCGCCAGCGCCGTGGTTTTGCCGGCACAAGGGCCGCCTGTCAACACGATTTTAGTGACATCTTTGCTCATAATTCAATTTTTATCTGGTTTAGGTCCAAGTTCTTTGCGAGGTCTACGCAGCGGAGGCACGTATCCTTTGTGGAACACCTGTCTGTGTGTCAGCAGAAGCACCGTCGACAGCGCAGCCCCGAGCAGGTCGCATATAGCACACGAAAGCCAAACGCCGGTAACGCCGTCACCTCCGGCACGATGGATTATGCCGGGAAGCACCAACGATATGGGTATAAGGAATATCACTTGCCTGGACAGGCTTGTGACAATGGCTATCCAAGGTTGATCAATGGCTTGGAACAGCTGCGAGTTAGTGATAGTATATGCTATGAACGGCGCGAAGACCATCAGATAGCGTAATGCCGGCACACCGACAGAAAGGATCGATTCTTCGGAATTGAAAAACTGGATAATAGTGCGCGGGAAAAGTATTGACACTGCCGAGCCTATGATGCCCAATGCAACGCAGACTTTGAGCGTCAGTATGTACACCTCGCGCAGACGGTCGTTGTGGCCGGCACCATAGTTGTAGCCAGCTATGGGTTGCATTCCCTGGCAGACACCAAGGAATGTCATAACTATAAGACCAGCAGCAGAATTGACAACGCCATATACAGCCACAGCGTTGTCGCCGCCATACAAGGCCAATTGCCTGTTGAGTACAGCCACAACGGCAAAAGCCGCCACATTCATCGAGAAGGGGCTGATGCCTATTGCCAGAATATTGCGGAAGATGTATAGCTTTGGAGCCCAGGCGTGAGCCTTGAATCGTATGAAACTGTGCGGTTGCACGAAATGCGCCACCGACACCAATGCCGTCATAGCCATCGATATGGTTGTACCCCAAGCGGCACCGACAACACCCAAGCCAAAGACGCCAATGAACAAATAATCAAGAAATATGTTGAGAACAGCTCCGCTTATCATTATCCACATTGCCTTCGACGGATAGCCCGAGGCTCGTATCAGACCCGTAAGGTTGTAAGTCACTGTAACAAGGAACATTCCCGGCAGCACAATGTCCATATACTGACAGGCGAAATCGAGTGTCTGCTGCGAAGCACCGAAGAGGGTGAGTATGGGGCGCATCCAGATATATCCGGCAGTAACAAACAGAAAACCAAAGAAAAAAGTCAAAAGCATAGTATTGCCCAAAATCTTCTCGGCCCAGCGTACATCCTTACGACCAAGCACAATACTCATTCGCGACGAAGAACCTGCACCGACAAGCGAACCGAATGCGTGGATGATGTTCATCACTGGAAATGTGATGGCCAATGCAGCCAAATATAGTGTTCCATAACCGTCGGCACTGTGTCCCAGAAAGACACGGTCGACGATATTATATACCGACGTTACCACCTGGCTCACCACGGCAGGAAGAGCATATTCCAGCAGCAACGCGCTTATTTTTTTGGTTTCAAGTTGTTTTGTCTTGTCTATCTCGCCCATTAAAAACTACTGTTGTTTGATTCTGTTGTTCAATGCCATAAAGGCGTTGTATGCCACCAGGCCGTTGGCCAGTTCTATAGAGCGCTCATCGACGATGAGGTTGGGTCGATGCAAATTGCTGAACGGCGTACCGGGTTCGTGTATTCCTATGCGGAAATAGCAGGCAGGTATCTTCTGCGCGAAGAACGCGAAATCCTCGGCAGTCATACGCATATCAAGCCATTCAACCTTGTCGCTGCCCAAAAAGGCACAGGCGTTGTCATATACCTGCTGCGTACATTCATCGTCATTGACGACATATGGATAGCCGTAATCTATAAACAAATCGCACTCGCCACCCATACTTTCAGCTATGCCGCACGATATCTTGCGAATCTTTTCGTGAGCCTCGAGGCGCCATTTCTCGTCGAAAGTGCGTATTATACCCTCCATTTTTACCTCGTCGGGGATTATGTTGGTACGGCCGCTACCAATAAATTTTCCAAAGCTCAAGGTGGTAGGCATCATCGGCGACGCGTTGCGGCTCACCACTTGCTGCAATGCAACAACGATGTGACTGGCAATAAGGATGGGATCGACACTGAGATGCGGCGTAGCGCCGTGGCCTCCCCTGCCCTTCACTGTCCAATATAGTTCATCGGTCGAAGCCATATATTTGCCTTTGCGCATTCCGACACGGCCGAAGTCCATTTCGGGCAAACAGTGGAAAGAGTATATCTCGTTGGGCATCAACTCATCGAACAACCCGTCGTCCATCATCATCCTTGCCCCGCCAGGATACATTTCCTCCGAAGGCTCGAAGATGAACATCAGAGTTCCGTTAAGTTCCTCGCGCAACTCGCAAAGAATTTTGGCCGCACCCAACAACGAGCTTGTGTGCATATCGTGACCACAGGCGTGCATAACGCCAGGATTTTCAGAAGCAAACGGCAACCCAGTAGCCTCCTGCAAAGGCAGTGCATCGTAGTCACTGCGCAAAGCCACGCAATAGCCATCGGGGTCAATGCCACCTCGCAAAATGGCCATACAACCCGTCTTGCCTATGCCCGTGCGCGGTTCCAGCCCCATTTCACGCAGACGGTCGGCCACATATGCCATCGTTCCAAACTCTTGCTGCGACAAATCGGGATGGCGATGCAGCCAACGACGCCACTCTATAACTTCAGGGTTTATCCTTTTAGCGATTTCTTTTATCTTTTCAATCATCATTCATTTGATTAAAAACAGGTTTTGCATACATTCCGAGAAAAATCTCCGTCAGTTTCTCTTTAGCCGCTTCCGAAGGGCATTTCAACGACGAATGTTCGGCATATTTTATGAACTCCTCCATCTGTGCAGTGGTGTAATAATCCACAAATTCAGCATTTTCACTCACCAAATCGGCACAGATATAATTGGTTCTATGCAATTTATAAGACTTATGAATACGTTTGTCGATAATGCCAGCCAACGCGGCAAAACGTTCATTCTTGACCAAACGGGCACATTCACCGACCTCTTCGGGCGTGATCGGCTTGCAGATTGACAGATGGATATCACCCTTCTTCTGCGAAATATCCATCATCATACTCAGTACGTCCTCGTGAGGTGTTTTTTCATAAATACCGGTACTAGCAGTGTACTCTGCTATACTTTTCATAAAATCACAAGGCTCATACTCATAGCTTATCGCGACAGGGACAATCCGAAGTTTGTTGAAATCATCCTCAAAGTCGCCGGTACCAGCCATCGAGAACATCTTCAGCAAGCCCTGGTCGGTACGGTCGTCACCGTTTTTGGTACGTCCGTTGCGCTGGGCAATCCACACAGAGCTGTGTTTTTCAAAAAGCACGTGGTGGATGTAGTTCGACAGGAACACCGAGTTGTTGTAGAAGTCACGGCGCGAACCGTCGCGTATGATGGTGAACATTTTGTTCAGGCGGAACAAGTCGATAATGAAATCGTTCTTCATCAAGTTGTTGCCAAAACCTATCTCCGGGGTCTTGAAGCCATTGGAAATCAGCGCCACATCGAACAGACCTGCATCCAGCGTGATGGCACGGTGATTGGAAACGAACAGGTAGGACTGATCCTTGCTGATGTTTTCCAGGCCGTCATAAGTGAACGAAGTCGCGCTGCGCTGCACAATCTGGTGTATCAGCGGGCGCATCACCATATACTGCAATTCGTCGCACGTGGTGATACACTCCATCATTGCCATAAAACTCCCAAAGTCGATCTTTGGGTTCATCGTCTTGACCAGACGGGCATACATCGGATTGTGCGCCAGACGCTCCAAAGCTTTCGGCACTTCGTCGTTTCCGTAGGGTTCTATGCTTGAAAAATCAAATGTTGTCATTGTTTCTCTCCTTCAAATGTGATAAATGTTATCATTGGCAACCGTCCTCATTTGACCTCGAAATCGTAGGCCTTCTCCTTCAACACACCGTTGTAGAAAGACAACGTTGTGACGGTCGTTCCTTTCTTAACTTCAACAGGTTCTGTATATCGACGGAAATGTCCGTCGCCGGTATGGTAATAGATATGGGTACCTTCAACCTCCCATTCCAGCTTGGCATAAAGCCTGCCGTCGTCGCTTTTCAGCAGCGTCATCCACGGCTGGAACGAGCCAGTGCCGACACGATAGTCGCTGGCAACAAGTCGCACACAATGACGCGCCACACGCGAACGGAAACTCTCCCACTGACGCACCGCCTGCGGCGACCAAAGCACCTCAGACATAGCACACAAACGAGGCAGCAGCATATATTCCGCCATTTCAGGAGTGTTGATATACTCCGTCCAAAGATTGCACTGTGCGCCCAATACGTGACGACGCTGTTCAGCACTGTGAAGGCCGGCCACGGGGTCAAAACTGTACACCTTGTGCAGAGTCACCAGCGAATTTGGCATAGCTGGAGGCTGAAAATCGGCATTGGCCTGATAGAAATTGAAATAACAATACTCCATAGGTGTCATAATAACATCATTGCCGCGTCGCGCCGCCGTGATGCCGCCTCGCATACCCTGCCACGACATCACCGTTGCATCGGCCGACACGCCACCGTCGAGTATCTCGTCCCATCCGATGATGTTCTTGCCCTGCCCTTTGACATATTTCTCTATTTCCACTATCATCCAACTCTGCAACTGTTCGAAATCCTTAAGTCCCAGTTCCTTCATACGCTTCTTGCAACGCGGGCAACGCTGCCAGTTCTCCTTCACCGCCTCGTCGCCGCCAATGTGAATATAGCTGTACGGGAAAAGCGGAATAATCTCGTCCATAATGTCTTTCAGAAACGTCATCACGCTGTCGCTGCCGCCACAAAGAATGGCACGCGGAGGCCAATAAGGGCCAAATTGAACCGTGTAGGTCGTGTCGTCGCCCTCGCAGGCCAACTCGGGATAAGCCTCGAGCACAGCACAGCAATGACCAGGAATCTCTATCTCCGGCACAATGTCAATGAAACGCTCGGCAGCATAGTTCACAATCTCCTCTATTTCAGCCTTGGTATAATAGCCGCCGTTGCTGCGCGGCTCGTCTTCGCCCGCAGGGTCGGCCTCGCCCCACGGCTGGTCGTCGCGGTCCACACGCCACGAACCTATATCGTTGAGCAGCGGATACTTGGCAATCTCCACACGCCATCCGTGGTCGTCGGTCAGATGCCAATGGAACTTGTTCATCTTGTAATGCGCCATCAAGTCGAGATGCTTCTTGACCTGACTGACGCCAAAGAAATGGCGCGACACATCCAGATGGCTGCCACGCCAGCTGTACTGCGGGTAGTCCTTGATATGGCACAAAGGCAGCTGAATCTTACTGTAGCGGTTCTCGGCAATATCCTCGGGCAACATCTGCACCAGTGTCTGGAAACCGTAGAAAAGTCCACGTTCGGTGTTGGCAGCAACGACTATGCCGTCTTTCAGGACATCGATGGTGTAGCCCTCGTCGCCGAGCTCGGCATCATAGTTCTCATTGATGAGCAGTTGCAGACAATTGGCCTCAGGGGTACCAACCAGAACGGGATTGAAATGCCATTGGCGCAGGCGCCCCGAGATGTATTTCACCGACGGGTCGTTCTGTCCAATGTTGCCAGCATAGCAACGCGTAGACGACGACAATGTGAAACTGCCTTTTTCAAGCTCCATTTTAACCGGTTGCGGGATGATTGCGTAGCTGTCAATCACAACTTTCTTGCCACACGAAGCAAACAGAAACGCAGCAACAGCCACCAAACAAGCTCTATATAAATATCTTCGCATTTTTATCATATTAATTATAAAAATGCAAAGTTACCAAACATTTTTCATATAACAGACAATCAATAGCGTTTTTATTTTTATTTAAGAAATTCCTTTCCTGTTTTTATCCATAAAAGCAAAAAACGAGGGTCATCGAAAAGCAAAAAATCGATACCATATCCACCTCATAATTCGTTCCCGAATTTGTAAAGATTTTAACATTTCAAATGTTAATTTTCCTTAAATACACCCCAATTTTTGCCATTTTTTAAGTAGCTGATTTCCAAGAACCAAATACCTATCAAAGTTTACCCAAATTCTTACTAAATTTTTACCAAATTTCAAATTAATGGAATATGATAGGAACTTCATAGAATTAACATAAAAATTGTTAACGGAGGTGCTTCGGAGCTGTGTCAGATGTGGGGGAATGCAACAGGGCGAAAAAACTTGATTGGGGCGATATACTTTTTTATGAGTTTTTCAGTTATTGAACAAAATGACTTTGAAATGAGTAGCAACAAATCGCTGAAAAAACTTCTTTCGGATTCGATGATCTACGGTCTGAGCTCGATTGTGGGTCGATTTCTGAACTATCTGCTGGTACCGCTCTACACCTACACGCTGGTGAGTTCGGGCAACTACGGCGTGGTTACAAACCTTTATGCCTACACGGCTTTGATGCTTGTGATACTGACCTTTGGAATGGAGACGACATTCTTCTATTTCGCCAATCGCGAACGCGAGCGCAGCGGCACGGTTTTTTCGACGGCACTCTATATGGTTGGCTTCGTGTCAGCAATTTTCGTAATTCTTGTCAACCTCTTCATTGGTCCTATTTCCAACACGTTGGGCTATGCCGACCACCCCGAATACATTCGAATTATGGCCACTGTCGTGGGCTTCGATGCCTTCCAGGCCATTTTGTTTTCCTATCTGCGTTTCAATGACCGTGCCTGGAAATTTGCCTTCCTCAAGTTGCTTTTCATCATTTGCAACATCGGCATCAACCTGTTTGTCTTTGTGGCGGCGCCCCGCCTTGCCGCTTCCAACCCCGCTCTGGCCGGCTGGTACACTCCTGACAACCAAGTATTTTACATCTTTCTTATCAATCTTATCTGCACTGTTCCCATCACATTGGCTTTCATCCCCGAGCTGCGACAGATGCGCAACGGCATCGACCGCAAGCTGGTGCGGCGTATGCTGGCCTACACCTGGCCGCTGTTGCTGCTGGGACTGGCAGGAATCCTGAACCAAGTGGCCGACAAGATATGCTACCGCTTCTTGGTGCCGGGAGCCGAGGGAGAAGCACAGTTGGGCATATACGGTGCCTGCGTGAAGATTGCTATGATAATGGCTATGATAACCCAGGCGTTCCGCTACGCATACGAACCTTTTGTCTTCGCACAAGGGTCAGGCAAGGACAGCAAGGAAAGTCAGGCGCTGGTTATGAAATACTTCGTAATGGTTACACTGCTGGCATTTTTGGCCGTTGTGGCCTATATGGGACTGCTGAAGCACATCATCGCGCCACGCTACTGGGAAGGTTTGAGCGTAGTGCCGATAGTGATGATGGCCGAAATATTTATGGGAATATATTTCAACCTGTCGTTCTGGTACAAGCTTATTGCCAAAACATACTGGGGTGCAATACTTTCCGCCATCGGATGTATTGTACTGTTGGTCGTAAACATAATCTTTGTGCCGCGCTACGGATATGTTGCCTGTGCCTGGGGCGGTTTCTGCGGCTACGGCATCTGTATGCTGCTTAGTTTCATAATAGGACGACACTACAACCGCGTCGACTATCCTCTCGGCGCGATAGGCGGTTACTTTGCACTAGCAATGGCACTTTTTGCCGCGATGAACTATATTGGCAACGCCGGCGACTGGAAATCGCTAGCGCTGAACACAGTGCTTCTTTTGATATACATAGCAGCAATAGCCTTCAACGAACGTGCGATGATAGGCAAAATTGCAAAAAAGGTGTTGAGAAAATAACTCTGCTAAAACAAAACACGTTCGCAAAGCGAATAGGTAAGGCCGTGGTTAACAAGTTCCTTGCCTTCGCAAGTCTCGTCGTTTGCTTCAAGCTCAGCCATATCAAACTCTACAACGTCGCCGTCGTAGCGATAGCAACGGCAAGTCTTCCCGCACGAAGCTAAAAGCAGCACAGCAAGAGAGATACAAAGAAGAAATCTTTTGATTTTCACTGCACAAGGTATTTTATGGTTTATTGATTTAAAAAATCACGCACAAGCGCCTCGTCGATGTTGCGATAGGCAAACGAAGCCACCGACTCGCCGTCTTCAATTAGCAGTACTATAGGGAACGACGCTCTCGTGATGCGGACAAACAACTCCTTGTCGATGCGAGCCTCACGATAATGTGGAGAACGCGACTTACTGTAAAAATCAGAATAAGAAGCTGTATCCTTGACCTGCGGGAAGACATATGTAATCCGCGTCGTGTCAAGTTCGTAACGATTAACAATGGTCGACAGTTTCTCGGCTGCTAAACGACAATAGCCGCACTTGGGGCTGAAGAAAGCCACGATTTGACGTCCTTGGTCCAATCCAAGGCCGGAAAGAGCAGGATTCGAATTCTCGGCAATGCTGTCAATAGCAACAGAGCTGTCTGCGACAGGCGCAGAAATCTGCTCTTGGAACAGTTCTTTGTCGTAACGTTCGTCTGTGTCGTTGTAGAACCAACTGTCTGGCGGTGTGAGGATAAAAGTTGCAACAATGGGTGCCAGTATCAGCACGGCTGTAACGTACCAACGATGATAGAACGGCATTGATGCAAGCACTCCAACGCACAGCATAACAAGCATAAGAACCATTGCATAAATGTCGAGAGCGTGCAGAATGCGAACCATATATAGGAACATCAATCCTGCCGTGACGATATAGATTATGGTCACCAACCACCAACGCGGATACCATTCCTGCGGCGTCTCTTTGTAGACAAAAAGCAGGACAAGGATAAGTGCCGCGTTTTTCATTATCGACTGTACTGGTGAAAATGGCATCAAATCACCAAAACAGTGGCAGTTGTCGGTACGTCCCACCAGGTGGGCATACGCAAGAAAGAGCACAAAACAGATTAGGAACATCAGCGACATCACCAGCGTAAAACGATGATGACGATGCGATATGAGAGAAGCACCGAGAACAAGCTCGAATGCAAGCACAAAGCGTGCAATGTAGAAGCTGACTGTCAGAGGGAAAATGCCAAAGCTGTATACATACATCTCAAAGGCATCGATGGTGACAAACTTTGCCACCGCCGAAATGAGAAACATCACTCCGACCAATATCTTAAGCACTGAGGCCGAAATACGTAAAGACTTCATCTATTTGTCAGTCGTCGGTAGGATGTTCGAGGGGAATGGTGGCTACGGTGTCCATATCAAGCTCCAGGCAATCAACCTTGCGAGTGGCAGTGACATATTCTCCGTTCTTAAGTTCTTGTATACCAAGTTCAATAATATGCTCGCATTTGAATCCACGGTCGACATTGACAACCACCGTGTCGGCAACAGTATGAGTGGTGCCGTCGAGAGCTATCGATGTGTAGCTTTCGCTGATGCAGTGGCAATAGCGGCTTTTTTTGCAGGCACCGAGAGTGACGGTGACAGCCACGAGAAGAAGTATTAAAAGTATTTTCTTGGTTTTCATATTTCTATGCATTATCATTCGTTGACGTAAGGTTCAAAGTCAAAATCCGTGCAAAGGACAGAGTCCGTGCGGTCGGGATAGAGCACAGCATCTAGGTCGAAAAGCACATAGCGCATTTCGTCGCAAGTGCCTTTGTCGATCTTGATTATACGGATTTTCTGCGGATTGGCATCCGGACCGAATACCGCGCAACGGCAGGTACGTTCTTTGCCACACGACGACAGGCAGGCCATCAAGACAAAAATTCCTGTCAAAATAAAGACTTTCTTCATATTGTGTTTCATTTTTTCAACTTATTAGGAAATGCAAAATTATAACTTTTTTTTTATATAGAGAAATAATATTTACAACACACTGCAAATCAACACTCCATCACGAACACTAAGCATAATGTTCTCGACACGAGGGTCATTGTGGACGTAATTGTTGAAGTCGTCAACCGCTTTGGTGTCAGCATCGTTGTAAAGCTCTGTGTCGAGCACTTTACCGCCCCACAGGGTGTTGTCTATCACTATGATGCCACCGCTACGCATCAACGGCATAACAAGGTCGTAGAAAGTCTTGTTCTGACGTTTGCCGGCATCAATGAAGGCAAAATCAACTTTCGACTTAACGTTTTCAAAAATATCAGGCAACATTTTTTTTGCATCACCGATATGCAGCTCCACCCTTTCGGAAAGATTCGCAGCCTCAAGGTGTCTACGAATATGCTGTTCCTGTTCTTCGTTGACTTCGAATGTATACAAAATGCCATCCTTTGCGAGTCCACGGGCTATGCATATCGACGAGTATCCGACAAATGCACCAATCTCCACGGCACATCGAGCGCCTGCAGTTCGAGCCAGCATTGTCAGCAAACGTCCTTCATACGATCCGCAAATCATCTGAGGCTGGGCGGTATGCAGATGAGACCACCGCTCAATGACGTCAAGGACATCGTCGGACGGTGTGGTCAGCGACTCGGTATACTCCTGCGCAGTCACAATCAAAGTGATTTAAGAAGTTCTTCCAAGGTCACTTCGTCCTTAATAAGAACATCGCGTGCCTTCGAACCATTATAGGGGCCAACAATACCGGCAGCTTCAAGCTGATCGATTATACGACCAGCACGGTTGTAGCCCAGCGACAGTTTTCGCTGCAAGAGCGATGTGCTGCCAAACTGCGAGGCCACAACCAGACGGGCTGCGTCATTGAAAAACTCGTCCTTAGCCTTAGCATCGAACTCCTTATTGGGAGCATCATTCTCATCAAGATATTCAGGCAGGACAAAGCCTTCACCTTCGGCATAGCCACGTTGGTCGCCTATGTATTTCACCAGTTTTTCAATTTCAGGCGTGTCAATAAGGGCACACTGCAGTCGTACCAAATCCTTGCCTGCGAGCGATATAAGCATATCGCCGCGACCTATGAGCTGCTGTGCGCCACCTGTGTCGAGAATGGTCTTGCTGTCGATGCCGCTCGTCACACGGAAAGCCACACGTGCAGGGAAATTGGCTTTGATAGTACCTGTAATGATGTTCGTTGTGGGACGTTGTGTAGCGATAATAAGGTGGATACCGACAGCACGTGCCAGCTGTGCCAGACGGCATATTGGAAGTTCAACCTCTTTGCCTACCTGCATAATCAAGTCGCCGAACTCATCGATGACGACAACGATGTAAGGCAGGTAGCGATGACCGTGCTCAGGGTTGAGCATACGGTTGCAGAACTTCTCGTTATACTCGGTTATCTTGCGCACTTTGGCAGCTTTCAGAAGGTCATAGCGGCTATCCATCTCTATGCAAAGCGAGTTGAGTGTGCGCACCACCTTCTTAACGTCGGTAATGACAGGCTCTCGCTTGTCGGGTTCCTTTGAGACTTCGTCGGGCATCACCGCCAAATAATGGCGCTCAATCTTGGAATAGAGTGAGAACTCGACCTTTTTCGGGTCAATAAGAACCAGTTTCAGTTCTGATGGATGCTTGGTGTATAGCAATGAAGCCAATACAGCATTCAGACCGACCGACTTACCAGTACCCGTGGCACCGGCCATAAGCAGGTGTGGCATTTTGGCCAAATCGGTCACAAAACACTCATTGCTGATGGTCTTTCCAAAAGCGACCGGAAGTTCCATTTTGGCATTGCGGAACTCCTCGCTTTCAAGCATCGTCTTCATAGCCACAATCTGCGGTTTGGCGTTTGGCACCTCAATGCCGATGTTGCTCTCGCCGGGAATAGGTGCTATAATTCTAATGCCCAAAGCAGCAAGTGAAAGGGCTATGTCGTTTTCAAGCCCCTGTATCTTGCTGATACGCACACCGCGGGCAGGCTTTATTTTGTATAGTGTCACCGTCGGACCTGGCTGGGCAGATATTTCCGTAATCTCAATGCCATAGTCGCGGAGTGTCTCCACAATGCGATCCTTGTTGGCTACCAATTCCTCCTTGGTGACCTTGGTGTTTTTCTTTTCCCAGTCTTCCAGTATGTCGGTTCCCGGCATCTGGAAATCCTTCAAGTCAAGCTTCGGGTCATACGGCTCGTCAGTGCCGAAATGCTGGCGAAAATCGTCAGGCTCCATCTCTTCGTCATCCACATCGGCAGCAGGCTTTATGTCGTCGGCAGTTTCGTGGACTGTGAAAACGGGACCCTCATCTTGATTGCCTGGACGTCCGGCACGGCGATTGATGCGTTCAAATTCATCGTCAATGCTGAATGTCACTTCCCCATCGTCATTTGTCTCCTCCTCGTCCGTCGGTTCCCCATCGACAGGATTGCCGCGACGCTTGCTCACACGTTCAATGACAATTTCATCCAAAGGCGAATCGGCCTCAAATTCAGCTCCGTCATTATCCTCGTTCTCCTCGTCGTCGTCTTCGTCGACGGGCTTGCCGCGATGGAATATGTGATAAAACCAGCCTTTCTTCGGCTCATCTTCTTCCTCTTCGTCCTCCTCTTCTGCCTCGGGTTCAACCTTTTTTTCTTCGGGGTGTTCGGGGCGTTCGGGCAGATGAATGCGTACATTGTGCACCAGCACAAGAAACATAACAGCAAGGAACAACAGCAGTATGGGCAGGCCTATGTGAAGCAAACCGTCGAGCAGACGCGCCAGTTCAGTACCTACAACACCCGATAGGGCAGCACCGACAGTATGCTGGTCGGCCTTTTCCGGATTGGCAAGCCATCCAATGGTGGTACAGAGCCACATCACCCAGAACAGCGTAGACCACAGCGTTTTGCGGAACAGCCGGTCGTCACGCCACAATGTGCGGTGCGGAGCCTTCTCCGACTTCGAAATATGATTCTTGACTATCAGGCGCAAACCATAGACAAAAAGAAGAAAACACAAACCCATCGATGCTATGCCGAACGCGCCGCTCACCAGCACCGATGCCAGCCAACCGCCGAACGTGCCGCACCAGTTGACGGTGCGCGACGGTTCAAGTCCAAGCTTGATGAACCATAGCGTATAGCTGACTATTGCCACAAAGGCATACACTGCCAGAAGCGCATAGAATGCGCCACGGCAAATAGCGAACTGAGGCGTCGAAACAAAATGCCTCAGACCGCTTTCCTTCGTGGGTTTTACTTTCTTCTTCTTTTTGGACATAATAAAACAGAAAAAGGCTATTCTTCCTGCAAATACTTCATTTCCTCACCAATCTGCTCAAAAAGCTTCTTGAACTCATCTTCCGACAGTTCTTCATAGCCGCTAGGCAGAAGCATATCAACCTCTTTCACCTTGCCTTTCTTAACCTCGGTGGCTGTGAGAGTCAGCTGACGGCCCTCGCCAAGGTCAGTCGAATATTCGAGACCGATGCCTTTGACACCGTTGAAGAGCATATTGACATCCGGACCCATCTCATCGCTGTACCATACAACTACCGGATGGTCCGCACCTTCGTCGTCAAAAATGTGCAAAACAGCCTTTTTTGCTGTGATGCCTGCAATAGTCTTGGTTTCTCCATCCACATACTCGATATAGTACCCTTCCGTGCAAGGAATCGTCAAACTGTCGATATTGTTCTGCGTCAGCTCGCTTTTGGCAAGAATCTTGCTCGAACCCTTGTAGTCAAGTTCAACATCATTCTGCGAAAGATACATAAAAATCATACTCAAATCCCAGCAGGCAAACTGCTTGTGACCATCGATGAGAATACTGTTGATCATCGGCGTATTGGTAAAAACCACACTGGATGTCAGCACCTTGTCGTCATACACCTTAAGTTCGGCGGTAGCCATCTGCTCAGGCACGGTGAAAGCCGTCTCGCCAGTCGAAGTGACCGAATAGATGATGGAACCTTTGAAAGTGTTCTGGGCCAGCAGGCTTCCCATCGACAATACGGCAAAAGCCGCAATAACAAGTATTTTTTTCATAACAATTAAAATATTTCTTTTTGTTAATAATTGACTTTAAAAATAAATAACGCCACTTTACAGCAATTATTTTGGCACGACGAAAAAAATTTCATCTGCAGCCAAAGGCTTCAAAGAACCTCCTCAAGAGTCCACATCCGGTTGGAGTTGGAACCTTTGACCAGCACCATTGCACCAATGACAGGATTCTGTTTCAACCTCTCGGCAGCCGCCTCCGTATTCTCGAACCACTCGACTCTTTCAGAGCCTTCGGCAAAGCGGAACTCGTCGCCTATCAGCATAACACGTTCAAAACCGGCACGCACTATGCGGTCGAAGAGTTCACGGTGTTCGCTGCGCGAATCGCCGCCAAGCTCTTTCATAGCACCAAGAACCACCATCTTGTTGCCACCCTTCATAGCGGCAAAATTGTCGACAGCCACACGCATACTCGACGGATTGGCATTATAGCAGTCCAGAATCAGCGTATTGCGTTCTGTCCGAAGGCATTGCGAGCGGTTGTTCGAAGGACGGTATTCTTCAATGGCTGTCTTGATGTCGAACAGTTCAACGCCGAAATAGCGACCCACACACACGGCAGCCATCGCGTTGGAATAGTTGTAGCCGCCAACCAGCTGCGACTGGACACTGTACACCGTGTCGCCGTCTTCAAAATAGAATTTCATACAAGGATCCGACGAGACGAAAGAGCCCTTGCATTCGGCCGCTTCCGAACTGCCGTATGTCACCACCGATGCCATAGGAAGATTGACGCCGCGCGGGCAGAAATCGGCAGTATAGTCCGACGGTGTGACACCAGGAATGGATGGCACCACACCGGGCAGCACCGACGGATTGGCCGGCAGCTGCGCCATCTTCTCGGCACGCTCCATCAATATCTCGTCGTCGGCATTGACAAATATCACGCCTGCCATTGCGGCAAGATGCTTGTAAAGCTCCGTCTTGGTGCGAATCACACCCTTGAACGAGCCAAAGCCCTCCAAATGCGCCTTACCCACATTGGTGACAAGGCCAAACTCGGGATTGGCAATATTGCACAGAAAATCAATCTCGCCGGGGTGGTTGGCGCCCATCTCCACGACAAGCATCTCGGCGTCGGCAGGCGTCGAAAGCAGCGTCAGCGGAACACCAAGGTGGTTGTTGAAATTGCCCTGAGTGCAGTGGACACGGTATTTCTTTGAAAGAACGGCATTGACCAACTCCTTTGTCGTCGTTTTGCCATTGGTTCCGGTAATTCCCACCACGGGTATCGAAAGCTGGGTGCGATGGTAACGCGCCAGCTCCTGCAGCGTCTGCAGCGAATCCTTGACAAGAATGCACCGCTCATCGACCTTGCATTCAGGATTGTCGACCACACACAGTGCGGCACCCTTGTCGAGCGCCGACTGCGCAAAGCGGTTGCCGTCAAAATTGTCGCCCTTCAAAGCAAAAAAGATACAGCCGTCCGTCACCTGGCGCGAATCGGTAGTCACACACCGGCTTTTTAGGTATTCGGAATATAGTTCTTCTATCGTCATAACACTATTTTTTCAACAACAACGGCATAAAGCACAAAATATTATAAAAAAGCACTGTTTTTTTCGCGCTTCCAACCACCTCCAAAGGTGGCTCCACACGGCATCAGCATAGGCATATGTACAGTATTTGTACAGTATATGTACAGTATATGTACGCTTCGTAAGCGTACAAATACTGTACATATACTGTACATATACTGTACATATGCCTTGGAATGTATACTGAAGAAAGAGCTTTTAACCATAGAAGTCATAAACGAAACACAGTGAAAAACAAAACTGCGTAGCGTTTTGGCAATCAAGTAAAACAAAAAAAAGGTTCTTCGATTGAAGAACCTTTTTCGTGTCGGGGCGAGAAGACTCGAACTTCCGACCCCTTGCACCCCATGCAAGTGCGCTAGCCAACTGCGCCACGCCCCGAACTATCTCTGCACTATCGGTAGTTTAAAACACCTGTTTTTCTCCTCAAATGCGGTTGCAAAAGTACTACTTTTTGCGATACCCACCAAATTTTTTTTGACTTCAAGCGTCAAAAAACCGACAAGAAGACACCTAACTACCTAAGTAACACCACAGTTCCCTTACGAATAATTTGCTCGAAAGGATAGGTTATTTTGTGGCAAGAAACCAGATATGTGTATACACCTTGAGGGCATTTTTCACCATTTTGAGCCTTTCCGTCCCACGGTTTTTCGGGGTCAAATGACTCATAAACGAGTGCACCGCGACGGTCGTAAATGAAAATATGATAGCGTTGCACGTCGTTCATTTTGACCAGGAAAGTATTGTTGGTACTTTCTTCGGGCGTGAAGGCATTGGGAATCCAGAGTGTTGTGTGGTCGACATAAACTGTCACCATCGTAGTGTCGAAGCAATCGTAGGGGTTGTAGGCCCACAGGCGTACACTGATTGAATCGACATCGTCGGGCACAATGTAGGCGACTTCCTTCTCGGTACGGACCACGCCATCCGGAAACTCCCACTTGCGCGTGGAGGAATACTGACTGATGTCGCTGAATACGGCTTCCATTTCGCCAAGCGAAACAGTGCGCGGCGTCACTTCACCGATGGCTATAGGCATCGGTTCGACAGAAACGGTTGTCGACTTTGAGTTGGTACAGACGCCGTTGACAGCTGTGACGGTATACATTGTCGTGCTGGAGGGATTTACTATGATGTGGCTACGGGTTTCCTGTCCGCCCAGCGACGGGTCGGGCGGTGCAGCAGTCCACGTCAAACTTTCAGCACTTGTCACGACCGACAGTTCAGCCTCTTCGCCGCCACAGACACCGCCACCGTCGTCGATGACAACGTCGGGTATCGTATCGACGGTAATCAGCACAGAGTCTTTTCCGTAGCAGTCGGCACCATTGGTCTTGCCGAGAACAAGAATATAGCCGGTAGTGTCGGGAACAAAGGTGTGAGAAGTCTCTGAGACAAAGTTCTCGCCGCCATCCCAGGAATAGTTGGCGGCACCGATACCCGTCAACAAAGTCGACTCGCCATCGCAGATGCGTGTTGTCGAGGGAATGACGTGGACTTCAGGCAGCGGTACAACGAGGACAAGGATAGAGTCGACATCCTCCCAAATCTGCCCATTCCAGGTTACATAGGAATGGATGTAATACTTTGTTGTTGTGTCGGGATAGACACGCACGGTGTCATTTTGCAATTCAAAAGGTATGGTTTCATTGTTGCGGAACCACACACAGCTATCCTGTAAAGTGTCGGTGGCATTGGAGAATCGCACATACAGGTCGAGAGGCTCGTTGGCACAAATCATAGTATCTCTGTAAGGGAATGCAAAACCACGGCGAATGCCGACAAGCATTGTGTCGGTCTGGCTGCTGCCGCACGAGTCGTGGACATAAAGCACCCATCTGGAATCGGTGGTGGTAGGCACATAAATCGAGTCGCCGTAACGTTCGGGAGCCTCTGGTGCAAGTAGGTTTTTCCACACAATGGATCTGTTAGGCATACCGCCTGTAATGTCGGCGTGCAGCCACGTGCTGTAAGTCGAACTGGTCAAAGTGTCGCGGGATATTTGGGCATTCAAACCAACAATATCGATGATGTTGAACGAAACAGAATCTGGCGGGCAAGACTCGTAGACCTGGAATGTGACCAACATTGTCTCAACGCCATTGGTACCTTCCACTTCGTTGTCCATCAAAGGCAGGATTGTATAGTTGTGAGTGGTTGTGTTGGCAGGGAAGGCAAACGTCGTGTTTTTCCAGTCAAAGTCAACACCATTGGTGGCGGTACCGGTAAACGTTACAGCCATATTGGTCGGTGTCGGCATTGTATCAGCACGTGTCATATGTATTATTGCCATACACCCCTCGTATAGGTCTTCTGGATGTTCTGGATTGGAAGGGTTCTCGAATTCGAATGAGATACCATTGGATGACAAGCTGTTGGCCTGAAGGAACACTCCAGAATCAAAAGCGTGGTCGCCCACGTCGGCTATGGCAAGAACGAGGTGGTATTTTCTGCAAGGAATAACCTCCGCCCAGGCGGTAAGTATGGTGGTAAAACCGTCGTATTGGATGCTGTTCCCATTATTGTGTCTATAGTATGCAGAGTTTGTCAGTACACAAGGCTGATTGGACATACTTCCGTTAGAACCCACGGAACCGTTGTTGACCGTGTTGATTGAAACTGGAAGCGTTGTGCCGGGAATAATAGCGATATTGGAATCCACATAGTTGCCTCCATTGGGGTTAGGGCCAGAAATGAAAAAGCCGAAAATGTCGTTCACTGTGCCACAGACATACTCGTCATACTCCTCGGAAGCGAAAACATAATTGAACTTGATAGTGTCCGAACTCGGATAGAAATCAAACTCAAGTACAGCACAGTCGTTGGTGGTGCCTGAAGCAGCATTTGCTAGTGCCGAACTGTAATATGAGTTACAACCCGACACAGCGCTGCCACCACCATTGTTGTTGGGGCCGATGGCAAAAGAGACAGCTCCCGAACCCATAACAATGCCGGAATCTATACCAATGTTTGTGGCAGTAGCGCCAGTGGTGAATTTTCCAATGGCATTACAGTTGATTGTTCCCATCGAGCCGTTGAAGTAGACACTGTCAATTGTAACACCCTGTCCCACCAACACAGACTGCACCAGCTGTTCGGGTGTCATCGACAAAGAACCACCTTGGGTTACCTGTAATTGCGCCTTTACATCGTTGCACAGCAACAATGCAAGAATCAATGAGATACTAGAAAATACCTTATAATACAGCGTTTTTATCTTCATATTTTGCACACTTTTTGCGATGCAAAGATACGAAGATTTTTTTAATTATCAGTTTTTTATAGAAATTATCTTACAAAAACGAAATAAACCGTCCGGGACGACACCGCCGTCGACGACATCATTTCGCTATCCTCGTCCTGGCTTTCGGCACCTGCCGGCTTGACAGTCGACGTTGTTATCGACACCAGCGGCACGCCTTTGGCGACAAGATAGTCTGTAAGCGAACGCAGGCGCGAATTGTTGAGCAACGTGCAGAACGGCAAGTCGGCGCTCAGGTTGTAGGCCGACGCAATGTTCAGCTTCAGATTAGGGTTTTCCAACAGGAAACGGGCGATATCGTCCAAACGCTTTCTTCCCGATGCCGACAGTTCGCAGCTCACCGATGAGCCAAAAAGGTCATCATAGGAATAGGGCACACCGATGGCAAAAGCGTCGAGGACTATGTTGTTGCGTTCCGCACCATAAAGGCGATCTTCCTTTCTGCGTTCAAAACTGAGGCTTTGCGTGCTTACGAAATGCTCGTCAGCACGGCAGGTTAGCGTGTACTCTTCGCCAGGCTGGACAAAAAGACTGTAACGACCCTCGGAGTCAGTAATAACGCTGACATTACGGTTATCGTGCGAAGTCAAAGTCACCTTTGCATCAGCCAACAGCGCACCACCGACATCGCTGACAAGTCCAGTCACATTTATGCAGTCCATACGCCCTTTGAACGAATGGCACACTTCGACACCGGCAGTGTCGCGCGAAAGCCATAGGCCATAGCCTTCGCCGTTGTACACAAACCCGAAATCGTCAGTTTTGGAACAGAAAGGTGCTTCAAGACTGTGCACCTCACAGCGGCCAATAGGATACATTTCCACAGTGTCGCCAGTCTGCTCAAGAGCCACAAGGCGTGTGGCATAGAGGTCGCTGCCACCCAAAGCGTCAGGATGTCCGTTGGAGGCAAAAACAAGGAAATCGCCATAGAGTGCCGGCATCGTTTCATCGCCCTCGCTATTGACACGGTGACCCATATTACGAGGATACTGCCACTCGCCGTTGCGCCATTCACTGTACCACAAATCAAGACCACCAAAACCAATGGGGCAGTCGGAAACAAAAACCATCGCTCTTCCATCGGAAGAGAAGACAGGATGTTCCAAAGAGAAAGAGAAGCCATAGGGTTTAACACGTCGCGTATCGAATTTACCCGGTTTTTTTTCATAGTATTCGTACAGCACCTGACGGCCTTTGCCATCATCCTTTGTGTAAAAAAGCGTCTTCGTCAAAGGATGACGCACCGCGTATGTCATCTTCGAATCGACAGCCGTCAGTGAAGTGTCTATTTCGGGGAAACCCACTTTGCCATTGTTGACGCCAACAGCGAAAAGCATATCTCCGGACGAAATATGGATCTTACCATCCACAAAACATATATCGTCAACCTTTGCTGGCAGACGCAGTTCCGGCACTTCGGCAGTCAACAGCGATTGGTTCTCACCACGCGGCCAGCTATTCTGAGCCACCATAGGCACTGCTATTGCAACAGCAAACAAAGACGTCAATAATTTCTTCATAACAAACAATGTTGGGTACCCTACCCGATTTCGTTCTTATCTCTTTAAATCAATACTTGCGGCAGAACCTGCGACATTTCGGTCACGTAGTGGAACGTAAGTCCCGACAGATAATCCTGCGTAATATCCTCCACATCGCGACGGTTGTCCTCGCAAAGCACTATGTCAGTGATACCTGCACGCTTGGCTGCAAGAATTTTTTCACGTATGCCTCCGACCGGAGTCACTGCACCGCGCAGCGTTATTTCGCCAGTCATAGCATAGTCGGAACGCACCTTGCGGCCAGTGAAGGCACTGACCATAGCCGTGAACATCGTTATGCCAGCCGACGGGCCATCCTTTGGTGTGGCACCTTCAGGAACGTGGATATGAATGTTGCTGTTTTCAAACACATCGTTGTCAATGCCAAGTGTCGATGCATTGGCTTTGATATATTCGTATGCCAGCGTCGCCGACTCTTTCATAACATCGCCGAGGTTACCCGTCATAGTCAGGTTGCCTTTGCCCTTCGAAGTGCAGGCTTCGATAAAAAGGATAGTACCACCGACCTGAGTCCAGGCCAAGCCCGTCACCACAGCCACACGAGGCTCGTCACCACGACGTTCGCTTTGATGCAAGGGCAACCCAAGCACAGGGCGCAACTCATCGACACCTATCTTTTTCGGAGCCTCGTCACCAGACGCAACCCTCACTGCACGGTTGCGCACCATTTTGCCTATGGTCTTTTCAAGCTGACGCACCCCCGACTCGCGAGTGTAATCCTCAATCATACGACGCAGCACTTCGACGGAAAAGACAAAAGAACCGCGTTTGAAGCCATTGTCGACCAATTGGCGTGGAACCAAATATTGCTTGGCAATCTGCAGTTTTTCCTCCATTATATAGCCCGGCACCTCTATTATCTCCATACGGTCTAACAAAGCAGGATGTATGCCTGCAGTGCTGTTGGCCGTAGCGATAAACAGCACGTTAGAAAGGTCATAGTCCACATCGAGATAGTTGTCGTGAAAAGCGACATTCTGTTCTGGATCAAGCACTTCCAGCAATGCAGCCATAGGGTCGCCACTAAAATTATTGGTCTGAACTTTGTCAATCTCGTCAAGGACGAAAACAGGGTTGCTGACCCCTGCCTTAATCATACCGTTGATGATACGTCCTGGCATAGAACCCACATAGGTGCGACGGTGTCCACGAATCTCGGCCTCGTCGTGAACACCGCCCAAGGCCACACGCACATACTCGCGACCCAATGCCGAAGCAATGGATTTGCCCAGCGAGGTCTTGCCAGTACCAGGGGCTCCGACAAGGCAAAGCACAGGCGATTTACGCTGCTCCGTCAAGTTGAGCACCGCCATCATTTCAAGGATGCGCTCCTTAACCTTCTCGAGACCAAAATGATTGTTGTCTAACCGCTTGCGGGCCTTGGCCATATCCGAATTGAAACTGCCGCGACGTCCCCACGGCAAATCAAGCATAAGATTCAGGTAGTTAAGTTGCACACTGTAGTCAGGTGTAGCGGAATTGGTGCGTAGCAATTTATCCATCTCGTGTTTGAAATGTTCTGCCACAACATCACTCCACAACATTTTAGAAGCTCGTTCACGCAAACGCGCCACCTCTGCCTCGTTAGAAGCACCGCCCAGCTCTTCCTGTATTATGTGCATCTGCTGGTTGAGGAAATATTCACGCTGCTGCTTGTCCATTGACGCGCGTGTTTTCTCCTGTATCTCGTGGCGCAAATCTTCCATAGCGGAGAGTCCCTGCGTATGACGTATCAAAGCATAGATGCGCTCGGCAAAGGTTGCTTTCTCAAGGAGTTTCTGCTTTGAAGCAACGTCGATGTCGATATGCGACGCTATAAAGTTAACAAGCATACGCGGTCCACGTATCTCTTTGAGAGTCTTAATAGTTACATCGCCGGGATTGACTGATTTAAGATAGGCAGAATACTTGCGGGCCAATATCTTTGCCGATTCACGTTCCTCCTTGGTACATCCATCCTTCTTGTCGGCAGTATCGGCTTGCAGTTTCTCGCCCATCAAAAAAGGCTTGACACTAACAAACTCACCGAGACGGAAACTGCTGCTTCCGCGTAAAATGGCAATGACATCATTATTAGGCATATCGATAACCTTCACCACTTGGGCAAGGCTGCCAATGTCATATAAATCGTTGCGTGATGGGATGTCATTATAGTCATTGCGTTGTGTTACAACACCGATATACTCGCCACTCGCAGCCACCTTACGCAGAAGTTTGAGCGACATATCGCGCGTAATGTTGATCGGCGTAATAGTGCCAGGAAAGAGTACATTGCCCGTCATCGGCAGTATGGGAATTATGTCGGGGCAGTCAGGGTTGTTCTCAAATAGAAATTCTTCCATATTGGAGCCGTCTGTCATAGGCAGCACCTCAATCATCGCCGAGCTCAATCTGACGCTGTTTTCCACATCTTTAAATAGTTCGTCTATATAATCGTTCTTCATAAAAGTTTTTTTCCGTATACATCTACATATTCAACAGGCCGCACAACGCAACCCAAAACAGAATCTTTTTACGCACACAAGACGCAAAAGTTTCGTTTGTGGACAAAAAAAAAGCTCTTACCAGAAGAGCTTTTTCCTAACATTTAACCTAAAACAAACTACTTATTATTTTTTGTTGTATCTTTTGTACTTGCTCATAAACTTGTCAACGCGTCCAGCGGTGTCAACCAGTTTCAGTTTACCAGTGAAGTACGGATGCGACGTGTTCGAGATTTCAAGCTTCACAACGTCATACTCATTGCCGTCGGTATAGACGACTTTCTCTTTCGTGTTGGCGCAGCTCTTGGTGAGGATCATAGTGTCGTTAGACATATCTTTGAACACGACGAGTCTGTAGTTCGAGGGATGAATTCCTTTTTTCATTGTCTTATTTTTTTGCCGTTTTAAACAGTGGTTTTATAAACGATTGATTAAAAAATTGATTTCTTTTTTATTCGATTTGAGTTTGCAAAAGTACAAACATTTTTCAAACCCACAAAATATTTTTCACAACCAAAGTGGCTACAGACCATATAAATCTGATTATCAATCCTCAGAATAACGAATAATTTTTCCAATCAACCTTCTCTCGCACATTTTATCAGGATCAATTCGACAGCAGATAAGCCAAAATCGGTCCTTAAAAAAAAGCACTATTCAAAGTAGGTTATCTGGCGAGTAATGACTTCGTAAAGGTAGCCTTCCGATGGTGTCACGTGGTAGACATAAGCCTGAGTCCAGTTGCCCTGTTCATCATAATAGTAAGTATAGAGGAAAGCCTGACGCAAGGTCGTGAGATAGTACGAGCAGCGCTCGGCAATAAAGCCCTCGGTATCATATCGGTACTTCTCGGTACCACGATAAATGTTGTTTTCACCCTCGGTAAAGGTCGCAAGCGAACGATATCCGGCATTGTTATATTCATATTTGGTCGATGCCAGTTCCTTGTTGTTTTCGCTATAGACAGTAACCTTCTGAAGCACATTGTCCTTGTCAAACTGATGCACCGTACGTTCCTCCAGCGAGTCTGCAATACCGAACATTTCTGCCGTGATAGTGCGATTCTTCTTGTCGTAGACATATGTGGTCTGCGACAACAGTTCACTGTATGGTTCGTGTGTGCGAATGTCTTTTACCAAACGGTTCTTTTTGTCATATGTAAAACCAACTATGATGACAGGATTGCCCATAGTGTCATAGTATGTTGTCTGAGTGAAATAGCCAGCCTCATTGAAATTGTGTCGAACTGGCTGAGCAACAATGCGCCCCTGCGGCGTACGGATGGTGGTCAGCACCGATTTCACTTTGCCTTTAAGGCGCTCTTCCTTGATATCGGTACCAAAATGCTGTGCACTGGCAACATAGCCCAGCGACAGAAAAAATGCTGTAAGAATCAGTATTCTCGACTTCATAATCCTTCTGTTTTGAAAATGCAAAAATACACTTTTTTTTTCATACAGCCGGTTTCGATGTAAAAAAGTTGATGAAAAAAAGGAACTGATTTGGTAATGCTTCCTTATAAGGATTCACAAGTGGCACATAAAACGCCTTATCACCACTAAGTGTCGAACAATCACAAATCATATACTCACTTTTTTTTCATACACTGTTTTTGTATTTCAAAAAGGTTTCGTATATTTGCTTTTTTGAAATGGATATCACTTTTCAGCTATCCTGCTAAATATCAAGGCAAAACTTCGCCATATTGTTCTTACGGATAGTTAAAAAAGTTATATTATAGATATATAAGAACGAAAAACAACAATATGCATATAGCAATAGCTGGCAACATAGGATCTGGTAAAACGACGCTGACCGACAAATTGGCGAAGCATTACGGCTACGAAGTCCTTATGGAGAAGATGGACGGCAATCCGTACATCAACAGTTTCTATGAGGATATGCGAAGGTGGAGTTTTAACCTGCAGATTTACTATCTCCACACGCGCTACAAACAGTTGCTGGAGATGAAACAGACAGGTATGGACTTTGTGCAGGATCGCACATTGTATGAGGATGCATACATTTTCGCTCCAAACCTTCAGGCTATGGGACTGATGAACACTCGCGACTACGAGAACTACATCGCCGTTTTCGAGCTTCTCGAATCGTTTGTCCAGCCTCCTGACCTGCTGATTTACCTTCACGGCGAGGTACCGTCACTCATTAAACAAATTCAACGCCGCGGACGCAGCTACGAAAACTCGATAAGGCTTGACTATCTGACCAATCTGAACGAGCGCTACGACCGATGGTTTGACAGTTACGACAAAGGCAAATCGATGATGATCGACATCGACGAGCTTAACTTTGCCGACAGCCGTGAGGACTTGGGCGCAGTAATCAACAAAATCGATGCAGAATTCAATGGATTGTTTTAACATTAAAACCACAATAATATGAAAATTTTAGGCATTATCCCCGCACGTTACAACTCGACCCGCTTCCCAGGCAAACCGCTTGTGAAGATTGGGGACAAGACAATGATAGAGCACGTATGGAACGGTGTATACGGCACCAAAATCGTCGACCGCGTCGTTGTTGCCACAGAAGACAAACGCATTATGGATGCTGTGGCAGCCTTCGGTGGCGAAGCCATTATGACAGGCAAGCACCATAAAAGCGGCACTGACCGTTGCGGCGAAGCAATAGAAAAGCTTGGCGAAGACATCAACAACTACGACGTTATCATCAACATACAGGGCGACGAGCCAAAGGTAGCCGCCGAGCACCTTAAACTGGTGGTCACAGCTTTTGAAGACCCAGCCTGTCAGATTGCAACACTGAAGAAAAAGATTAAGACATTGGCCGAGCTAAATTCGACAAACACCGTCAAGGTGGTATGCGATCAGAGCGGCAAGGCACTATATTTCAGTCGTCAAGCCCTGCCTTACATACGTGGCATCGCCAAAGAGATGTGGCTGCGCACACGTCGCACCAACTATTACAAGCACATAGGAATCTACGCTTTCCGTCGCGAGGTGCTACAGCAAATTGTCAAACTGCCGCAGACACCGCTAGAGAAATGCGAATCGTTGGAACAACTGCGCTGGATGGAAAACGGCTACCACATTCAGGTACTTGAGACTACCAAGGAAAGCGTGGCAATCGATATGCCAGAAGACCTGCTGAAACTTTAGAACAACAGCCACAAAGCGGGATTCGAAAAACCATTACTATTAAACCTTAAAATCTATAAACCCCTAAATGAATATAACCGATTATTTGGTAGATTACCTCAAAGCTGGCAACGCGGTGACGATACCGCAAATCGGCATACTGGCAATGCAAGAGGTTGAGGCCCACTTCGACAGTGCAACATCGACCTTTTATCCTACGCGGAGCACCATCCAGATGATGCCCGACGGAACTAAATGTGCCGACTTTATTCAGCATTTGGCCGACAAAGAATGTGTGAGCAAAACAACGGCTGAAAAGATTTGGAAGAACTATGTCGACGCCCTTACTGCAAAAATTGCCTCCGAGGGACGCTGCCAATTAAGCGACCTTGGCGCCCTAGTGTCTACAGACGGACATTACGGTTTCGAACCCGCCGAAACAATAAACCTTAAAGAAACGGCTCAAAAACTCCAACCTGTCACTGTGATGCGCACCCACACCGTCGCCAGCAGCGACCCCTTCGATGCTTTTGAACAGCCTTTGAAAGA
>JAEEMK010000062.1 GCA_016283175.1 Bacteroidales bacterium
AACATTGACCACGGAGAGGTGGGTGAGTGGCTGAAACCAACAGTTTGCTAAACTGTCGTACTCGATTAGGGTACCGGGGGTTCGAATCCCCCCTTCTCCGCAAAACGCCCCAAAAAAAGAGGCGTTTTTTTAATGGATATCTCACGGGATGTAGCGTAGTCCGGTTATCGCGCCTGCTTTGGGAGCAGGAGATCGCCAGTTCGAATCTGGCCATCCCGACAAAAACGATGGCCCCGTAGCTCAGCTGGATAGAGCAACTGCCTTCTAAGCAGTAGGTCCTGCGTTCGAATCGCAGCAGGGTCACACCGCGACAGAGTTCCAAAGGGGACTCTTTTTTTTTATGCCTCTATAAAATGAGGAATTACTGGTTGTCATACTTGAAGTTTCAATAATTCATTTTCTCAAATAAATAACATTTCGTCGGATTGGACGAGATGAATTCTTTTACTGAAATCTAAAAAAATCTTAAATATTTTATATTTTGATTGTCAGTGTTATATGAATGTATTTAACTTTATTTAACAGTTTTGTTTGAACTTTTTCTCAGACAGAATGCACTATATAGGCGAAATAATTCTGTGACATTTCGCTTTGTTGTGCGTCATATGAATTAAGCAACCAATTATAAAACTAAAAATTGTACTATGAAAAATCTAAAATTTTTTGTTTTGCTTGCCTTTGTCGCTTTTGGTGCGTCGATTTCAAGAGCCCAAAATGTGGCTCAAATGCCTTATTATTGCGACTTCGAGGATTCCGCTTCGAATGCGGGATGGGTGCTCACCAACGGCACTCAGCAGTCGCAGTGGTGCATTGGCTCGGCGGTGAGCGATATGCCGAGTGGTGCAAATTGTCTATATATAAGTGTTGACAGCGGTGCCACTCATAGTTTCGGCGACTCTATGTCGTATGTCTTTGCATCGCGGGCGCTGCATATCGACAGCGGAGAGTATTTGATAAGCTATTACTGGCGAGGCAAATTGCCGAGGACATCACCTACCTGGCCGTTCCGCAACTGTATTCGTGCAGCGCTGGTGCCGGGTGAGGCAAGTTTTACGGCCGGCGACGATGGTGGCTGGATGGCCGGTTCTGTCCCGAGTGGTTATATCAGTGTGGACAGCGCAGGCGGCTTCTGCGGTACATACGACTGGTCTTTTTATCGCCAGAGGGTTCGTGTAGATTCGTCTGGAACCTATACGCTGACGTTCCTATTCTATTACACAAGATATAATAATTATACAATTACGGTTCCGCCTGCCATAGACAACATAAGCATAGAGCCTATCACCTGCCCTATGGTTGACTCGCTGACGGTGACGGCACAGCCCAACGGTATATTGCTGTCGTGGGACCAGACCTCTGCCTCGCGCTGGATTGTTGATTGGAATGGAAGCACGACGACGGTCAGCAATCCGTTTATAGTCGTCGATGAGATTGGAATGGGCAGGACCGATACGGCCTATGTCACTCCGATTTGCGGAGCAGATACGGGCTTCTACGAGCAGTTTATAGTGACTCAACCGTGCGACAGTATATGGCACCTGCCTTATTTTCAACATTTTGACGATTTAGAAGAGGATTTGAGCCATAAATACGATTTTATGCCATACTGTTGGACTCGGTTGGTTGTCAACGACAACAGCGCCCAATACTCGTTGTTAGTGTATCCGACGCTACAAAATAATTATGGCGTGGGTGAGTCGCCCTGCCTGTATTGGGCCTCGATGAGCAGTAGTGAAGTGCGGTATGCCGTTATGCCACCGTTGGCTGAAACATTGGGGCCTATGGACAGCATTGTTCTCTCGTTCGAGGCAAGACCATTCAACAGCTCGGTGCAATGTACGGTGGGTGTTATGACTGACCCGTATGACAGCACCACTTTCGTGCCGGTGTCAACCATATACATACAGAATTTCCACTTTGTGGATTATTCGATTCCGCTTACAGGCTATACGGGTACAGGGCGCTATGTTGCTATGCGTGTCACGGCGCTCGGATTGTCGAGTAGTATTCAGGCATACTCAATGGCGATGGACAATATAGGTCTGTCGAAGATTTCGGATTGCCAGCCGCCTGTGTCGGTGGTCAAGCACCCTTATCCCGACCACATAGACTTGAGCTGGACACCAGGCCACGGTGAGAACCGCTGGATAGTTTACTGCAACGGTGTCAGCAGCGGATATGTGCTTAACAATCATTATACAATCAGCAATTTGCAGCCAGAGACGGAATATATGATAGATATTGTGTCCAACTGCGATAACGATGAAAATAGCCTGCCGCGTCATTTTATGTTGAAAACTAAATGCCAGTTGTCCGACCTACCGTACAGTTATGGTTTCGACGACAATCAGTTCGAGGATTGCTGGTATAAGAATGATGGCTGGCAGTTTCAGGGCCCCGGATATATACAGTTTATAGGTGTTAACAACTGCTATGCAGTGGCACCTGTCCATCTTACAAATGTCGACTCGATTGAACTAACGTTTTCTTTGCGTCAGGACGCTATACAAGTGGGTTTTGTCAACGATCCATACGACATCAGCTCTTTTGTCCCGATAAGGACTGTGTCGAAGTCGCGCAACGGCGAGTGGGAACGGTTCTATTGCTATTTTGGCGACTACAACGGAACAGGGCGTTATTTGACGTTCCTCTCGCCAGATGTGCCGATGCCCATTTCGGTTAACAATCCCTTCATCACCGATGTGGAGGTAAAAGACGCGCCGTCGTGCCCCACGCCTGACGCCTACCGTCTGACGGCTCGCAGCCATAATTCGGCCTCTTTCAGCTGGTATGGGCAGGGAGCATCGTTGTTCCGTGTCGACTGCACATCTGCAAGTGGGGGTACGCCGATTACATTCTATACGCAGGATACAACCGCATCCTTGACGGGGCTTGAACCGAGAACTGACTATAATGTAAGCATCCGCATCGTGTGTGGTGCCGGCGACACCAGCATTGCTTTGACAGGCAGTTTTCGCACTTATGCTCTTCCTGCCACAGTGCCATACGTCTGCGGTTTCGACAGTGCCAGCGCCGAGGGATGGACGCTTGTCAACCGCATCCAGACAAACTGTTGGTATATTGGCTCGGCGGCATACAACGACAGCACTGACTATCGCGGACTGTATATAAGCAGCGACAGCGGACAAAGCAATACCTTTTCGTTGACCTCCAATTCGATGGTGATGGCTGTGCGTAACATTTCGTTGCAGGCAGGCTATTACAACTTCAGCTATGACTGGCGTTCGATGCTTTTCAATAGTGCATCCTTCGGTGTGGCCCTTTTCCCTGAAGATGCTCTGCTTAATGACGCAAACGACTACGCTCTAACTTGGTTCAGCAACAATACGCCCGAAAACGCCGTAGCACTCGATGATTATGTGGAATATATTATGAACCAAGATGGCACTTGGCATACGCGCTCGGGTCAGATAATCGTGCCGTCGTCGGGCGATTGGAACCTTGTTATTATGTGGCGTAATACCAACCATAGCGATTATAGTCTGCCAGTGGCAATCGACAATATCTATCTTGATATAAACAGCTGCCCGATAGTCAGCGACTTGACTTATAGCAATGTCACCCACAACGCTGTGACCCTTGACTGGGTTGAGAACGGTACGGCGACTTCGTGGGATGTCGAGTACGGTCCTCACGGCTTTACGCCTGGCAACGGCACGTTCCATACGTATTTTTCGCATCCCTGTACGCTGTCGTTCCTGCAGCCGTCGACGACTTACGACATTTATGTTAAGCCTGTGTGCTCCGACAACCAGTTTGTCTTCTACACCGGTCCTGTGACCATCAGCACCGAGGTGTGTGCACAGCCCGACATTGTGGAGTTTGCCGACAACAACTACAGCGACATTCAAGGATATGTTCCTGTTGTGGTGTACGCTCCCTACAGTGCCAGCGTAATGCTTCTGGACAGTGCGCAGCTAGGAGGTCCTAAAGACTATGAAGGCCTGCGTTTCTATTATACAGGCGACAACCCGCTTACGGCCAAGGATGATATAGATATCTACTTGCAACCCACTCAGTTGAGCCAATTGTCGTATAACAGCAACCCACTGTTCGACAGCACTTCGGCTCGACTTGTATATTCTGGGCCGTTCAATTTCAACTATGGTTGGAATACCGTTGCCTTCGACAGCGTTTATTCATATCTTGGGAATGGCAATATTATGATGTTTGTCGTCGACAATTCTGGCAACAGCCAGAGCGACGCTGGCTTCAGAGGCTACACCGACATTAGCGGCAAAAGTATCGTGTTTTATAATTACACTCAGGCGCTGTCGCTTTCGGAATTGACCTGTGCGAGCGGGTTCCAGAATTACACGTCGCCATTCCTGCAGCTATACAGCTGTACACCTTATTGCGCGCCTGTGGCAGGTCTGGCTGTCGACACGGTTGGTTACAACTTCGCCACGTTGTCGTGGAGCGGCAACGCACCGGCCTACGAGGTGACTTTAAGTATGCTGGATTCCGATGAACAGGATGTTGTTATGACGGTTAATACTAATAATGTCACCCTCTCAGGACTTGTTCCAACCAGCCATTACCGTTGCGCGATACGTTCGGTGTGCGACAGTGTCGAAGGACGCTTTTCTCAGCCTGTAACGGTCAATATCTTTACAGATACATTGCTATGTGAAGCACCGGAAGGGTTGACTGTCAGTGATATTGGATATTCGTCGGCCGTCTTCGACTGGCAAGCTGCCACAGACGAGGGCCAATGGATGTTGCATATCTGGAACACTGCCTATGATACAAACATATTGGTGAATGAACATCCGGTCCTTGTTGAATGCCTTGTGCAGGGTGTCAGTTATAATGCTGCGGTGCGTGCCTATTGTGGGGGAGGAATTCTCGAGTCGGACAACAGCAACAACGTTCAGTTTGCCACATTGGAGTGCCCTCCAGTTGACAATTTGCAGGCAAGCAATATCACCCAGACATCGGTCTATGTCTCTTGGCAAAGCAACTCAGCTGCGTGCGATATAGAGTACGGCCCCCAGGGGTTCGGTGCCGGGCAGGGTATCAAGATAAACAATGTTAGTGGTGGTCACGCCAATATAGGAGGACTCACTCCAGATGTCTATTATGATGTCAATGTCAGGGCAAAATGTGATGCAGGCATATCAAGCCGATGGACAACTGTGACGTTCAAAACCGCTACCAGCGGCATTGTTGCAAATGGTAACACGATGCGGGCCATCGTCAGTCCCAACCCGGCCTCGCGCAATACCACGGTAACTGTCAATGGAATATCGGGTCACATAGACGTTAGTGTTTATGACCTTGGTGGACGCAAGGTGTTGTCGCAGAGCCTCGAGTGCGGCGGCGACTGCCAGACGGGATTTGATGTTGGTGGTCTGCCACAAGGATCTTATTTTGTGAAAATAAAAAGCAACGATACTTGCATTGTGCAAAAGTTAATTATTAGATGATGTATGGCTTGCCATACAAAAAAGAGAGTCGTGAGACTCTCTTTTTTTGTTTTATCTGTGGATTCTGAAATGCTTACTTGTTGAAGTAGCGGTTCAGCAGGCCTTCGAGGGCTTTACCGTGGCGGGCCTCGTCGCGGGCCATCTCGTGGACGGTGTCGTGGATGGCGTCGAGGTTGAGGGCTTTGGCGCGTTTGGCCAGGTCGGTCTTGCCGGCGGTGGCACCGTACTCGGCGTCGACGCGCATCTTGAGGTTCTGCTTGGTGCTGTCGGTCAGCACTTCGCCCAGCAGCTCGGCAAATTTGGCGGCGTGTTCAGCCTCTTCAAAAGCGGCTTTCTCCCAGTAGAGACCGATTTCGGGATAGCCCTCGCGGTGAGCCACGCGGGCCATTGCGAGGTACATACCGACCTCTTTGCACTCGCCTTCAAAGTTCATACGCAGGTCGGCCTTGATGTCCTCGGGGGCATCCTTGGCGACGCCGACGATATGCTCGGCAGCCCAAGTCTTGATGTCCTCTTTCACTTCCTGCATTTGTTTGCCGCAGATGGGGCATTTTTCAGGCATTTCGTCGCCTTCGTAGACATAT